>CAXTCD010000249.1:0-5957 GCA_964242145.1 uncultured Rhizobacter sp.
AGATGGCCGAGCGGGCTTTTGCGAATTCACCGCGAACCACGTATCGCCCACCCGCCTTCGGAGTGAACTCGACGGTGCCTTTGACCTGATAGGTCGTGCCGGCCATCTCCAGCAATTGCGTTGCGTGATGTGTGCGGCCTTTGATGCTGACCTTGATCGCTTGATCCGCCATCAGCGGGCGGCCGATCACCGTGGGCGTCATCAATGAGCTGGCCCCTTGATGGGCGCGGATGGTGGCGATCAGGCTGTTATCGACCTTCAGGCCGTTGATCTCCTCGACAACGAAAAAATCGGCCTTTGAGGGGATGTATTGACGAACGCTGTCATCGAGCTGCGCTCGAGGGCCGAGGTATTTGTCAGGCACGGACGGCGCATACGTCGAACAGGCGGCAATGACAGAGGCGGCGGCAAGAATGAAAGCAAGGCGGGCGGCACGGTGAATCACGGAAATGGTCCTGGGTGGCTGGAGCGGATGCAAAGGAGCCGGTATGAGCGAAGAGAGCGTACCTCTTGTCGCCCATGCGCGGCCACAGCCTGGGGTCAATGCAAAGTCACCGCATGCTGCTGGGTCGCACTGGGTGCGACGTCGGTCGACGATCAGGCGCGCAGGCGCTGTTAACGCTCCAAACCTTCAATTGCGCGGCCTATGTGTCAAGAGCCGGGAGGCCACGACCGGCTCGGCTGCGTGAACAGATCGAATCAGATTGATGCCTGGCGCGACAAAGTGTTTGATATCAGTTCAAGCCGTGTTTCTGAAGGTGGCGGCAAAACAGCACTCCATCATGGAATAACCGCCATACCAACGACTGCGTGACTTTGAACAAACTGTCGACGCCCCCTGTCGACAATCCATGTCTGAGCACGGAGGTTTTCTGGTCGGTGATGATTTCGAAAGTGAGCCAGCGTCATCCGATTTGCGGCGCTCAGTGGATTGCCGTCGCCAACAAGGGCATTACGACCAATGGCGGCAATAGCACGGATGGGGCTAAAGCGTCTTCTGTCGAACTGAAATGGCGACCCGTCGCAGAAATGGGGTTTCAATCAGACTCGGATACTTTTGAACAATTACCAACAAGCACCGTGGCAAGGTATTAAAAACCCAGACGCTTTGATTGGAAACCGTAAGGCAAATTGAAAAACCTGATGCAGGAGGTCTCTTCAAATGAGCTGCCTCGGTTTTCTTCCAGCGAGCCACCGTTTTTACGTATTCAGAACAGCCAAATGAACTTGCCGGGCGAAATGCGAACAACATAAAAATTTAGCCACTTAGGCGATTATCGCACTTGCAATTTTTTTTGTTATTCGCCGAATAGAAGAAAAAACAGTCTCAGGCAGAGATATCAGGTATCAGCCGGACCACCAGGGAACGATTTACATGCAAGCTGAAGCTCATTTGAACAATACAAATGACAGATGTTTACGATCGCATATTTATCAAGTGACGATTGTCATTTGATACCCGAAAATCGCAAGTACCTGAAATATATGCGGTCTTCAAATCTATAACCGAGCCGCGACGCCTTGGTCACGAAACCATGACCGCCTTCACCGGAAACTGCTGAAAGATGAACTTTCGGCAGTTATGTCATGACATTTGCACCGGGGAATCGATCTTGCCCTTCATTCAATTTCCTACGAGGCATTCAATATGCAAAAACGCTTGAGAAGCATGCTGGCTGCAGTGGCAATGACGTTGCTCGCGCCTTTGGCCGCGCACGCCCAAGACGCTGAAACCCGAGACAACGCGGCGATGACCAAGTTGCTGGCGGGTTTTGACGTCAAAGTCAACGGCTGGACCAAGGGCCCGACGCTCGACGCGATCATCAACATCTATGAGCGCACTCGCGATCCGAAGTACCGCACGCTGCTCAATGACTCGCTGAAATACGGCCGTGGCTGGCGCTCGGGCGACTCCAGAAAGATCTATTACGACGACTCCGGCTGGTATGCCAACGCCTGGCTGCGCGCCTATGACGTCACCGGCGACCCCGCCTTTCTGATCGAAGCCAAGGCCATCTTCAGCGACATGACCAAGGTCTGGGACAACACCTGCGGCGGCGGCATCTGGTGGACCTCCGAGAAAACCTACAAGAACGCCATCACCAATGAGCTGTTCATGCTGGCCGCGGCTCGCCTGGCGCGGCGTTCCCCGAACGGCACTGGCCCCGGCAGCTACCAAGACTGGGCCTTGAAAGAGACCGACTGGTTTTTGAACAAGAGCGGCATGATCAACGGCCAGAAGCTGGTCAACGATGGCCTGACCACCAGCACCTGCAAGAACAACAACCAGGCGACCTGGTCGTACAACCAGGGCGTGATCCTCGGTGGCCTGACCGAAATGTGGCGCCTGACCGGCGACCGCGGCTATCTGTTCAATGCCGAACAAATCGCCGAAGCGGTGTTCGCGAACATGACCTACTCCAACGGCACGCTGCGCGACGTTTGCGATGAAAACTCCGGCGGCTGCAGCGGTGATGCGGTCATCTTCAAAGGCATGTTCGCGCAGGGTCTGGCGCGGCTCTACAACGCCGATCGCAACAACAAGCCGAAGTACGGCAGCTTCCTGAACACCAATGCCGATAGCATCTGGAACCGCAGCCGCAATGCGCAAAACGGGCTGGGCGTGAAGTGGAACGGCCCGGTGGGCACGCCCAGCCAGTCGTCGCAAGCGGCCGGCTCGCTGCTGCTGAGCGAGGTGGCGCTGTTGAAGGTGGGTGGCGAAACCAGCACGCCACCGGTGGTTCAGGTCACGCCGATTGCCGGCCCACACGTGATCGTCAACGCGCTTACTGGCATCGTGATCGACAACGGCAATACCGCGAACCCCGGCGCCGGCACGATTCTGTGGGCCGGCCACGGCGGCTCACAGCAGCGCTGGCAATTCACTCAAAACTCCGACAACTCCTGGACCCTCACCAACGAGTTCAGTGGCCTCGTGCTCGACAACCCGGGCTACGCCACCGCCAATGGCGTTCAGCCAGGTCAATGGGCGTCCAATGGGGGTGACAACCAACGCTGGTGGGTCGACAAGCAAGATGATGGCAGCTACAAGATCTGGAACAAGGCCAGCAGCCATGCGCTGGACGGCACCAGCATCTCGACCAACGGCAAGCCGCTGATCCAGTGGGAATGGAACGGCCAAACCCAGCAACGCTGGTATCTGCAGTAAAGCGGAATGCGCATCGGCTGAGAATGCCGGCGCGCCTGATGCGCAGGCCCGCATCAAGGTCATGCAAACCAAGGAGGAGGCGATTCGCAATGAATTGCCCTCCTCCATTGTCATGACACTGACAAATTCACCTCACCACGCGAGAATTACACCGTGCCCTGAAATCGATGCTGCGAAGGCACCGTACCAAAAGCCCGCACCTGATCGCGGCTGAACTGCGCCGCGATGTCGGATACCCGCTCATCGCGCGCCCGAAGCAAGCGCCGCGCTTCCAGCAACTTCAATGGCTTCAAATATTGCTGCGGCGTCATCGCGGTGGCGCGCCGAAAGTGATCGAAGAATGGAGAGGGCTCATCAGACAAACCGAAGACTCATACCAATCACGCATCGGCGTGGAAGGTTGATCGACACGAATCACCTCCAGCCCTTTCAGCGGGGTCGCATCAATCCATCCCGCGGCAGGTTTGGCGTCGGTAAAGGCTTTGAGTTCCCCGATCATGATTCCAGCATACGACCGGCCATCAATTCAATCCCAGCCAATCTCTGCCGATGTGGGGAGGATCGAGCACATCATTCGGGGCATTTCGATACTGGGTTTTTCCGAATTCCTGTCAAATTAAAACCTATCGAATTAACACGGTGCATGCCGGCATTCCCATGACATATTCACTTCAACACACGGTTTTCTGGTGGTTCGAGCCGACGCGATGGCGACTGAAAAACCCGGCTGATCGAATCAGCCAAAGCGCTGACGAAAATTCCAGGTGTGAGTTTGGTTCGCGTCGGCTGGCGTCATCAGGTGCCGTGGCAAGGCCCGGAAGACAGCTTTGATCTCGGGTTGACGATCGGCTTCGAATCGAGCGAGATGCTTGCGGGATATGGCCCGCACCCTTTACACAAGTCCTGCATCGCGGCTGCGCGTGGCGCGCGTGGCATTACCGAGCACGCGCTGGCCTATTTCTTTGATGCGGTCTGAGCCGGTCGCGGCTGACCGCTCTGGCGAAAGCTAACACCAAGTCAACGTGCCGCAGCCACATCCAGAATGCGCTGCGCCAGCGCGCCATAGTCGCCACCGAAATGGTGGCCGCCAGACAGCAGCAAGGCCTGCGCATGCAGCGGCGCCAATAGCGGGCACAGCGAATTGCGCTCGTCGCTGCCATAGACGCACAGCGTGGTCGCCGCCAGCAGCTTCTCGGCCTCCGGCAGGATCGGCTGGTCGCCGCTGGCGCCGATCCAGTTGGTGACGTGAAACTCGAACGAGGCCTTCTGGCCCAGGCCGAGCAAGGCGGTCAGGCGCACGCTGGCGCGGGTGCGGTGCGGCATGCGGTTCAGTGCGAAGGGCAGCACGTCGGCGCCCTGCGAGTAGCCGATCAGGATGATCTCGCTGCGCTTCCAGCGCGCGGCGTAGTAGCGGATCAGGCGGTCAAGGTCGGCGGCCAGGCCTTCGGGCTTGCGGGCGGTCCAGAAGTAGCGCAGCGAATCAAAACCTGCCACCGGCACGCCCTGCGCGACGAACGCACTGGCAATGCCCTTGTCGATGCCGGCCCAGCCGCCATCACCCGACAGCAGTACCGCGAGCCGGTTGCCCGGCGTGCCGGCCGGCACCGGCAGCTCGACGATCGGCAGATCGGCCAGCTGCGCGGGCGGTGCCTCCAGCGCCACGCGCTGTGAGGCCAGGCGTGCATAGGCAATCTCGAAGTTGGTCGGGCCGCGCGACGGCGTGGTGGCCGCTGTGTCTTGCGGCAGCCACAGCGCCTGCGGCACCCGCTGCACGAAGCTCTGCGTGACAGCCGGCGAGCAGTCGTCGTCTTCGTCTTTGTCGCCTGGCTTGGCCGCTGCTTTATCGGCCGATTTGTCGGCCGACCGGTTAACAGGCACCTGCAACACCGTCCACGGGCTGGCAAGTTGGGTGGCCGGCAGCAGATCCACCGCATTGCCCTCCTTGACCGGTTGCCAGCGCAAGGCGTTGTTGGCGCACAAGGGCGCCTTGGTGAAGCTCAGGCGCGGGCAGAAGCCGAGCGACAAGGCCGAAGCGAAGGTGCCGGCCGGCGCTTGCGCGAGCACGGCATACGCCAGATCGCCGGCGCCGTTGCTGCCCACCAGCATCGGTGTCAGGTAAGTAGGCAGCTTGTCGAAGGCCTGAATGAAATGCGCGAGGTTTTCGAACGCACCGCCGGCGTAGGCGCATTGCCCGCTCTGCGCTTCCAGCCGGCGATAAAACGGCGCCACGGCAACGGCCGCGACCATCGCGCCGGAGTTCGCCATCGTCAGCGCCAATTCCGCATCGCTGGCCACCAACGCTTCGCCACCAGACAGCAGCATCACGAACTGCCGCACCTCGCCTTTCGGGCGATACACCTGCACATCACCGAACAGGCCGTGGGCCACACTTTGCGGGCCGTCGGTACGGGTCGCGGGTGTGGCGGCGGCAGGCGTTGCCGAAGCCGCGTTGACCTCGGGAGCGGCTTGCGCCCACGGGCCGGCCATGCCGAGCACCAGCCACACCGCCAGCATGAACCCGCGTCGCGCCATCACGTTCACGCTCATTTGGACACCATTCCTTGAACACCGCCGCCAATCAGCGCGGCCACATCGACCAGCACGAACAGCGGCGCGGCGCCGCCAGGCGCCATCAGGTAGCGCGCTTCCCAGACCGGCTCGAACTTGTCTTTGAAACTGTGCAGGCCGCGGAAGTTGTAGAAGCGCTCGCCATGTTCGAACAACAGCCGCCCCAGCCGCTGCCAGCGCGGCGCGCGCCCACGTGATGAATTCGTCGGGCTCGTCGAGC
>CAXTCD010000250.1:0-5953 GCA_964242145.1 uncultured Rhizobacter sp.
TAGTCCTCGGCGGTCTTCTTCATCTTGCGCAGGATCTCGGCCGAGATCTGCTGCGCCGCGAGCTTGTTGCCGCGCACCTCGACCCAGGCGTCGCCGTTGTCGGCCGCCGAGATCTTGTAGGGCATCAGGTCGATGTCTTTCTGCACTTCCTTTTCAGTGAACTTGCGGCCGATCAGGCGCTTCACTGCGTACAGCGTGTTTCTGGGGTTGGTCACCGCCTGGCGCTTGGCCGAGGCGCCCACGAGAATCTCGCCATCTTCCTGGTAGGCCACGATCGACGGCGTGGTGCGCGCGCCTTCGCTGTTTTCGATCACCTTGGGGGTGTTGCCTTCCATGACGGACACGCACGAATTGGTGGTTCCGAGGTCGATGCCGATGATCTTTGCCATGTTGAGTTCTCCTGAATACAAAAATGAATTGCTAACTATCTGTGGATCAGCGCGCGAGTTTCAAGCGCGATCGGTGTCTGAATCTGGTGTTGCAGGCTTTGCACCGCTTTCTCGAACTCGGCCCAGCCGGGCCAACCGGTGATGCGGCCCAGCTTGCGACCGCGATGGAAAAAGAAGAATGCCGGCACGCCATGCAGGCTGAAACGCAAGCCCATCGCTGTATCGGCGTACACATTGCTGTGCAGGCCATGCAACTGCAGCGCACGCCATGCATCCACCTTTTGCAGTGCTGCCTTCTTGAACATCTCGCAGTTGAAGCAGTCTTCGCCCCACAGGTACAGCAGCACCAGCGCGTCGCCGGCTTCGGCCAGCGCCTGATCGAGGGCGGTGGCCTGCACAGGGCTGAGATCCAGGGCTTCGTGGATGCTGCTCATGGAGAGGGTCAGAACGCTCGGCCACTTACTTCGGTGCTGACACAGTCACGAGCGAAGGGCGCAGCACGCGGTCGGCGATCAGATAGCCCTTCTGCAGCACTGTCACCACGGTGTTGGCCTCTTGTTGGGCGGGAACCACGCTGATCGCTTGATGCTGGTGCGGGTCGAACTTGGTGCCGGCGGGCGGGTTGATCTCGATCACCTTGTTGCGCTCCAGCGCCGCGCTCAGCTGGCGCAGGGTCGCATGCACGCCTTCGAGCAGTTGCTCGGGCGTGGCGGCCTGAATGGCGATCGCGGCTTCGAGGCTATCTTTGACCGGCAGCAGGCTGTCGGCGAAGCCTTCGACGGCGAACTTGCGCGCCTTGCTGACCTCTTCATCGGCGCGGCGGCGGATGTTTTCCGCTTCGGCCTTGGCACGCAGATAGGCATCTGACATGTCGGCCAAACGGGCCTCCAGGTCACCGACCGATGGCGCCGCGTTCGCGGTGTCGGCCGGGCCGTCGCCGGTTTGCCCTTGGGCATGAAAGTCTTGTGTGTCCGAAGAGTGGTTTTGATCTGAGTTTTGCATCGGGTTTACCTTTCAACAGGCGGGCAGATCGGTCCATGCCCTTGTTTTTCAAGAGGGCTTTCAAGAAATTTTTGATCGCGTTGGGAAAGGCTGGCCAAGCGCGCAGCTGTTACCCGGCCGCTTGGAATCCGTCAATCGCCGTCGACCGACGCGCTCCAGCGATTCCAGTCCGCCAGCAGGCGGCGGTCGCGCTTGGTCGGGCGGCCTTGCTCGATCGCAAGCGATGGTTCGGGAGATTCGCGCCGGCGGCGCGCAGCGTCTTCACGGCGCGCGACGCTCTCTGGCGTTTCCTCATACATCGCCTGCGCCACCGGCGCCGGGCCGCGCGCATGGCTCAGGCCCTTGACGAGCACGGTGCGCACGATCGATTCCTGGCGAATGTCGACCGAGTCGCCAATGCGCATGTCGCGTGAGGGTTTCGCGGCCTGGCCGTTCACATGAATGCGGCCTTTGCCGATCTCTTGCGTGGCCAGGCTGCGGGTTTTGAAGAAGCGCGCGGCCCACAACCATTTGTCGAGACGCACGCTGTCTTTGGTGAAATCGGTCATGGCGATTCAAATGATGTGGCTGCGCTCGATGGCTTGCGGATTCAGCGGCTCGCGCAGCGATTTGGCGCCGAGCGGCTGCGTGTTCCAGCCCTGCAGGTGCTGCTGCGCGATGTCGGCCAGCGCGGCGATCCACGCATGCTGGTCGTTCAGGCAAGGCACGTAGTTGAACTCGCTGCCGCCCGCATGGAGAAAGGCTTCGCGCGCCTCCTGGGCGATTTCTTCCAGCGTTTCGAGGCAATCGGCGGTGAAGCCGGGGCACATCACATCGACGCGTTTGACGCCCTCGCGCGCGAGCTGGATCAGCGTCGGCTCGGTATACGGCTGCAGCCACTCGGCCTTGCCGAAGCGGCTCTGGAAGGTGACAACGATGTCTTCGGCGTTGATGTCCAGCCGCTCGGCCAGCCGCTGCGCGGTGACGAGGCATTCGGCCTGATACGGATCACCGAGCTTGCGGGTGCGCTTCGGCATGCCGTGAAAGCTCAACACCAGCTTGTCGGGCCGGCCATGGCTCATCCAGTGTTCGGTCAAGCGTTGGGTTAGGGCCGCGATGTAGCCGGTATCTTCGTGATAACGGTTGACGAAGCGCAGCTCGGGCAGCGAGCGCACCTTCAATGCCCATTGGCACACTGCGTCGCTCACGCTGCCGGTGGTGGCTGCGCAGTATTGAGGGTAGGCCGGCAGGATCAGGATGCGTGTCGCGCCGCCGGCCTTCAGCGCATCCAGCTCCTGCGCGATCGACGGATTGCCATAGCGCATCGCATAACGCACCGTGACGCGGTGGCCGCGCTCACCCAGGTAGCCCGACAACAGCTTGGCCTGCTTTTGGGTCCACACCTTCAGTGGCGAACCTTCCGGCATCCAGACCGTCGCGTACTTGGCAGCCGATTTCACAGGGCGCACACGCAGGATGATGCCGTGCAGGATGGGCCACCAGGCGAGCTTCGGGATCTCGATCACCCGCGGGTCACTGAGGAACTCAGCGAGGTAACGACGCACGGCGGAGGCCGTTGGCGCATCGGGCGTACCGAGGTTGCACAGCAGCACGGCGGTGGCCGGCGCGGGTGTGCTCGGGGCAGCGGGTTCGGGCGCAAAAGGCATGGGCAGCGGTGGCGGGCGAGCGGCTCGAAGCGGCGGGGGGTCGATTATCAATGCCCGGCAGGGGATTGCGTTGTGTGGGCCGAATCGTCCGGCGAACCAGGTGCGCGCGGCGCCCAGCGGGCGATGTCGGCGAAGACGGCGCTGACCTTGATCGGCTTGGGCCAATAGCCGATGAAGCCGGCTGCTTCGGCGCGCTTCAGGTCCTGCGGGCTGGCGTCGGCCGAGCACATGCAGGCCGGCACATCGGCCAGTCCGGGCAGGGCGCGCAAGATTTTCAGCAAATCGAAGCCGGACATGTCCGGCAGATGCGCATCCAGCACCAACAGATCGGGCCGCCAGCTTTGCGCCACGGCGACGGCTTCTTTCCCATCTTCAGCCACCTGCAGCACGACATGCCCGCCCTGCAGCCGCATCGCCTCCTGGAACAGGATGGCATTGATGCGGTTGTCTTCGACATACAGCAGATGCAGCGCGGGCGTGGCGGCACTGCGTGAGGTGGTGTCGGAAGAAGGCGTGAGTGGCTGAGGGCTTGGCGGTGCGCTGGGTTCGGTCATGGAGAGTGGGGTCCTGCGACGTGATGCTTGGCGGGGAGGGCTCTTGCGGCCGGTTCGGGCAAAGCCTCGAGGCGGATTCATCCGGCCGGCTCATTCTTGCCACTTATCGTGCAAACGCAAGGGCCTGGGTGCTGAATGCGACCTGGGCGAAACAGATCGGCGCCATCGGGCCTATATCTGCGCAGTGCCGCACTTCAGGCGGGCCGGGAAGCGGCCTGGTGACACAAGCGCAGGCCCGTTCGACGGCGTCATTTTGCGGTAGCGGAGAATGCGCCAATTCCTCCTTTAATCGGTTCTGACCTCCCATGTACGCTGACCTGCGGGCGCTGACGCTCGATCTCGATGACACCTTGTGGCCGATCTGGCCGACGATCGAACGCGCCGAGCAGCGGCTGCACGACTGGCTGGCCGTGAATGCGCCGGCCACGGCCCAGCGCTTCGACCGTGTCAGCCTGCGCGCGCTGCGCGACGAGGTGGCGCTGGAGCAGCCGAAACTGGCACACAACTTCAGCGCGATCCGCACTGAAAGCCTGCGCCGCGCCCTGCAGCAAGCCGGTGACGATGCGGGACTCGCCAACGCGGCGTTTGACGTGTTTTTTGTAGCCCGGCACCAGGTGGTGCTGTACGACGATGTGCCGCAGGCCTTGCAGCGGCTGTCGCAGCGCTATCCGTTGATGGCCGTGACCAATGGCAACGCCGATCTCGCCCGGGTCGGCTTGGGGCCTTGGTTTCGAGGCAGCGTCACCGCCAGCGGGCTGGGCGTGCCCAAGCCGGATGCACGCATCTTTCACCACGCTTGTGAGCTGCTCGGCTTTGCGCCAGCGCAGGTGCTGCACATTGGCGACGATTTCGATCTCGACGTGACGGGGGCGCTGGATGCGGGCTTGCAGGCCGCATGGATTCGGCGCGGCACGGGCGAAGCGTCGCAGTCTGAGGGTGCGGAGCCGGTGCGGCATGTGGAATTCGTCGATCTTGGTGCGCTGGCAGACGCACTGGGCTGCTGAGTTCAAGCGGGGCAGCGCGGCGGCCCTTGAGGCGCCGTGGCGTCAGAACGGCGATTGCGGCTGGGTGTCGGAGAACTTCAGGATCTCGAAGCGAACGCAGGGCGAGGTCGGGTCGATCAGCGAGGCGCCCAGGCCGAGAATGCCGCTGCCGTGCAAGGTGCAGGTGCCGCGGCGAAGCGCGACGATCTCCGAATCATTGGAGAAGCGGACATAGGTGCCATTGAAGCTGAGGTCGGTCAGCTGAAAGGCGCCGCCATGCCAGTCGATGCGGGCATGCGAGCGCGAGACTCGCGCATCATCGATGCAGTAAGTGACCTGCGGGCTGCGGCCCAACACCACCGGCAGGCTGGGGCCGGCATAGACGCGGTTCAGGTCCAGCCAGATCAGGCGGATGCCTTCCGGCTCGGGAGACGGCACCAGGTCGCCGTAGGCGGTGGCCGCGGTGTCGCCGAAGCGGCGGCCTTCGAAGAGGTAGACATGCACCGGCTCGACGCGGCCACGCAGCTGCACCTTGTCCAGGCTGCGAAAGCGGGCCATGGTTTCCTGGCTTTGGCCTGCGACGACGCTGGAAGTGACCAGTGTTTCGTTGTCACCGGCCAGGTCCAGCAGGCGGGCCGCGACGTTGACGGCATCGCCAAAACAATCGCCCGACATCTCGATCACTTCGCCATGTGCCAAGCCCACCTGCAGCTTCAGCACCGGCGTGCGGCTAGAAGCGTAAGCGCCGGAAGGATCGGGCGGGATGATGCGGTCCAGCGAATCGTGCATCTCATCGGCCGCCGCAATGGCGGCTTGAGAGTCTGCAAAAACGGCCATCAAGCCGTCGCCCAAAGTCTTGACGACCACGCCACCGGTGGTGGAGACGATGTGCGCGATCAGCGAGACGCTGCGCGTGACAACCGTGGTGGCTTCCGAGTTGCCCAGCGTTTCGTACAGCGAAGTACTGCCGCGCAAATCAGCAAACAAGACTGTGCGCTGGAGAATTTGCGTCATGCCGTGAAGTTTATGGCAACGAGCATGTAAAAAGCCCCGGTAGAAAGGACCGGGGCTCTCGCGCTATCGATGGATCAGAGGTCGATCAGAGGTTGTCCAGGTACGTGCGCAGCTTGTCGGAGCGGCTCGGATGCTTCAGCTTGCGAATGGCTTTGGCTTCGATCTGACGGATGCGTTCACGGGTCACATCGAACTGCTTGCCCACTTCTTCCAGCGTGTGGTCGGTGCTCATCTCGATACCGAAGCGCATGCGCAGCACTTTCGCTTCACGTGGCGTCAGCGAGTCCAGGATGTCCTTCACGACATCGCGAAGACCCGCCTGCATCGCGGCTTCGATCGGCGCGGTGTTGTTGGTGTCCTCGATG
>CAXTCD010000251.1:0-5911 GCA_964242145.1 uncultured Rhizobacter sp.
CAACGGCAAGACCACGGTCACGCAGATGCTGGCCTCCGTGCTGCGCGCCTGGCAGGGCGATGGCGCGTTTTCGACGCAGGGCAATTTCAACAACGACATCGGCGTGCCGCTGACCTTGCTGCGCCTGCGTCAGCAGGCGCCGGCCGAAGGCACCGCCGCATCGGCCGCGTCGACTTTACTGTGGCACCGCGCCGGCGTGGTCGAGCTCGGCATGAATCACCCGGGCGAGATCGCGGCGCTGGCGGCGATGGCCGCGCCCACGGTGGCGCTGGTCAACAACGCGCAGCGCGAGCACCAGGAGTTCATGGCCAGCGTCGAAGCGGTCGCGCGCGAGAACGGCAGCGTGATCGAAGCGCTCGGCCCGACCGGCACGGCGGTGTTCCCCGCCGACGATGCCCATGCGCCGCTGTGGCATCAGCTCGCCGGCTCGCGCCCGACGCTGACCTTCGCGCTGCAGGGTGCGGCCGACGTGACTACCGATGCCGCGTGGGTGCATGAAGACGGGGCCACCGACCATTGGTCGTTGATGCTGCACACGCCGGCTGGCTTTCATGCGGTGCAGTTGCGCATTGCCGGCTTGCATAACGTCAAGAACGCGCTGGCGGTCACGGCCTGTGCGCTCGCCGCGGGCTGCCCGCTCGATGCGATCGTGCGCGGGCTCGAAGCCTTCGAAGCCGTAAAGGGCCGGTCGCAGCTGAAGACGGGCGAAGTGCAGGGCGTGCCGGTCACCTTGATCGACGACACCTACAACGCCAATCCGGATTCGGTGCGTGCGGCGATCGACGTGCTGTCGTGCCTGCCGGGGCCGCGTTGGCTGGTGTTGGGGGACATGGGCGAGGTCGGTGACCAGGGTCCGGCCTTTCACCGCGAGGTCGGTGCCCATGCGCGAACCCAAGGCATCAAGGCGCTGTGGACTGCCGGTGAGCTGAGCCGTTATGCGGCCGATGCGTTTGGTGGTGCGGCCAGCCAGGCGCGCCATTTCGCGACCGTGGCCGAGCTGCTGGCGGCGCTGAAGGCCGCGCCTTCTTGCGCCTCGGTGCTGGTCAAGGGCTCGCGCTTCATGAAGATGGAACAGGTGGTGGCTGCCTTGCTGCGCACGCCCGATGAACGACAAGGACCTCCCCATGCTGCTTAGCCTCGCCCAGTGGCTGCAGAACCTGTACCCGGATCAACTGGGATTTCTGCGCGTCTTCCAATACCTGACCTTCCGCGCCGTGCTGTCGGCGATGACGGCCTTGCTGATCGGCCTGGCCTTCGGGCCGTGGGTGATCCGCCGCCTGACCGAATTGAAGATCGGCCAGCCGATCCGCGAATACGGCGTGCAAGAGCACATCGCCAAGAGCGGCACGCCGACGATGGGCGGCGTGCTGATCCTGATCGGCATCGCGGTGTCGACGCTGTTGTGGTTCGATTGGAGCAACCGCTTTGTCTGGATCGTGATGCTGGTGACCTTGGGCTTCGGTGCGATCGGCTGGGCCGATGACTGGCGCAAGGTCGTGCACAAGAACCCCGAAGGGATGCGCTCGCGCGAGAAGTATTTCTGGCAGTCGATCATCGGCTTGATCGCCGCGCTCTACCTCGCGTTCAGCGTGTCGGAGACCTCGAACCTGCGCGTGCTCGAACTCTTTCTGCGCTGGGTGCAAAGCGGCTTCTCGAACGAGCTGCCGCCGAAGGCCGACCTGATGATCCCGTTCGTCAAGAGCATCAGCTATCCGCTGGGCGTGTTCGGCTTCATCATCCTGACCTACCTCGTGATCGTCGGCTCAAGCAATGCGGTCAACCTGACCGACGGCCTCGATGGCCTGGCGATCATGCCGGTCGTGATGGTCGGCTCGGCGCTGGGCGTGTTCGCCTATGTGGTCGGCAGCTCGGTGTATTCGAAGTACCTGCTGTTCCCTTACATCCCCGGCGCCGGCGAGCTGCTGATCTTCTGCTCCGCGATGGCCGGGGCGGGCCTCGCGTTCCTGTGGTTCAACACGCACCCGGCGCAGGTATTCATGGGCGACGTGGGCGCGCTGTCGCTCGGCGGCGCGCTGGGCACGGTGGCGGTGATCACACGGCAAGAGATCGTGCTGTCGATCATGGGCGGCATTTTCGTGGCCGAAGCGCTGTCGGTGATGCTGCAGGTCACTTGGTTCAAGTACACGAAGAAGAAGTACGGCACCGGCCGGCGCATTCTGAAGATGGCGCCGCTGCACCATCACTTCGAGAAGTCAGGCTGGCGCGAGACGCAAGTCGTCGTGCGCTTCTGGATCATCACGATGCTGTTGTGCCTGGTCGGGCTGGCGAGCCTAAAGCTGCGGTGATGGACCGACTGCATTCCGCGATGACAGCACGGGCCGGGCGCCGGGCCGCCCCAAGCGGGCCCGCGATCCCCACGGGGGATCGTCTGCCGTACTCGGCAGGCGAGGGGCTGTCATGACTTACCTGAACGGCATCGCTGTGCTCGTGCTGGGCCTGGGTGACTCCGGCCTGGCGATGGCGCGCTGGTGCGCAAGCCAGGGTGCCCGTGTGCGCGTCTGGGATTCGCGCGATGCCGCGCCGCAAGACCGCGCGCTGGCCGAAGAGCTGCCGCAGGTCGAGCGGCTGAGCGGTGTGCTGAACGACGACACTTTGCAAGGTGTGCAGCTGCTGTTGAAGAGCCCGGGCCTGGCACCGGCGGACCCGCGCATCGCGCCGACCTTGGCGCTGGCCGTGCAGACCGGCATTCCGGTGCAAGGCGAACTCGACTTGTTCGCGCGCGCGCTGGCCGATTTGAAGGCCGAGCGCGGCTACGCGCCGAAGGTGATTGCGATCACCGGCACCAATGGCAAGACGACGACGACCGCGATGACGGCGCAGCTGATCGAATTCGCCGATCGCCGCGTCGCGATGGCCGGCAACATCGGACCGACGATGCTCGATACCTTGGCCGCAGCCTTGGCGCTCGAGCCTGCGTCGGCGCTTGATGCGGTGGTGGGGGATGGGGCCTCAAACGCTGGGGTCGCGAGCGGTGTGGCATCGAACGAGGCCGTGGCGATCGGCTCAGTGGCAGGCGAAGAAGCACTGCCTGCGCAACGGGCCGAAGCCGCTGACGTGGCAACGAGTGCCGGCCTGGCCACGGAGCCGACCGACACCGAATCGACCGCAGCGGCTGAGACTGCCGATCCTGTCGAGCCGGTGCCAGCGCCCGATGCGCCTGCCGATGCAGCCGATGGTTTATCGATCGATAACGCGCATGCCGGCGAGCAAGCCGCAGGCGTGGTCGGCGTTCGCCATGCGGTCTCGGTGCCCGCGGGTGCCGAGCCGGCGAGTGACACCGTCGACGCCGTTGAAGTCCAGATCGATCTGAACGCAAAGGCCTTGGCCGATGGCGAAGAACGCGCGGCCGATGCGTTGCCGCAGGCTGTGCCCGAAGCTGTGCTGCCGCCGGAAGAAGACATGCCGACCGGTGGCGGCCCGCCGCCGCACCTGATTCCGCCGCCGCCGCCGGGCCCGGTGTTCGAGCATCTGCCCGAGGTCTGGGTGCTGGAGCTGTCGAGCTTTCAGCTCGATGGCATGCAGGGCTTCGAGCCCAGCGCAGCGACGGTGCTCAACGTCACGCAGGACCATCTGGATTGGCATGGCAGCTTGGCTGCCTACTCGGCCGCGAAGGCGCGCGTCTTCGGCAAGAGCGCCGTGATGATCGTCAACCGCGACGATGCGGCGGTCGAAGCGATGGTGCCGGCGCCGCTTCCCGGCAAGGGCCGATTTGCCAAGCCGATTGCGCGCGCCGTCGTGCGCTTCGGCCTCGACGCGCCGAAGCGGCCGGGCGACTTCGGCCTGTTGGTCGAGAACGGCATCGCATGGATGGTGCGTGCGCTGGAGGCCGACGAAACCATCAAGCGCACGCGCAAAGGCAGCGTCGCCGAGCCCGAAGCGCTGATCATCCAGCGCCTGATGCCGGCCGATGCGCTGCGCGTGCGCGGCCGGCATAACGCTGCGAATGCGCTGGCTGCGTTGGCGCTGGCCACGGCGGTGGGCTGCCCTCTGGCGCCGATGCTGCATGGCCTGCGTGAATACGCTGGCGAGCCGCACCGCGTCGAGTTCATCTCGGCGGTCAACGGCGTCGAGGCGTATGACGACAGCAAGGGCACGAACGTCGGCGCAACCGTGGCCGCGCTGAACGGCCTGGGTGACGACAAGGCGCCGTCGAAGCTGGTCGTGATCCTTGGCGGCGATGGCAAGGGCCAGGACTTCACGCCGCTGGCCACGCCGGTGCAACGCCATGCGCGCGTGGTCGCGACGATCGGCCGCGACGCTGCCGTCATCGAGCAAGCGCTGCGTTACTGTGGCATTCACTGCCAACGCCACGACACACTGGAGGCCGCGACCCGCTGGGCCTTCAGCCGCGCGCAGCCGGGCGATGCGGTGCTGCTGAGCCCGGCCTGCGCCAGCCTCGACATGTTCCGCAACTACGCGCACCGCGCCGAAGTCTTCGTCAATGAAGTGCGCGCGCTGGCCGCCGAAGCCGGGAGCCTGGCGCTGTGAACATGGCCGCCGCCCGTACCGGATGGATCAACGGCGTGAAGGAGCGCCTGGCTTCGCTGTGGAAGCGGGGCGGCGCGAACGTTCCGATCCGCGACTGGAACGCGGTGAGCCAGCCCGCGCGCCTGCAGGGCTTTGATCAGCCGCTGATCTGGGTGGTCGTGGCCTTGCTCGCGCTCGGCCTGGTGATGGTGTATTCGGCCTCGGTCGCGATGCCCGACAACCCGAAGTTCGCGCGCTACGCCGCCACGCATTTCCTGACCCGCCACGCGCTGTCGATCGTGGTCGCGTTGGTGGCGGCCTTCATCGTGGTGCAGGTGCCGGTCAGCGTGTGGGAGAAGTTTGCGCCGTGGCTGTTCAGTGCGGCGCTGCTGATGCTGGTGATGGTGCTGATCCCGCATGTCGGCAAAGGTGTGAACGGTGCGCGCCGCTGGATTCCTTTGGGCTTCACGAACTTCCAGCCGTCCGAGCTGGCCAAGCTCGCGATCGCGCTCTATGCCGCCAATTACATGGTGCGCAAGATGGACGTCAAAGAGAACTTCTTCCGCGCCGTGATGCCGATGGCGATCTCGGTCGCGGTGGTGGGCTTGTTGCTGCTGGCCGAGCCCGACATGGGCGCCTTCATGGTGATCGCCGCGATCGCGATGGGCATCTTGTTCCTCGGCGGCGTCAACGGCCGCATGTTCTTTCTGATCACCGCGGTGCTGGTCGGCGCCTTTGTGCTGATGATCACCTTCAGCGAATGGCGGCGTGAGCGCATCTTTGCCTATCTCAATCCGTGGGACGAGAAGTACACGCTGGGCAAGGCTTATCAGCTGTCGCACTCCTTGATCGCCTTCGGCCGCGGCGAGATCTTCGGCCAGGGCCTGGGCTCGAGCATCGAGAAGCTGCATTACCTGCCGGAGGCCCACACCGACTTTCTGCTCGCCGTGATCGGCGAAGAACTCGGATTCGTCGGCGTGGCCTGCGTGATCGGCGCCTTCTTCTGGCTGTCGCGCCGCATCTTTCACATCGGCCGTCAGGCGGTGGCGCTGGACCGGGTGTTTGCGGGCTTGTTTGCACAAGGCATCGGGATCTGGATGGGCGGGCAGTCGTTCATCAACATGGGTGTGAATTTGGGGGTGTTGCCGACCAAGGGCTTGACCTTGCCGTTGATGAGTTTTGGGGGGTCGGCGATTTTGATGTACATGGTGGCGTTGGCGATTGTGTTGAGGATCGATATCGAGAATAGGCAGTTGATGAGGGGGGGGAGGACATGAATGCTTTGTCGTTGCCTTCTTCTTTGTCTTTTGGTTTTTCGCTGGCGGTGCGGTTGGTTGCTTGTCGGGGTTTCGTCCCGACGGCCGAGTCCCTTTTCTTTGCTTCGCCAAAGAAAAGGAACCAAAAGAAAGGCGACCCTCATCGC
>CAXTCD010000252.1:0-5866 GCA_964242145.1 uncultured Rhizobacter sp.
GGGGTTGGGCCGTCGCCCACGCTTTTGGTCGTAGGCGCAGGCCAGGCACCAGGCACCGCGCAGGACGAGCGCCCCAGCGTCTGTGTCCCTCCGGCAAGCTTGCCGGAGGGACACAGAGAGGAACGTCGAGGTGTCAGTCTGGGCGAGCGACAGGTAAGTCGGGTGGTTCTGTCGCAATAAGGAATTTCGAGGAATCGGTACGCTACCTATAGCACACCAATGAAGTGAAGGCGCTACTGGTAGCGTGTCACTGAGGGCCAGTTCCTTATTGCGACAGAACCGGGTGGAGTGCATGTTTCCGGCGACTGACGCGCCGGATTCGCCTTCCGGTGCGTCGCCGCGAAGCTGACGTGCTCGCGTGTCGCGGCGGCCGTGGCGCCGATGGCCGGCCGAATTCAGCAAATTGCCGATGCCATTCGGTCCGCGCGGGACCTACTCTGTCTAGATCGATCGTGCCTTCGATCACTTCAGCAGGAGCTTCGCCGTGAAGTACCTCTCCCGACTTTCCGCGCCCGAGAGCGCGCAGCGCCGGCCGGCGGCCGAGCCGGAGCCGTTCCAACGGCACGCGACAGCATCGCCGTACGACGACAGTCCGAGGATCACGGCGCAGCGGCAGTCCCTCGATCGGCTGCGCACGCCCTGGTCTGTCCAGCGCATCGCTGCGGAGGCGACGCCGCCGCCGGCGGGAGGCGTCGTGACGCAGCGTGTTGCGGATGGCGACGAGGAAGAGGCTGCCCCTGCGTTGCAGGCCCGCTCCGACGACGCCAGCGGCGGCCTGCCGGCGCAACTGCGTGCGGGCATCGAGGCGCTATCGGGCCTGAGCATGTCCGGTGTGCGGGTTCACCGCAATTCCAGCCAACCGGCGCAACTCAATGCGCTCGCGTATGCCCAGGGCAACGAGATCCACCTGGCACCTGGACAAGAGCAGCATCTGCCGCACGAGGCTTGGCATGTGGTGCAGCAGGCGCAAGGCCGCGTTGCGCCGACTCGGCAGATGAAGGGCGGGGCGGCGACCAACGACGACGCTGACCTGGAGCACGAAGCGGATGTGATGGGCGCTCGCGCCTTGCAGATGCAAATTCCGCGCGGCGACGTTGCCGCGCGCCGACACGCCACGCCCGCAGCACTACAGACGAAGGCCATCCGTGATCCCGGCAAGGTCTACCAGCTCAAACCACTGAACTATTACAGGACTTATCGACTGCCATTCAAGGGCAACAAGTTCAACGGCTATAAAGGGGAGCGAAATCCGCACGCGGCGCAGGAGATCAACAGGCTGCGGTCGAACGGCGTGATCAGCACCGGTGCCGATTTGATCGGTGGCCATTTGTTGAAAGCCGAATTGGGCGGGGAGGACGTGCGCGACAACGTCGTGCCATGGAGCGCCGGCGCCGAAAGCAAGTTCACCAGCTATGAGATCGGTTACCAGAAGAGGATCGATCAGAGTTATCAGTGGCGCAAGCAAGACGCGGCGCCGGACTGGAATCACGAATGGAAGTGGTCGTTTGCGACCAGCGCGCAATTTTCTGAAAGAAAGCTCGAGGATTTCAGCCTGGCGGATGACTGGAACAACCCGGTAGCCCATGGTGGCTGGAGCGCAACGGAACTGGATGAAATTCTGGAGATCTTGAGCTGCATTCCGGTCGAGACCATGGTGAATCCAGGCAATACGATCGACTTCTTCACCAACTCACAATCCGACATCAGCGGCACGATCAAGATACTGAAGAAGCCTCTCGTGGCCGCCAGCGTGGTGGCGCCTGACGCGGGCCGGCCGAGTGAAGAAGCGTTGAACAAGAAATTCAAGAACCGCGTGGAACACAACTGGAAAGTGTTGCTGAGCAGCGCGGAAAGAATGCTCGAGAACATGAAGAACGAGGACTGGGTCGAGCATCTTCAGACTTATTGGCAGGACCAGAAATATCAACTGGTCACCGCGATGCACTACGTGTCGAAGGACGGCCCCTACGGCGACAGGACGCAGATCGCACCGAAGAAGATGTACACGCTCTCCGATTTTGACTTCTTCACGAGCAAGGGCGAGATGGAAGGGGGCTGGGAGAGCATGCGCAGATCCGCAATTGACAATCCGGTCGTCCTGCCGTCGCGCTACCTGCAGACGTCGATCAAAAAGATGGACGTGCTGATTCAGGACGGCTTCAACAAGACGCTCAATGGCTTCATCGACTGGAGCGCCGAGGTGCCCCGTGCCAGGTGGCTGGGGATCGATCTGTAGCCGCCGACCGAATCGGCCGGGCCAGGCCTCCCGGATGACGCCGACATCCGTGCGGACATGCGGGCCTATGCCGATCGGGGCTACTTCAACGGGCAGCAGATCAAGGGCTGTCACGACGCCAGCATCGTGGCCTTCGTGCCGAAGCAGATGACTTCGAACGCGAAGGCCGACGGCCGCTTCGACAGGGGGTTGGGCGGGCGGCGTCCACGCTTTTGGTTGCAGGCGCAGGCCAGGCACCACGCACCGCGCAGAATGAGCGCCCCCAGCGTCTCCCACGCGTGGCCTTTGCCGCACCGAAAGCGATAGCGCATTTTCGAGCCTTCGTAGGTCTGGCTGAGGCAGAGGCCGCCTTTATCGATGGCGGCTTGCTGCAGGCGGGCCAGGCCGTTGGCAAGCCGGTACTGCGTTCGCTTTGCGGCAATGGCGCAGATGCCGCACCAGGCGCCGCGCAGCACTTCGGTGCTTTGCCATTCATGGCCCTCTGCGCAGCGGAACCGATGGTGCTGGGCTTGCCCGAGATAGGTCTCGCTGAGGCAAACACCGCCTCGCTCCCGAGCCGCCTGCACCAGGAGTTGCAAGCCATCCTTGAGCCGCCGGCCCTCATCGGCCGCTGCCTTGATGCATACCGGGCAGCCGGGGCGGTGCTTGGCGCTGCGGCTCCATTCGTGCCCTTGCCCACAGCGGAAACGATAGATCGCCTTGTACCCATGCCACGCGGTGTCGAGGCAGACTGCATTGGCAGCAGCAGCATCGGCTTGCAGCTGTGTGAAGCGGGCTTCGTCTTGGCAGGTTCGGCAGCTACCGCATCCACGATTGAGCAAGTTGCCCGGGGAGAGTTGGAGCGTGTGACCTTGAGAACACACGAAGCGGTGCTTGATGTCCCAGCCCAACCACTCAGGCTCGATGCAGCCCAGGCCCAGCGCCTGGATGCGGTCGCGCAACTTGGCGCTGTGATCTAGAACGAGCTGAGATGCTGATGCAGCAGTCGCTCGCTTGGCCGCTGGCTTGGAGGATCGCTTGTCCATGAGGCTTGGGGCGGGATCAGTGCTGAGAATTTGTGCCGAGTGACGATTGCGGCACAAGCCGTTTGGGTCAGGTGTCGGCATCGCCGATCAAAGCGGGCAGTCAGGCCTTGCTGCAATGGGTCACCGTGGCAATCAAGCGCGCACCGCAGCTGGTGAGGTGGCCTTCATAGGCCACGGGCGTGCCGTGGTAGGTGTCGTGAGGATCGCCTTCGGCAATGATGCAATCATTGTGGCCATGTTTGGGGCAGCTGCAGGGGCGCCCTTCAGCGCCACCGGTTTGCCGCCCACCGTGAACCGAGGGGCGCTGCTGCCAGTGACTTTGCCGCCATGGTCGGTGGGGTCGCCGAGGAGGATGATTTTGGGCATGGGAATTCAGCCTGGTTGAGTGGCGCCGCTGTGGGCTTGCGGGTCTTTTCAAAGAAGACGCTGATCGCCGTGCCGGCTGCCCATGTCAACAAGAAGTCTGCGCTGGCAGCGACGCCAAAATTGACTTTCGAGCCGGCGGAGAGCTGCCCGGCGAACGCTTGCGCCGAGCCGGGGCATCAGGGCTTGTAGTTGTCGGGGTCGATGGCCGGCGTGGCGTAGTGGCGGAACACGTCGCCACCTTGTGGGTGTTTCTGGCTCGTGCGTTTGGCTTCGGGTGGTGGGGTGATCAGCACGATGCTGGCCTCGTTGGGGTCGCGCAGGTTGATCGCCGCGCTCACACCGCCTTCGCGGTAGCTGCCCATCACGCCGATCGCCATTTGCATGAACCAGGTGGCGGCACCCGTGTTGCCCAGCCGGTTGTCGGTGTTGATCCATTGCGAGGACTTGCCCTTGTCGATCTCGGGGCCGCCCTGTTCGGCCCAGGCGCTGAAGACGCTGGTCAGCGCGATGGTCTGATCGACATTGCCGGCAGTGGCTTCGATCACGCGGGCGGGCGCGGCTTTGCGTTCGGCCTCGGGCAGCGTTTGCAGCGCCTGTTGCCAGCCGGCGGCAAGCGCGGCCGTGCGTTCGTCGCGGCGGGTCAGCGGCTTGCCTTGCGCATTCACCATCGGCACGAAGACCGGGCGGTGCAGGTAGCCCAAAGAGGGCAAGCGGTCGAAGACCGCGAGCTGGTTCTTGTTCCACGGGATTGGAAACCACGGCGTGGGCTTGAACCCCTTGGGAGGGCTGCCGTGGACCGGGTTGAAGATGGAAATGCCCTTCGGGTAAATGTCGTCGCGCTGGGCGAAGGCGGCCGTGGCTTGCAGCCATTCGGGGACGGTGGGGTTGCGCTTCAGCGAATCCTTGGACCGAGGCACCGTCTTCGAGAGCTTCGAATAGGCCAGGAAGAGGCGGCGCGCAAAGCCCTTTTCGTTCACTTCGTCCGGAAGCATTTTCTCACCGTCCGCATCTTCGAATGCAAACGGCCGGACGGCTTCCACGCGCTCTCTGCGCGCCAATACAAACAGTGCCGAGGTGTCGGGCATTTCGGGGATGTAGTTACAGTCCTTGATCAAGGGCGGTGTGCCTTTGGGGCGGTAGAGGTTACGCAAATACATGCCGTCGGATGCGTCCAAAACAACGTAAGGCACGTCGGGGTGCTGGTCGAAAAATGCAAAAACCCGCTCCAATAAGCGATCGGGTCGCTCCGATAACTCCCAATCCGCGGTCACAAATAAATGCCAATGCAAACCTGACGAGCTGGCTCCGCTGACGATGCCCGACATCGGCGTGTCAGCAGGTTTTCCTCGCTCGGCTGGGTGCGTCACGGCCGAATTAACCGCGAACGACGGTACGCCCCAATACATCGGCGTGAACTTGGCGCCGTTCTCTAAGGAATCCCCGGTTCGTCCGCCTTCAATTCCCTTCTTTTCTTGAGCACTCCAAGGATATTTCTTCGGATCTTGTTCCCTCATGGTCGTGACAGGGTTGCCGGCGCTGAGGTCCTCCCACAGCTTGCCCTGGCGATACTTGTCGAGGGTGACTCCCATGCTGATGACTTCAAGCACGTATTCGCGTCGAGCCTGCTCGCCAGCGTTGGCTACCGTTGTCTGCTGTTCCTCCTTAGACGGTTTGTCTTGTTCTTGCGCAGGCTTCGATTTCGCGACGGCGCTTTGCCAACTGCCGCCAACGAGTCCGAAGACCACCAAGGCCGGTACCGCCACGAACCAAAAAATTTGCCTGCTCAAGGTGGGCTCCTGCATGAGGGAAGAAGGTTTGATCACCAGCATCAGGAACAGCGTCCAGGCCGGGATCAAGAGGATCAGCAATAACGCGGCGACCACGAGATACAGCCACGCACGCGGGCGTTTGGGTTCAACAGCGGTGCTCATGTATTGCCACCGTCTTTCAGTTCGTTCGCATTTTCAGGCAAGGGGTTCTGTGCCATCCATTCGCCCATGGTCAGCGGCGCGGCTTCGGCTTTCTTGGTGGGCTCGGGCTCGCGCCTTGTGTCGATGCGCTGGCCGCTCACCGTGTCGCTGACCACCGCGGGTGGCAGCCCTTCAGGCAGCACCGGCAATCGATGTCGCTGCTTGGATCCTCGCTCACGAACTCAAGAGCAAGGGTGACAGCTGGGAAGCCGTCGGCGCGCTCAACGCCTCCTGCACGACCTTGAAGGGCGTGCGATGCCGCTCTCAAC
>CAXTCD010000253.1:0-5852 GCA_964242145.1 uncultured Rhizobacter sp.
TGGTACGACAACGAATGGGGCTATTCGAACAAGGTGCTCGAGATGGTCCGCGTCATTGCCAAGTAAGGCGCGACGTAAAGAAATTCGGGCCGCAGGCTCGTGACGATAAAGTGCCGCAATCGCGGCACTTTGCTTTTTTGGGGCCTTGCTGTGGTGGCCTGCTGCGTAACCTCTGGTAAGGCTCGCCTGGCAGTGTTGAATCGCGCCAGCGGGCCGCCCACCGTCGTTCCATGGCATCGCATACTCCGGTCATGAGAAAATCACCTGTCCTGCAAATCTGTGCGCTGCTGCTGGCCACGGCCGCCTTGGCCGCTTGTGCCCAATCAACCTCATCACCGGCCGCCAGCGCACCTGAAGCCGCGCCTGCCAAGCCGACCAAGTTCGTCAAGCGCGTATCGATCCTGACCGTCGCTGAATGGAATGATCCGGCCGTGTTCTCCGCCCGAGCGTCGCAGATCGCCGGCTTGCCGGTTCGCGACCCCAGCATGTCGTCGCCCCACTTTTTTTCGATGACCCTGATCTGCGCCGATGAACCCGCTTGCGACGCAGGCATTCAGCGCCTGACCGACGCGAAGAGCGAAGTGACCGAGGTTCGCCTGGACCTCCGGATGACCATTCCGCGCCCGTTCCGCCCGTCTGCCTCGTCGGTTGTTCAATGAGTGCTGAAAGGCGCCAAAGGATTCTCATGAAGCTCTTGCCTGGTTGTCTTGCATCGGCTTTGCCGATTGCGGCCACGTTCCTCAGTTGTGCTGCCTGGAGTGGCGCTGCCCATGCCACCACCACGGTCACACCGACAGCCCGCGTGATCGTCAAATACAAGACGGCATCGCCCTTGATGGCGCAAGCCTTGTCGGTGGGCGGCAGCACAGCCTCACCCCAAGGACCGCAACACGCCAAGGCCCTGTCCGCGCGTGTGGCCTTGACCCTCAGCGACGGTGTCACGATCGATTCGCGCACGCAAGTACTGAAGGCCACGGGCATCACCTCCGAAGCCTTGGTGGCCAAGCTGAACAGCCAAAGCGACGTCGAATACGCCACCATCGATCAGCGACGTTATGCATTGGGCGCACCCAACGACCCGCTTTATGCATCCGGCCAGAAAACGGCGACACCTGCCGTGGGCCAGTGGTATCTGCGTGAACCGACCACCGCCTTGCCCGCGAGCATCAATGCAGAAAATGCCTGGCTGCGCACCACCGGCCAGGGCGTGGTGGTGGCAGTGCTCGACAGCGGCGCGCGCTTCGATCATCCAGATCTCGCGACCAAGCTCTATGCAGGCTATGACTTTGTCGCTGTGTTGAAAACAGCCAATGACGGCAACGGCGACGATGCCGATGCTTCTGACCCAGGCGACTGGGTTACCAGGGCCGAAGTCGATTCGGGCGACGATGCTTTCAAAGACTGTGTGATTGAAGACAGCAACTGGCATGGTAGCCAGACCGCCAGCCTCATCGCTGCAGCCGCCAACAACGGCGTTGGCATGGCCGGTGTCGGCGCCGATGCAATGGTGTTGCCGGTGCGTGTTCTGGGCAAATGCGGCGGCTACGACTCCGACATCGTTCGAGGTTTGCGCTGGGCTGCGGGCTTGAGCCTTGGCGACAAGACACCCGTCAATACCCACCCGGCCAAAGTGATCAGCATGAGCCTGGGCTCTGCGGGCGATTGCAACCCCTTGTATGCAGCCGCCTTCAACGAAGTCACTGTCAAAGGTGCGGTCGTCATCGCTGCCGCAGGCAATGACAGCTCAGCCGTCAACACGCCGGCCAATTGCCCAGGCGTGATCTCCGTCGCGGGCCTGACCCATGCCGGCCTCAAGGCAGACTATTCAAGCCTGGGTGCTGGAGTGACCATCGCGGCGCCATCGGGCGATTGCGGTGGCTCCACCGGTTGCCTCTATCCGATCCTCGCGGCAACCAACAGTGGCATCACGACACCGCAGACCAACACGTATTCCAACGGCGTGGATTTCTCAACGGGGACAAGCTTTGCCGTGCCGCTGGTGGCGGGCGCAGCCGCACTGATGTTCTCAGCCAACCCCAATCTCACGCCTGCAGTCTTGATCGACAAGCTGAAGAGCAGTGCTCGGAAATTTCCGACCAGCAGCGGCATATCGGCTGTCTCGGCTTGCCCTTCGTCGACCGGGTCCACCACAGTCGCCAGCGAGTGCGCCTGCACCACCTCGACTTGCGGTGCCGGGATGCTGGATGTCAACCAAGCCGTTGCAGCCGTGGCCACAAGCGCACCGGGGGTGATTCCGGTGATTTCATTTGACGCCAGCAAGGCACGCGCAAATTCCACCCTCAAGCTTGATTCAGTCCTCACGACGCTGCCTTCCGGGCTGACCGCCACCTCTTATCAGTGGGCGGTCGTCAGTGGCAATGCGACGATTTCCACCGCCAACAACGCAGAGACGGCGACCCTGTCAACCGGAACAGCCGGCACCGTGGTGGTCAGCCTGACGCTCACCGACAACCAAGGCAAAGTGACGACGCGGCAGACCTCCATCGCTGTCAAAAGCAACCTGACCAGCATTTCACCTGGCGGTGCGAGTTCGCCGTCCAACAGCGCCGCGGAAGAAGACTCCGGCGGTGGTGCTTTGGGCGCGTATGGGCTGGTCGCTCTCGCTCTGGCCGGGTTGACCCTGGGCCTGCAGAGGAACCTCCGGCCGCAGCGGGTGTCTACCCCGTCTCGGCAGAAGGATTGATTCGACACAAGCCCGGCGGGCATGCAAGATGTCTTCCGCCATGGATGGTTGAAGGAGAGTCACATGCCTGCAATATCTGCCCTGATGGGTCGCGCCCTGGTCGCAGCCGCGTGGAGTTTGGGAGCTGCAGGGGTTGCGATGGCAACACCGCCCCAGGTTCATCCACTGTCGACGCGGATGGCTACGGCCCCGGTCAATGGGTTGATCGTCAAACTGAAAAATGCGTCCGCGCACGAGCGAATGAGCGCGCTCGATGCAGGCAATCTCCGCGCGGGCGAAACACGGCGGCTGCAGAAGGTGTTGACTGCTGCACGCATGACGGAAGTCCGCGTCAAGCCGTCAGGGCGCGATGCCCAGCATTTCGACTTTGGCCACCGCTTGTCGCTTGCAGAAGCAGAAGCCAAGGCGGTGCAATTGCGAGCTCAACCCGATGTCGAATGGGTTGAACTGAACCGCCGTGAGCAACTGCTGCAGTCCAGCAGCAACATCCCGAACGACTCGCTTTATGCGTATGCGTCGCCCAACGACACCGGCCAATGGTGGCTGCATCCGGACGGCGGAGCGCTGGGCGTCTTGCCGGAGAGCTGGGGGGTCCCCGATGTGCAGACGGCGTGGTTGACACAGAAAGGCTCGTCGGCCGCGATCGTCGCAGTGCTGGATACGGGCATCACGAACCATACCGAGTTGAGTGGCCGCAGCCTGCCAGGCTATGACTTTGTTTCCGATAGTGCGTATTCGAACGATGGCGACGGCCGGGACTTCAATCCTGCCGATCCGGGCGACTGGGTCTCTGCCAGTGATCAAGCCAACAGTGCATTCACGGACTGCGACCAGCAAGACAGCTCGTGGCACGGAACCATCATCAGCGGCATCGTTGCAGCCTCGACCAACAACGTAGCAGGTGTCGCCGGCGTCAACTGGAATGGACGCGTGCTGCCGGTTCGTGTTGCCGGAAAGTGCGGCGCGGAAGTGCTGGACATCATCGACGGCATGCGCTGGGCAGCAGGGTTAGCAGTGACTGGCGCGCCGACGAATCCTTATCCGGCGCGCATCATCAACATCAGCTTCGGTGGCGATGCGGAATGTGGCCGTGCCTATCAAGACACGATCGATGAAGTGACCGGCAAAGGTGTTGTGGTTGTCGCCGCCGCCGGCAATGCGTCGGGCGCGCTGACCCGCCCGGCCAATTGTCAGAGGGTCGTCGCCGTGGCCGCACTGGCCCGCAATGGTTTGAAAGCCGGCTACTCAAGCTTTGGGTCTCAGGTGGTCATATCGACCGTCGGCGGAAACCCGGCCGGCTCCGGAGGCTTCGATCCTTATGCTGACGACGGCTTGTTGACGATCGCCAACGCTGGCCTGACCGCTCCTGGCGCCCAGTCATACAAAAACGTCTTTGGAACAAGCTTTGCCACGCCCGTGGTTTCGGGCGTCATCAGCCTGATGCTGAGTGCCAATCCAAACCTCACGGTTGCGCAAATCATCAGTGACTTGCAACTTTCATCCAGGCCACACGTGCAATCAACGGACGTGACGGTGTGCTCGTCCGCCAACCCGGAAGTCTGTGTTTGCACGACCAACACCTGCGGCGCAGGCATTCTCGACGCCGATCGCGCAGTACAAATGGCGATCACCACCCCAGCCGGCGTACCGCCGAGCGGGAATGGCGATTCGGGTGGCGGCGTGCTGGGCTGGAACTGGCTGCTCGGCTTGGCGCTCGGCGTGATCAGCGCAGGTCGCTGTGCTCGCCGGCACATACGACGGTCGACTTGAGCGTTTGAAGCCTGAGTTCGACTGTCCGCAGTTGCGGGCGCGTATATTGACTCCTCGCCGGCTTACGCTGTGGCGATCATGAGCTTGATCGTTTTTGATATAAGAGGCTCGCAAGAGTAAGGCGCGCGAAGCGGGACGTAACGGACAAACGTAGCGTACTTTTCTCTTGCGATTCCGCTCGATGGAAGGGCTGGGCCAAAGCGTAGTGAAGAGGTGCGCGGGCGAGAAAGAAAGCTGCAGGAGTGTCGGCGATCGCGGTAGGGATGCCGGTTACCCGGCACCCCCCGCACAGATCCGTAGGTGCCCAATTACTCACCAGTCAGATATAGGAGACAGATGGGTGCTTGAAGGAGGAGCGGACCAAGCCTGGGTCATCGGCGATGAGTTGTAGCTGGCCGTCGATGCGACATTGCAGATTTTCTCCAGCAGGCAAGGGCGAAAGAGCGACGCCCGTTCGTTTGGCGTGGCTGCACACCAGTTCATCCGGGTTGAGGTCGGGCGCGTAGCCCGGCAGGAAGTGCAATGTGAGCTTGCCCGCGGTGCTGGCGACATAGTCTTTCACGATGGCCTTCTTGTGAGCGGGCAGTCCGTCTACGACGAGCCGCACCGGCTTCTTGCGCCGGTGCATCAGTTGCTTGAGCAGGTCCACAAACAGCTCTGCGCTCAGTGCACCTTGGTAGGTGGCGAACCAGAAGGCACCCTTGGCGCTGACCGCAGAAGCGGCACTGATGCTCTGGCGTTGTCCGGGGCGGTCGACGACGGGCGTGTACCCCTTCTCAGCCCAGGTCTTGCCGTGTACGGCATCGGCTCGCAAGCCCGATTCATCCCAGAACAGGATCTGCGCATGGCTGGCCCGCGCCTGGGCAGCAATGGCCGGGAAGGTCTCGTTCTTCCACTTCGCGACCGCCTCGGGGTCGCGCTGATACGCGCGTTGCAGTGGCTTTTGCGCCGTCAGCCCAAGACGGGCGAGCAATGCACCGATCGAGGCCAGCGACAGGTGAACGGCAAAGCGCGTGAACAGCAATTCTTGAACGATCTGACGCGTCCACAAGCCAAAGTCGAATCCATACTGATCAGGTCGCTTGACATTGACCCAGCGCAGGACCTGTTGTTCCTGCGAGGGCGTCAACTTGCGCGGTCGCCCGCTCGCCTTGGTCGAGCGCAGCGCCCTCAGGCCACGGCCGCGACCGCGTGCAGCTGCTCTGCACTTGTAGGCCCACGATCGATTCATGCCACACGATGCCGCGACAGCTTCAGGATGCTCTCCCTCGTTCATGCGTTGAACTGCCAGAACGCGCATTTCTTCAAGCGTGTTGTGGGCCAGTGTGCGTCCGTCTCTCTTCATGAAAAGATAGATCGATCCGCAACCGACTTGTTC
>CAXTCD010000254.1:0-5844 GCA_964242145.1 uncultured Rhizobacter sp.
GCAGGTGCAGGTGCAGGTGCAGGTGCAGGTGCGGGTGCAGGTGCAGGTGCAGGTGCAGGTGCAGGTGACGATCCTATGGGCGTGCTTGGTTGAGCGTCGGTGTCATCTCCGCCACCACAGCCGGCCACCAGGACGACCAGCCCTGCGAGCCAGGCGCATCGGCTTCGGCGAGTTGCGGCCTGCGAGAGTGAGCGCCGTGGCATGGTTGGGATCGAAGGCGGGGCGAGGTTCGTCATCCACCGAGACTAGCAAATGCGCTGTTGAGCGGCGCCTTCGCCCTGTGAACAGACGTAAGGGGCGATGCCCGCACCGTTGGGCAGCTTGGCACGTACGGCGGTCATGAAGCGTGACTGCAGTCACGGCAGCTCAGCGCATCGGGCGCGGTGGGAAGAAGCCTCGCTCAAGGCAACGGGCCTGTGAACCGATATCCCAACGATCAGGCGTGTCAGCGCCAGGATGCTTCGTCAACGCGAAGCCACATCAACCCCGCCCCGGATCTGCCTGCCCTTCTCGCCGCCCATGCTGCTCTTCTTCTGCCCGCTTTTTCGCGCCTTGCCGATGCTGCTGCTCGGGTGCGCGGCTCCGCTTGTGCATGCGGCCGCATTGACGGTCACCGTGTCCGGCGACGATGGCCGACCCTTGCCAGACGCAGTCGTGATGCTGGAACCCGTCAGCGGGAAGCTGTCCGTCAAACCACTGCCGCAGGTCGAGATCTCTCAAGTCCAGCGGCAATTCAGCCCGCAATTGACGGTGATCACCGTTGGCACGGCCGTCAATTTCCCAAACCGCGATTCGGTGCGCCATCAGGTGTATTCGTTTTCGCCGATCAAGACGCTGGAGATCAAGCTCTACGCCGGCGTGCCCAGCGCACCGGTGGTGTTCGACAAACCCGGCACCGCGGTGCTCGGCTGCAACATTCATGACCAGATGGTGGCCTGGGTGGTCGTGGTCGACACGCCGTACTACGCACGCACCACACCGAAAGGCCAAGCCCGCATCGAAGGAATTACCGCCGGCAACTATCGCCTTCATGCGTGGCATGCAGGCGTCGCGCCGGGGCAGGAATCGGCCCCGGTCGCCATCACCGTGGCCGCCGCCGATGCCAAGGCCGACCTGCACCTGGCGGCCAGCGCACCATGAACCATCTTCGCGCGTTGCACCAGCCCATCGCGGCCGGCCATGCCTGGTTCAAGCGGTCCCTCAGCGCACGCATCGTGGTGCTGTTCCTCGCGATGCTGCTGGCCGTGCAGGCGCTCAGCTTCATCTCGATCCGGGCAGCGATCGATCGCAACGCTCGCGCGGCCATTGCCGATGAGCTGAAGGTCGGCGAACGGTTGCTCAAACGCGTGCTGGCGCAAAACGCTCAGCGCCTGAACGAAGGCGCCAGCTTGCTGGCCGCCGACTACGGTTTTCGCTCCGCCGTCAACAGCAACGATGCCAGCACGATCGCATCGGTACTTGCCAATCACGGCGAGCGCATCGGCGCCAGCGTGGCGGTGCTGCTGGACACCAGTTTCCGGCTGCGCGCTTCGGCGCAACCGAATGCGCAGGCTTTGCAACCGGTGATGGCGCGCTTTGCCGCCCGCTCCGACAAGCGCGCCGCCGAAATCGTCACGCTCGATCACAAGCCCTACCAGTTCGTGATGGTGCCGATGCGTGCGCCAATGACGGTGGGCTGGGTGCTGATGGGCTTTCCGGTCGATCAGAAGCTGGTCGATGAGATCCGCGACATCTCGGCACTGCAGGTCAGCCTGCAGGTGCGCGACGACCCGCGTTCAGCGTGGGCCACGGCCGTGTCGACCTTGCCGATGTCGGTCAGTGCCGATCTGACGAAGCAGATGGCACTTGCCGCACCGACGGTCAGCGCCACCGGCACGGTGCCCCTCAGCCTGCATGACGGTGACTACAGCGCCCGGCAGGTCCTGCTGACTGACGCGGCCATCGCTGGCGTCTCTGCGGTGTTGATGCGCTCGGTCGATGAAGCCGTCGCACCTTATCGGCAACTGCAATACGGCATGGCCGGGCTGACGCTGCTGGGCGTGCTGATCTTCGTCATTGGCAGCGTGCTGACCGCTCGCCATGTGACGACGCCGATCCGCAAGCTCGCCACCGCCGCCGAGCGGCTGGGCGCAGGCGACTACACGAGCGCGCTCGGCGGACAGGCGCGCACCGACGAGATCGGTGACCTGGCCCAGACCTTCGAGCGCATGCGCGTCAACATCGCCGACCAGCAGCAGGAAATCCTCAAGCTCGCGTACTGGGACACCCTGACCGGCCTGCCCAACCGCGTGCAGTTCCGCAACGCTGTGGTCGAAGCGATGACGCAAGCCCAATCACGCGGCCGCTCGGTGGCCGTTGTGATGCTCGACATGGACCGCTTCAAGCACGTCAACGATGTGCTCGGCTACCGCTTCGGCGACCTGATGCTCAAAGGGGTCGGCGACCGGCTGTCGCAGCAAAGCGTGCGCGATGGCGACCTCGTCGCGCGGCTCGGCGGCGACACCTTCGCGGTGCTGTTGAGCGACCTCGACCCGAACGGCGACCTGGCCCTCGCCCGCTCCGTCACCGAGCGACTGAACGAGGCCTTCAGCAGCGCGATGGCACTCGATGACCAGACCGTCGACACGAGCGCCAGCTTCGGCGTTGCGGTGTCGCCGCATCACGCAAGCGATGCCGATGCATTGCTGGTGCACGCCGAAATGGCGATGTACGCGGCCAAGCGCCGCGGCGACACGCCGGTGATGTACGACCCGTCGATCGATGTTGCCAGCACACAGACCTTGTCCTTGCTGAGCGAGTTGCGGCACGCCGTCGAGCATGGCGAGCTGCGCCTGTACTTGCAGCCCAAGCTCGCACTCGAAAGCGCGCGTGTGGTCGGTGCCGAAGCGCTGATGCGCTGGCAGCATCCACAACGAGGCCTGGTGCCACCGATGGCTTTCATCCTGTTCGCCGAGCAGACGGGCTTCATCCGCACGCTGACGCTGTGGATCTTCGAAGAGGCGGCGCGGGCCTGGCGCTCGCTCAATCAGGGCGGCCTGCAGCTGGTGATCTCGGTCAACCTGTCGGCGCGCGATCTGTTGGAGCCCGAACTGCCGCAACGCTTTGAAGCCTTGCTGATCAAGCACGCGGTGCCGGCCGAAGCCTTCTGCCTGGAGATCACCGAAAGCTCGATCATGAGCGACCCCGACCGCGCACTCGCAACGCTCGAGCGGCTGAGCGGCCTTGGCTTCCGGCTGTCGATCGACGACTTCGGCACCGGCTATTCCTCGCTGGCTTACCTGAAGAAGCTGCCCGTCGATGAATTGAAGATCGACCGGTCGTTCGTGATGTCGATGGAGAAGGATCTGGACGACGCCCGCATCGTGCGCTCGACGATCGACCTCGCCCACGGGCTGGGCCTGAGCGTGGTCGCCGAAGGGGTGGAGAACGCGCAGGTCTGGGATCTGTTGCGCGAGCTGTCTTGCGATGAAGCGCAGGGCTTCCACATGGCCAAGCCGATGCCCGTTGCCGAGTTCGAACGCTGGTGCAGCGGCTGGGCCTTGCGCCATCCGGCGACCCACATGAAGGGTGTGCCCTTCGCCGGCATGACCTTGCATTGAGCGCGGCAGCCCGACGGCAACCGGCTCATCGTTTGGCGCCAGCGCCGCAACGAAAGATCAGCAGCGCACCGTCAGTTGATGCGCCTTTGCTCGCTTTGCCAGGCCTCGTTGTCCTGATGCAGCTTCACGCATTGCGGATGCTGCTGAAAGCGTGCCGTCGCGCATTCACGGGTGATGCACAGGTTCTTGGTGAAAAAATTGCGACCGGCACATACCTCGCTGGGTGAACGCATGGCGACGACCGGCGTGTTGTCGATCTCGCTGCGCATCGGCTGTTCCTGGCCGCCCGTGCGCGCGCCTTTCGAGCCCTGCGCCTTGCCGTGGTTTGCGCCCGTCAGCGGCGCCGTGCCCGATGGATTCGCAGGCCCCGTTTTGACGACCGGCAGATCGGCGATCACGGCGGCATCGTTCTGCGGTCTGGCTCGATAGGCCCAGGTGGCAACCGTCAGCACGGCCAGGCCAGCCACTGCCGCGGCCAGGCGCAAGCCCCGCGTGCGGGTTTGTGCTTTGCGCGCCAGCTTTTTCGCCTTCAGCTCGTCCGCACTCAACGGCGGCTTGCGCAGGCCATTCAAGGCCTCGCGAAACTGCTGCGCGTTTTGAGGGCGATCGTTCGGCGCCACGGCCAAAGCCCAATCCACCGCGCGCAAGAAGATCGCCGACGAAGTGGCCTCGGGCAAAGCCGCATCGGCGACCAGCGTCGGCAGACCATCGCGCACGGCGCGCGCCACCGCAGGTGTCGGCGCCTTGCCGGTGAGCATGTAATAAACGACCGCGCCCACGGCATACAGATCGGTCCACGGGCCCTGCCGCATGTCGGCGATGTCGGCGTATTGCTCGATCGGCGCGAAGTTCGGTTTCAGGATCGCGGTCAGCGTCTGCGTGCGGTCGCCGATCACACGGCGCGCCGCGCCGAAATCGAGCAGCACCGGCGGACCATCTTGCTGCAAAAGGATGTTGTCGGGCGAGATGTCGCGGTGGTACACGCCTTCGCCATGCAGCACCTCCAGCGCCCCCAGGATCGGCTCGATGAAAGCCCACAGCCAGGCTTCGTTCGGCGGCCGCGTCATCAGCGCACGCTCTTCCTTCAAGGTGCGCCCGGCGTAGTACTGCATGACCATGTAGGCCGTGCCATTGCCTTCCCAGAAGCGATGCACCTTCAGCAACGATGGATGGTCGAAGCCCGCCAGCAGCTGCGCCTCGTTGATGAACGATTGCAGCCCGACCGCGAAGGTCTCGGCATGCGAAGGTGAACGCACCGCCACCCAATCACCCAGCGCGCGGTTGGCCAGCGCCGTCGGCATGTACTCCTTGATTGCGACCTGCCGCATCAGTGCATGGTCCATCGCCAGATAGACGATGCCGAAGCCCCCGGTGCCCAGCACCCCCATGATTTCGAACTCGGCCAGGCGCGTGCCGGGGCGCAGCGCGTCGCGCGAAGTCGCGTCGGCACCATCGGACGGGCGCGGGTAATCCAGTTGTTCAGTAGGGTCGTACACGGGAAAGGGCTGTCAGCTCAAATTGAAACGCCGTACCGCCCAAAAGGGCGTGGAGCTGAGTCTTGGCAATATCGGCAAAACATCGAGCACTGTAGCGAATGCCGGGTGCCGCCTGCAGATGGGATGACCGCCAAGCGCCGCCAGCGGCTCACCGCAAGGTCTGCGGTAAGCTGCCGGGAATGCGGCGCCGGTCGCCGCACCACACCCGTCTTGGGTGTTGCCCGAGGGGCCTCCGTCCCGCATCGTCAGAACCCCCGATTCTATTTTCTTCTTCAGCCAGTCAAGGAGCGCTCGTGGCCTCAATCAACAAAGTCATTCTCATCGGCAACTTAGGCCGCGACCCAGAAGTTCGCTATACACCCAACGGCTCGGCCGTCTGCAACATTACCGTGGCAACGTCACGCAACTGGAAAGACAAGACCAGCGGCGAAAAGATGGAAGAAACCGAATGGCACCGCGTGGTGTTCTTCGACCGCCTGGCCGAAGTAGCCGGTGAATACCTGAAAAAGGGCCGCTCCGTCTATGTGGAAGGCCGTCTCAAGACCCGCAAGTGGACCGACAAGGACGGTGTCGAGAAATACAGCACCGAAATCATGGGCGAAATCATGCAGCTGCTCGGCGGCCGTGAAGGCGGTGACGAAGGCGGCGGCGGTGGTGGTGGCTACGCCCGCAGCGCTGGCGGCTCCGCAGGTGCGGACCGTGGTGAGCGCGGTGGCAGCAGCGAAGCCAGCGAGCGCCCGGCTCGCAGC
>CAXTCD010000255.1:0-5704 GCA_964242145.1 uncultured Rhizobacter sp.
GCCGACTCCTCTGCGCTGCTCGGGCTTGAGGGCTCACGCAGAACTTGCTCCGCGGCCTGCGGCCGCTGCACTCAAACAACTGCGCGAAGTCAGCTAGCGAAGGCGCTTCGCGCCGCCCTCAAGCCCTGCGCTGCTCGACGACTCTCCAGGGGCCCCTCAAAGCAATGCGTCCTCGCTTGCTGCGCAAGCATCCGACCGACGCGCGATGCCTTGGCTCGGCGGCCCGATGCGTTAGCGAGGCCGCCGGTGTTCGCGTTCCCCGTGGGTGACGTCGAGGAGCGCAGGGCTGGATGGCTGCGTGCGCAGCACGTCTCGTGAACTGACTTCGCGCAGTTGTCTGAGCGGCGTGAGCGTAGCGAACAGAGCGAGTTCTGCGCGAGGCCATTCAGGCCGAGCACCGCAGAGCAGTCCGGCCTTGGCCGGACCGTCACCGTCGGGGTCATTTCTTTGCCTACTTTCTTGTTGACACAAGTTCGCGCCAGCGGGGATCTGCTCACCTTGCGTAGCAAGGTTATGCAGATACCAAAGTAGGTCGGCCGCCGGCCGAAACCCGGCATCAGCCTCACGTAGTGAACACGAGCTGAGCTTCAAAAAGCCCAAAAGCAAAACGGCGACTCCAGGCCGCCGTTCCGAAAATCAAAAAGAGAAAGCCTCAGAACCCCAGACTCGCCAACAGGTCATCCACCTCACCCTGATTCGCCACCACATCCGTGCGTCCTTCCGGGCTCACGACCGGCCCATTCAAGGCCGCCGTGCTGTGCTCGATGACCTTCTGCGCTTCAGGCGGTGCCGCCTGCACCAGCAGCTTCACCAGGCTGTCTTCCAGGTCGCCGGCGAGGGCCACCACCTTCGCGACCACTTGGCCGGTCAGGTCATGAAAGTCCTGGGCCATCATGATGTCGGTCAGGTGCTGATCGATCCGTTCGGTGGCGGCTTCGACGTCGCTGACGAAGTTGATCACGGCACCACTGGCCACGGCCTTCACCGGGTCGGCCACGATCGCCTCAGCGATGCGGCGTGTGGCGGCCGCGATGCTCGCGTGTTCGATCTTGGCCTTGTCGACCGAATTCAGTACCTTGTTGGCGGCATTGCCGGTCTTCTCGGCGATGTAGTTCAGGCGGCTGCGCGCATCGGGCAGGCCATTGGCCGCGTTTTGCAGCTTGGGCATCACGCCAAGCTGTGTCAGTGCGTCGTGCAGCTGGCGCGTGATCGTGCCGAGTTGCTGAAACACTTCCGGTGAAGCGGCGGGTTGTGCTGGTGGAGCGAGAACGCTCAGGTCATCCATCTTCATGGCTCCGTCCTTCAGGCCGTGGCCGCAAGTTTTTGCATGATCTTCAGAACCTTCTCTTCCAAGGTGGCCTTGGTGAAGGGCTTGACGATGTAGCCCGCGGCGCCCGACTGGGCGGCCAGCACGATGTCTTCCTTGCGCGCTTCGGCGGTGACCATCAGCACCGGCAGGTGCTTGAGGTTGGGGTCTTCCTTGATGGCCTTCAGCAACTCGAAGCCATTCATGTTCGGCATGTTGATGTCGCTGACGACGAAGTCGAACTTCGCGTTCTTCAGCAGGTTGAGTGCCGCGACGCCGTCCTCGGCTTCCTCGGCGTTGTTGTAGCCCAGCTCCTTGAGCAAGCCGCGCACGATGCGCCGCATGGTGGAGAAGTCGTCGACGATCAAGAATTTCATATCGGGTGTTGTCATGGCAAACCTTGCTTCAATGCGCTGGGCTGTTATCGGGCGTTGGTGGTGGATGTTGAGGTCACAGTGGGCATTTCGGACGGCAGTGCATCGGCGGTCGGATCGGATGGGGCGGAACTCGCGGCGGCGGGCACTTCCTGACCGCTGCGGAAGAATCGGTCTTCGGCATCGCGGTTCATCACAATGATGCTAATTCGTCGGTTGACCGGACTCTCAGGGCTGTTGCGGTCGTACAGCGAGCTGGACGCCAAGCCTTGCACGCGCAGCATGCGATCGATCGGCAAGCCGCCGGCCGTCAGCTCTCGGCGCGAGGCATTGGCGCGGTCGGACGACAGCTCCCAGTTGCCATAGCCCAGGCCGCCCCGGTCGCCGGCGAAAGGTGTGGCGTCGGTGTGGCCTTCCAGCGTGAGCCGGTTCGGCACCTCCGACAAGACCGCGCCGATCTCCTGCAGCAACTCGCGCATGTAAGGTTTGACGACGGCACTGCCGCTGTCGAACATCGGCCGGCTTTGCTCGTCGATGATCTGGATGCGCAGGCCATCGGCGGTCATGTCGAGGCGGATCTGGTTCTTCATCGCGGCCAGCCGCGGGTTGGCCTGCAGCAGGTCTTCCATGCCCTTCTTCAGGGCCTCGAGCTTGGCCGTCTCGGCCGCGCGCTGCTCGGCTTTTACCGCAGCGAGGTTGATCGTCTGGCGTGTCGCGTCGATGTCGCCGCGCTTGACCTGGCCGCCCGAGCGGGTGAGGTCGGTACCGCCGCCCTTGATGACATGTGATGAATCACCGGAGCCGCTGCCGCCGCTGAGCAGCGCCACCTTCAGCGGCGCCTGGAAGTAGTCGGCAATGCCCTTCTTGTCGCCTTCGCTGGTCGAGCCGAGCAGCCACATCAACAGGAAGAAGGCCATCATCGCGGTCACGAAGTCGGCATACGCGATCTTCCACGCGCCGCCGTGGGCACTGTGCCCGCCCTTCTTGACGCGCTTGATGATGATCGGCTGCAGCTTCTTCGAATCGCCAGCCATCAATAGACTCCTTGCAAGTCAAAGCGAGAACACCGAATTCCAGTCAAGAAGACGGTTGGCTCCAGCACCAAAACCAGCGAGCAACGCGAAGCGCCCCTCAAGCAACTCGCCAACGATCCGGCTTTGCCGGTCGTTCGGCGAGGCGCCCCCTCGGGGGGCAGGAGCGCAGCGACGTGGGGGCTCATTTCTTCCCTTTCACGTGGCTCTCAAGCTCAGCGAAAGTCGGGCGCTCGGTCGAATACAGCACCTTGCGGCCGAACTCCACCGCCACTTGCGGTGCGTAGCCCTGCATGCTGGCCAAGAGCGTGGTCTTGATGCATTGCAGCTCTTTGCCGCTCTCGTCGTTCTTCTGCTCCAGCAGGCCGGCCAGCGGCTCGGCGACCGCGTAAGCCAGCAAGATGCCAAGGAAGGTACCAACGAGTGCCGAGCCGATCATGCCGCCCAGAATCGCCGGTGGCTGGCCGACCGAGCCCATGGTGTTCACGACACCCAGCACGGCGGCCACGATGCCGAAGGCGGGCAGCGCGCCGGCCAGGCGGGCAATGGCGGCGGCAGGGGCGTGGGCTTCGTGATGGTGGGTATCGATCTCGCTGTCCATCAGGCTTTCGATCTCGTGGGCATTGAGGTTGCCCGACACCATCATGCGCAGGTAGTCGGTAATGAACTCCACCACGTGGTGGTCGGAGCCAACGGTCGCGTATTTCTTGAAGAGTGCCGATTCATGCGGTGTCTCGACGTCTTTTTCGATCGACATCAGGCCCTCCTTGCGGGCCTTCTGCAAGATGTCGTACATCAACGCCAGCAATTCCATGTAGCGCGCTTTGGTGTACTTCGAACCTTTCAACAAGCCTGGTAAGGAGCCGAGCGTGGCCTTGAGTACCTTGGGCTGGTTGTTCACGACGAAAGCGCCCAACGCTCCGCCCAGAATGGCCATCAGTTCGGTCGGCAGCGCATGAATGATCACGCTCATGTTGCCGCCGTGCATGATGTAAGCCCCGAAGATGCACCCCAGGGCGACGCCGTAGCCGATAAGAACAAACATGATGTCGGTGTGTGTGTCGTTTGAGCTTGTTGCGAACCTGCAGCAAGCCTCCGCCCGTTATCGGCCTCGCAAAGAAGCCTCTTGAGAGAGTGTGCGCAACGTCGCACCTTTTCGATCGGCGCAACAGAGCGGCTTTCCGGGGGCAAACCCGAAATGCCGAATCGATGGCGCTTCAGATGCAGGTTAGGCAGTGAAGGTGCGCCAGCGTCGGGCAAAAAAAAGCGGGTTCCGAAGAACCCGCGGCAAAGCACTTTGAGGTGCCAGGAGGAGACAAGCAAGAAACTGTTGCCCGTCGCTATAGATTTCGGCGACGGCCAGAAAAACTTGAGAGAAGCCTTTGTTGAAAAGAAAACTTCAATGCAGTGGCGATGCCAGCACTTCGATGCTCAGTGCATCTGGATGCCGCCCAAGGCCTTGCCTTTGCCGGCGCGTGCCGGCGGGTTGCACAGGCCACAAACATAGTTCTTCGAGATCTCGTGCGGGTGGCTGACGAAATGGCCGCCGCACTTGGAGCACTTGGTCATCGTGAGCATGCCGTTATCGACGAACTTGACCAAGCGCCAGGCGCGGGTCACCGACAAGAGGGCTTCCAGGCCCTGTGCCTGGGTTTGCTCGATGTACAGCTGATAAGCCTTGATGACGACGTCGATCTCGTCCATCTCGGCGACCTTGTTCAGGTACTCGTGAATGTTCAGGAACAGCGAAGCATGAATGTTGGGTTGCCAGGTCATGAACCAGTCGGTGGAGAAAGGCAGCTGGCCTTTGCTCGGCGACTTTCCAGACACTTCCTTGTACAGGCGCAGCAAGCGCTCGTAACTCAGGTCAGTTTCAGATTCCAGCACCTGCAATCGCGCTCCGAGGGTGATGAGTGTCACCGCGCGGTCGATCTGTTTGGCTTCGGTCAAGATGCTTTTGCTTCGCATGGAATCTCTCCTGTTGTGTCTGTGTTTTGCTAACGAAGTTGCTGAGCGTCAGGGCTCAGGCGGCTTCTTGATGGCGGCCGGCCATCAGAATGCTGGCGTGCAGGCGGTTCGTGGTGTCGTTCGCGGCACCCTTGCCGTGGTTGGTCAGCAGGCTCCACACCAGGTCATCGTCCATGCGGAAGCGGCACAGCAGCGTGTTGCCGGCGGCCACCTTCATCATTTGGGCGGGGGTCAGCAGCGCGATCATCGCGGCGCTTTCTTCACTGATGCCCAGACGGTACAGGGCTTGTTCACGGTCGCTGCGGATGAGGCTCTGGGCCAGCATCAGGTACGACAGGTTGGCTTCACGGATTTCGGTCAGGATTTGGTCGGCGTTCATGCTGTGTTCCTTTGAGTCTGTTGTCTGGCTTCGTTTGCAGCGCTGAGGTTCGTCTCAACGTGAAGCGAATTGTGAAGACCGGAACTGGGCTGAAACATCAGGTCACTTCTGTGGCTTGAGTCCAGGTTTTTCTATGTTCTCTGTAAGGGAAATTCTTACAGGCTGAGAGGAATCGCCTGATGGACCGAGTGGCAAGTTTGGAGTTGCCAGTCCATTGAAAGCAGAAAATCGGTCTTTTTGACAATGTTGCGGCATTTTCCAAGGGTTTTGACTGTTGAAAAATATGGCTCTTCTTCTTCGGAAATGACAAAGGTCGCTGGGTCCGACCTTTTGTCTGTTGGCTTGTCAGCGCACATCTGCTGCGGCTGTTACAAATTCGTTCTGAAGTTCAACCGACGCGAAGTTCGGCTTCCCCCGGATCGATGCGAGGCAGATCGTCGGGCAACGCGAAGTCGGCGCGCATCACACGCGCCGTGGTGCGCTCACGCGGCGAGGTTTCGATTTTGGTGAGCACCACCCGCATGAAGGCAGCCTTGTCACGCCCGCTTTCGCGCAGCGTATCGTCGAGGTAGTTGAATTGTGCGAGCTGGAAGCGGTGCTCGAACCAGCCGAGGTACCAGAACCAGTCGGTGTAGTAGAGCCACGA
>CAXTCD010000256.1:0-5542 GCA_964242145.1 uncultured Rhizobacter sp.
GCACTTCGGGCACCGGGTAGAGGCTGCGCTGGCTGTCGGGGTCGAAGGTGCGGATGCTGTCGACCTCGTCGCCGAACAGGTCGACGCGATAAGGCACCAGCGAGCCCATTGGAAAGAGATCGATCAGCCCACCGCGTACCGCGTATTCACCGGGCGACACCACCTGCGTCACATGGGTGTAGCCGGCGAGCGTGAGCTGAGCCTTCAGCCCGGCTTCGTTGAGCTTTTCCTTCTGCTTGAAGTGGAAGGTGTAGGCGGCCAGAAAACTGGGCGGGGCCAGGCGCACCAGCGCGGTGGAAGCGGGCATCAGCACAACATCGACGTCGCCTTTCTGAATGCGCCACAGCGTCGCCAGCCGCTCCGAGATCAGGTCCTGGTGCGGCGAGAACGTGTCGTAGGGCAGCGTTTCCCAATCGGGGAAGACCGCCACACGCAGCTCCGGTGCAAAGAAGCCCAGCTCGGCTTCGAGCCGCTGCGTGTCGGCCGGCTCGGCGGTAACGATCGCGCTGAGCTTGCCCTGGACCTTTTGCGCCTGCGCGAAGCGCGCCAGCAGCAAGGCATCGCCCGAGCCCAGCGGGCGGGGCAGGGTGAAGCGTTTACCGGGAGAGAGTGCGGGCAACTGCATGATGGCGGCGGGGCTGGATCGAACCGGCCCGGTGAGGGGTCACGGCCGGTCGGGGGCAAACAGAAGCAGGGAGGGTGTGGCGCGGGGCTTGGCCCGGGTTGGAATTTCGTCCGAACAGATTGCACCGCGTGGACGACGTCAAGCACCAGAGCCTGGCCCATCGAGCGTCCGATCGCCCCGAAGCACTTGAACCACCGGGTGACGCACCCCGGGGAGACGAGACCGGCGAATTATAGAATTCGTGTCTTTGCTCACGCTTGATGACACTCGCATCCCCATCCCTTTCACAAGGCTTGCACGCCTTGCACGCCTTGCACGCCTTGCACGACTTGTATGCCTTGGTGCCTTGCGCCGGCGTCGGCGCGCGTGCCGGCGCAGGCGGGCCGAAGCAATATGCGGTGCTGGCCGGGCAAAGCCTGGTAGCACATACGCTTTGGGCGTTAGCCCAGGTCGCGAGGCTGACTCAAACACTGGTGGTGCTGAGCCCGAACGACACACAGTTCGAAGCCCATGCGCCGGCCTTTGGCGGCTGGGTGGCACGGGTGGGCGGCGCGAGCCGGGCGGTCTCGGTGGGCAGCGGGCTCGATGAATTGCTGCGGCGGGGCGCCCGTCCGCAAGACTGGGTGCTGGTGCATGACGCGGCGCGCTGCCTGGTGCGCGCGGCGTGGATTGACCGGCTGATCGACGTCTGCCTCGATGATCCGGTCGGCGGCCTGTTGGCCCAGCCTGTGGCCGACACCTTGAAGGCCGAGTCGGCAGGGCGCGTCGGCGCGACCGTGGACCGCGCCCACAAGTGGCAGGCGCAGACGCCGCAGATGTTTCGCATCGGCATGTTGCGTGAAGCGCTCACGCTGGCAGGCTCGGCCGTGACCGATGAGGCCAGCGCCATCGAAGCGCTGGGCCATGCGCCGCGGCTGGTGCCCGGCGCGTTCGAGAACTTCAAGATCACTTACCCCAGCGACTTTGCGCTGGCCGAAAGACTGCTGAGGACACGTGAATGCTGAAACCCCAAGTGCCGCGTTGGCGGATCGGTGAGGGCTGGGACACCCACGCGCTGGTGACCGGCCGAAAGCTGGTGCTGGGCGGCGTCGAGGTGCCGCACACCCATGGCCTGAAAGGCCACTCGGATGCCGATGCGCTGTGCCACGCGATCACCGACGCGCTGTTCGGCGCTGCCGCGATGGGCGACATCGGCCGCCACTTCCCCGACACCGACCCGCAATACCAGGGCGCCGATTCTCTGGCGTTGTTGACCGAGACCTCGCGCCGCGTGCGCGCTGCCGGCTGGCTCATCGGCAACGTCGACAGCACGATCATTGCGCAGGCGCCGAAGATGGCGCCGCACATCCCGGCGATGCGCCAACGGCTGGCCATCGCGCTGGGCATTCCGGTCGAGCAGGTGAACGTGAAAGCCAAGACGGCCGAGAACATGGGGCCGGTTGGGCGCGCGGAATCGATCGAAGCGCGCGCGGTGTGCCTGCTGGTCAGGGCGTGAAAGCGGGCCGATGAGCGAGTCGACTCAGAAGCTCCATCCCACGCTCGTCTCGCCCAAAACCTCGTACGAGCTCAATCTGTCCAGCCGAAGGTCTTTGATCCTCGCGCTGGCGCTGGTGGTGATCGACCGGTTGTCGGGCTCGGTTCGCGCTGGCATTCCAGCGACATGGCCGCGTCTGCGTTGATCGCGCGATCAGCGTATGTCGCTTGAGCCGACCGCCTGCGCCTGCTGCGGCACGACGCTCAAAGCCTTAGCAAATCGATCTGCGGTGGAACCCGAAAACGCAGCGGCAGTTTGTCGATGCCGATGCCGCTGCTGACGAAGACGGTGGTGTTGGGCAGCACGTAGCGGCCTTGGCGGAAGTGGCCTCGGGTCACGTGATCGAGCAGCTTGCGCGTGATGCGCGGCAGGTTGATCTGACCGCCATGCGTGTGGCCGGTGAGCGCGATGGCGGCGAAGCCGTTCGGCAGGATGAACGCCGTGTCGGGGTTGTGGGCCAGCAGCACGCGTGCACTGCCAGGCACTTCAGAAGCCTGATGCCGCAGGGCCTGGAACTGCGGTACGGCCGAGCCGGCACCCAGATCGCCCAGGCCGATCAGCTCGCAGCGGCCGAGCGCTGTGCGTTGGCCATCGATCAACTGCACATGGTGAGCGGCCAAGGCCGCCTGCAACGCGGCCTTCAAGGGCGGGCCGGGGAACTCTTCATCGTGGTTGCCCAGCACGCCGATCATGCGGTGCTTCACACCGGCCAGCGGTGCAAACGCGGCCTGCAGATCGCGCAGCGGCTCGTAGGTCCAGTCGCCTGCGATCAGCACCGCATCCACCTCCAGGGTGTTCAAGCGGTCGACCACCCGCTGCAGATCGCGCTCACGCATGTACAGGCCGATGTGCAGATCAGATATCAGCGCGATGCGCACGCCGCAGGCCGAGCCGAGTGTGGTTTCGCGAACCAGCAGCTGTTGCGGCTCGATGAAGCGCGCCCAGGCAACACAGCCCAGCACCGGCAGCAGCCCCAGCGCCAACAGCACCGGTGCCCAGCGCCGAGCGCCATGCCGTTCGCGCGATCGGCGCAGCCTACGAGAGGCCATCAGCGCCAAGCCGGCCATCGCTGGCCACACCAGCCACAGCCCCCAGTACAGCAGGAGCTTGTAGATCACGCGGTGTTCGCGTTCCGGCGTGGGCCAGGCGGCCTGGGCGTCGTACCAGCTCAGCCCGATGAGGGCTGCGATGGTCAAGCCCAGTGCAGCCAGCCAGGCGATCGGTGCCGCGATCGCCAGTCCGTGCGATCGGCTGCGCGGTGGGCTGGCGGGTGGCACAGGCGTCAAGCTCAGGGCGCCCTTTTCAGCCGAACGTGGGCGACCAGCCCGCCATCGCTGGCGTTGGCCACCTCGAAGCTGCCACCCATGCGCTGCACGGCCTTCTCGACGATCGCCAGGCCCAGGCCCGCGCCGGTGGCCGCGGTGCGAGCGGTGTCGCCGCGGAAGAAGGGCGTCGTCAACTGCTTCAGCTTCTCGTTCGGCACGCCGCGCCCATGGTCACGCACGCTCAGAATCACCCACGGCCCAGTGCGCGCATAGCTCACGTGCACATGGGCGACGTTGTCATCGGTTGATCGGCCGTAGCGGCGCGCGTTCTCGAACAGGTTCTGGAATACGCGGCCGAGTTCGGTGTCGTCGGCCATGACCTTGGTGTCGATCGCCACGCGCGAGCTGATGCGAATTTGCGTCGGGTCCCGGAAGCCCTGCATCTCGCGTTCGACCAGGCTGCTGACATGCACCGGCACGAGCTTGGTCTCGCCCGGGCGGGCGTAGTCCATGAACTTGTCGATGATTGCGTCGAGCTGATCGATGTCGAGGGCGATGTTGCGCTTGGCTTCTTCGTCCTGCACGCTCATCTCGGCTTCGAGCCGCAGCCGCGCCAGCGGTGTGCGCAGGTCATGTGAGATGCCGGCCAGCATCACCGCCCGGTCTTCCTCGACCTTCGCCAACTCGCGTGCCATGCGGTTGAAACCCATGTTGACCTGGCGAATTTCGCTGGTCAGCGTGTTTTCATCGAGCTGCGACTCGTATTCACCGTCGCGGATGCGGCTGGCCGCGAACGACAGGTCGCGCAGCGGCTGGTTGATCAGCCGGGCAATCGCGGCCGAGCCCATCACGGTGGCCAGCAGCGCCAGCGTCACCCACAGCACCCAGCTGCTGCCAGCGATCGGGCGCACGCGGGTTGGGTCGGCCAGCAGCCAATAAGAGTCTTTCTCGACCGAGAAGCCGACCCACAGCCCGCCGGTGCCGTTGACCTCAGCGGCGACGACGGTGTCCGGCCCGAGGCGCGAGCGCAGCTCTTCACTGATGGCCTTTGAGAAACGCTCGGCTTCATAAGGCACCCACTTGTCGCCGGGCTCGCGCGGCAGCACCTTGACCGTTTCCTGGTCGGACATGGTCTTGACCAGCGTGATGCGGTTGATGCCGTCGGCATATTTCATCGCGGCGCGCGACAGGTTCACGAGGCTTGCGATCTGCTTCGCGGCCTCGACGGCCCGCGGCTCGAATTCGAGGGCGCGGAAGGTCTGCACCCAGGCGAACACACCGCCCACGAGCAAGATGGCGAGCAGAAAGAAGGTGCGCCAGAAGAGACTCAGGGCAACGGTTTTTTTAGGCATGGGGTCGGATGCGGGTTCGGGCACCGTCGGCGCAAAAAAGGGCCCCGACTTGGGGCCCCGGCGCTTTTTCGTGGGCTCAGGCCGCGCCATCTGGAACGAACACGTAGCCGACGCCCCAGACCGTCTGGATATAGCGGGGTTGCGCTGGATCGGGTTCGATCATCTTGCGCAGGCGAGAGATCTGGACATCGAGGCTGCGATCGAAGGGCTCGAACTCGCGGCCACGCGCCAACTGGGCCAGCTTGTCGCGCGACAGCGGCTGGCGCGGGTGGCGCACCAGGGCTTTCAGCATCGAGAACTCGCCAGTGGTCAGCGCGATCTGCTCGCCATCCTTCGACAGCCGGCGCAGCGCCAGGTCGAATTCGAACGGGCCGAAGGTCACCGTTTGCGCGTCTTTGGCCGGGGCGCCCGGAGCTTCCATCGCCGGGCGGCGGCGCAGCACCGCATGGATGCGGGCCAGCAGTTCACGGGGGTTGAACGGCTTGGGCAGGTAGTCGTCGGCGCCGACTTCCAGACCGACGATGCGGTCGACATCTTCGACCTTGGCGGTCAGCATGATGATCGGCGTCACGTCGTTGGCTGCACGCAGGCGGCGGCAGATCGAAAGTCCGTCCTCCCCGGGCAGCATCAAATCCAGCACGATCAGATCGACGGTTTCACGCGTCAATACGCGATTCAAGGCCTTGGAATCTTCGGCCAACAGGACTTCGAAACCTTCTTGCGTCAGATAGCGGCGCAGCAGATCCCGAATGCGCGCATCGTCGTC
>CAXTCD010000257.1:0-5524 GCA_964242145.1 uncultured Rhizobacter sp.
TGACGCGCCGCTACACCAGCGAGATCGGCATCATCATCGGCCCGCAGCGCGACATTCCCGCGCCCGACGTCAACACCAACGGCCAGATCATGGCCTGGATGATGGACACCTATTCGATGAACACCGGCACCACCGCGACCGGTGTCGTGACCGGCAAGCCACTGCACCTGGGCGGCTCGCTCGGGCGCATCAAGTCGACCGGCCGCGGCGTGTTCGTGACCGGCCGTGAGGCCGCGCGCCGCATCGGCCTGAACCTCAACGGCGTGCGCATTGCTGTGCAAGGCATGGGCAACGTCGGCAGCTCGGCGGCCGAGCTGTTCGTCGGCGCGGGCGCCACGCTGGTCGCGGTGCAAGACCACACCGGCACGCTCGTGAACCCGAAGGGCTTCGACATGCTGACCACGATGGACGTGCTCAAGCGCGACGGTGGCATCGGCAACTACAAAGACGCCGAGCGTGTCGATAACGAAGAGTTCTGGAACGTCGATTGCGACATCCTGATTCCGGCCGCACTCGAAGGCCAGATCACCGTGGAGCGGGCCAAGCGCATCAAGGCCAAGCTGGTGCTCGAAGGCGCCAACGGCCCAACGCTGCCCGATGCCGATGACGTGTTGGCCGACCGCAACGTGCTCGTCGTGCCCGACGTGATCTGCAATGCTGGCGGCGTGACCGTCAGCTACTTCGAATGGGTGCAAGACTTCTCCAGCTTCTTCTGGAGCGAAGACGAGATCAATGTGCGCCTGGACAAGATCATGGTCGATGCACTGCGCCACATCTGGGACAAGGCCGATGAGCACAAGATCAGCCTGCGCACCGCGACCTTCGCGGTGGCTTGCGAACGCATCCTGTATGCCCGCGAAGAGCGTGGACTCTACCCTTGAGCTTGAGCGGGCGTCATTTGAGCGCCGTGGCTTGAGCCGCTTGAGCTAAGGCTGCACCGGGCCGCCTGGGCGGCTCGTCGGGCTCATCAGATCGATGGCGAACAGCTGCAGCCGTTCGCCATCCGGGTGCTCGACCATCGTCTCGAAGCGCAGGCCGAGCTTGCGCAGCAGCGCCGCCGAGGCCGTGTTGTCGGGCGCGGTGATGCCCACCACGCGGCGCAGGCCGAAGGCCTCGCGGGCGTGAGCCAGGGTCGCGCTGGCGGCTTCATGCGCATGGCCTTGCGACCAGTAGGCCGGCAGAAACGCAAAACCGATGTCCACATCGTCGAGCGACTCGCGGCGAATCAACCCGCACATGCCGATCGGCGTGTGGTCCGGCTTCAGCTCCACCAGCCACAGCCCGAAGCCATGCCGCGCATACATTGCCAGCGGCCCTTCGCTGAGGTAACGCCGTGCGTCGTCCAGCGTGTGCACGTTCTTGTCGCCGATGAAGCGCAGCCACGATGGCTCGTTCAGCTGGGCGAGCGTGAAGGCTGCGTCGTCGAGCGTGAACTGCCGCAGGCGCAGCCGCGAAGTCTCGAGCACCGCCGTCATGCGCCGTGGCCCACCAACTGCGCAATCCCGTAATCCACGACCACGCCGACGAACACCGCAAAGCCCAGCCAGTGGTTGAGCCGGAAGGCGCGAAAGCAGCCGTCGCGCGAACGCTTGCGGATCAGCGTGTAGTGCCACAGCGCAATGCCGGCGGCCGCCACCAGCCCGCCGAGGTAAGCCCCGCCGAGGCCTTGCTGAAAACCGATCACGCCCCAGATCAACAGGAACAAGGCATAGAACGCCATGATGCCGATCACATCGAAGCGGCCGAGCGTGATCGCCGAGGTGCGAATGCCGATCTTCAGGTCATCGTCGCGGTCGACCATTGCATATTCGGTGTCGTAGGCAATGACCCAGCACAGGTTGCCGAGCAGCAGCAGCCAGGCTTGCAGCGGCACCGTGCCTTGCACCGCAGCGAAGGCCATCGGAATGCCGAAGCTGAAGGCCACGCCCAGCACCGCCTGCGGCATCGAGAAAAAGCGCTTGGTGAACGGGTAGAAGATGCTGACCGCCAGCGCCGCAACGCTCCACGCGATGGTCGCGCCGTTGGTCGTCAGCACCAGCAAAAAAGCCGCGAGCGCCAGCGCCGCGCCGAGCAGCAAGGCCTCCGTGGTGCCCAGCGCCCCGCTGGTCACGGCTCGGTTCGCGGTGCGCTTGACATGCTTGTCGAAATCGCGGTCGGCCACATCGTTGACTGCGCAACCGGCACTGCGCATCAGGAAGGTGCCGAGCGAAAAAACAATCAGCAAGTGCCAGCCCGGAAAGCCGCCAGCGGCGATCCAGAGCGCCGCCAGCGTGGGCCACAGCAGCAGGTAAGTGCCTGCAGGGCGATCCCAGCGGATCAGGTCGAGATAAAGCGACAGGCGCGAAGGCGCGGGGGCGGTCGGAGCGGTCATGCCCCGAGTCTAAAACGCCCCTGCGGACCTTGCGCCCGCCTCAGAACGTGGCCTTGAACTGCGCGCCGAAGGTGCGCGGGTCGTTGATGAAGCCCGTCAGGTTGTTGAAGTCGATGCCGCCGGTCACACGGGTCTGGTTCGTGATGTTGCGACCGAACAGCGCCGCTTCATACTTGCCATTGCCCCAGATGTAGCCCACGCGCAGGCCGCCTTCAAGCAGCGATTTGCCGGTGAACTCGGTCGACTCATAGAGGAAGAAGTTGACCTTGCTGCGGTAGGCCCAGTCGGTATAGACGAAATATTCACCGCCGCTGGCGGTCGGGATGCCGTAACGCACATTGACGTTCGCCACCCACTTCGGCGCCTGGGGCAGTGAGTTGCCGTCGATGCGATACGTGCCGCCCACCGTGCCTGGCGGGTTGGTCACGGTGCAGGCGGCGCAGCCGGCCACGACCAGATCCGGGTCCTTGATCTTGGTGAGGTTGTAGCTGCCGCTCAGGCCGACCAGCAGGTTGTCGACCGGATAAGCCTCGAAGTTGAATTCAACACCCTGCCCCATGGCCTTCTTCGCGCTGACCAGCGTGGTGGTGTTGGTCGAGCCGCCGACTGCGCTCAGTTGCTGATCCTTCACGTCGTAATGAAAGACGCTGAAGGAGGCACGGGCACGCTGGTCGAACAGATCGGCCTTCACACCGGCTTCATACGACGTGTTGGTCTCGGGCCCGGCCGATGACTGTGGGCCGAAGGCCGAGGCAGGCTGCACGCTGGAGGCGCGGAAGCCAGTGGCGACGCGCGCATACAGGTTGGCCTGCGGCGTGATCGCATAGGTCGCGCTGAGGTCGCCGCTGGTCTTCGAATCGTTGGTGTCGGCGTTCAGGCCTTGCGTTGCATTCAACGACGCATCGGGCTGGGTGCCTAGCGACTTCTTGTCGTGCGTGTAGCGCAGGCCGGCACGCAGCTTCAGCTGCTGGCTCAGTTCATAGTTGACCGAACCGAACAAAGCCCAGGCATCGTTGGTCTGATCGGTCTTGACCGCTGCACCCGATTGCACGCCGCCAGCGGTCGAGTCGTAGTTGATGCTGTCAATGCCGAACTCTTCGCGGAAGAGGTAGGCGCCGGCCTGCCACTTCAACGGGCCGGCCGCATTCGACTCCAGGCGCACTTCCTGGCTGATCTGGCTGTGGTCGCGCAGCTCGTCGGAGGTTTCGGACGGGAAGGGCACGCTGGCGCCCGGCGTGACCGGAAAGCCGGTGTAGGGGCCGGCCGTGCCATCGACGTCGCCGCGGCTGAAGGCCTTCACCGTCTCGTAGCCGGTGATCGAATGCAGCGTCAAGTCATGGGCCAGGTTCCAGCTGAGCTTCAGGCTGCTGCCCGCGCTCGTCAGCGTCTGCTTGTTGGCACCATCGAAGGACACCGTCTTCTCGTCGAATCCATCGACCAGCTCATTGGTGCCGGGCTTGATGATGTTGCCGCGGAAGAGCCGGGCCGAACCTTTCAAATCACGTGCATGCACATTGAGCAAGGCGGTGAAATCCTTGTCTGCCTTGTACTGCAACTGCGCCCGCAAGGCCGAGTCGTCATAACCTTCCAGATCGTGGGTCGGGCTGTTGGGTGCGTTGTTGGTGACCCAGTCGTCACGGTGCTGCACTTGCGCGGAAAGGCGGGCTGCCCAAGGGCCGGAGAGCGGGAGGTTGAAGGCGCCACTGACGTTGGCGGTGCCGAAGCGGCCGTAAGACGCAGAGACGTAGCCGTCTTGCGTTTGCGAAGGTTTGACCGAGTCGAACTTGACGACGCCCGCCGGCGTGTTGCGCCCAAAAAGCGTGCCTTGCGGGCCGGCCAGCACTTCAACGCGCTCCAGGTCGAAGATCGGAAAGCCTTTGAGGATCGGGTTCTCCTGCACCACATCGTCATAGATCAACGAAACGGGCTGTGAGGCATTGAGGTGGAAATCGGTGTTGCCGTACCCACGGATGTAGAAACGCGGAAAGGCGCGGCCGAACGACGACTCGATGTTCAAGCTGGGCGTGCGGCCCGACAGCAAACGCACGTCTTCGCCACTGGAGTTCAGTACGTCGAGCTTCTCGCCGCTGATCGTCGAGATCGCGCTCGGCACGTCCTTCGCGTTCTCGCGCCGCCGCTCCGCCGTCACCATCACCGGCGCCAGCTTGCCGGCTTCCGAAGCCGATGCGGCAGCTGTAGGCGCGGCCTCGGCCAGCTCGGTCTGTGCCAGTGCGGGCTGAGCGGCGGCGAACAAGCCGGCCAGAGCGAGGGCCAAGGGCCGAAGGGCCGTCTGGGGCTGGGCGAACGATGCGCGGGGATAAAGCCTGGACATGAATTCCCTTGAGTGTGGTTTGCAGTTGGATAAAGAGTGCAAGCGACATGCCATCGATCCATCCGGCGGATCGCCAGAGAACGCATGGGTCATGCGGCCCGGCACCTGTCGCCGGGCTGCAAGTCTAGGGCCTGTTCAGGTTCAATGCGCCGCACGCCAAGCCCACCGCACCGCAATGCGCGTCCTGATGAAACGCGGCTCTGTCGCGGTTGGGCCGCGGTTTTGCTTGCGATACAGTGGTCAATGATCGAGCGCAGTGTCCGGCGAAACCGGCGCTGGGGTGTCGAGCGCCTGCGCCAACATCATCATTGATCTGTGCCAGCCCGCTCCATTCCATTGAGCCTGACGCAAACATGACCCTGCTGCAACAGCTCCTGGACCTGCTAAACGGCCCACAACACGCGCGGCTGCTGCGACTGACCTTCCCCCACGACAACGCCCCCCGGGCCCGCTTGCTGGTCAACCGCTTCAAGGCCAGCGAAGCGCTGTCACGCGACTTTCGGTACGAACTCGAACTGCTCAGCGACGATGCCCGCATCGACCTCAACGCGATGCAAGGCAAGCTGCTGTGCGTGTCGCTCGTGCGCGGCGACGGCAGCCTGCGCCCGTTCACCGGCCACGTCTCCCACTTCACGCTGCGCCAGACCGATGGCGGCGTGGCGTATTACGACGCCGTGCGCGTGCCCTGGTTCGAATTTCTGCGCCTGCGCCTGCGCCTGCGCCTGCGCCGCAACAGCCGCCTATTCCACCAGCAGACCCTGCAGGATTAAGAGCGGCTAACAAAACCGAATCAAAGAGCGCAAGCAAATGACACAACAAGC
>CAXTCD010000258.1:0-5524 GCA_964242145.1 uncultured Rhizobacter sp.
GGCTTCATCAACATCAACCAGAACAAGATCATCAAGATCTTCTCGGTGGCCAGCGTCGCGCTGCTGCCGCCCACGCTGATCGCCAGCATCTACGGCATGAACTTCAAAGCCATGCCGGAACTCGACTGGCGTTGGGGCTACCCCTTCGCGCTGGGCCTGATGCTGCTCAGCATCTTGTCGCCGTTCTGGTTTTTCCGTCGCAAGGGCTGGCTCAGATAGGCATGGGTGCCCGCTGGATCGCAGACATCCAAGATCAAAGACCGGTGCTTTTTCGGATTGCTCGAAAGTAAAGCCCATCGCTCACGTGGCTGAGCGCCTTCATCCACCAAGTGAAGCGCTTCGGAAAATGGATCTCGAAACGGCCCTGCGCCCAGCCACGCAGCATTTCTTGGGCCGCCTGCTCGGGGGTCAACAAGCCCGGCATCGAGAACGTGTTTTGCGCGGTCAACGCGGTGTCAACGAAACCTGGGTTGACCACCGAGACGCCAATGCCCTGCGGGTGTAAATCCAGGTAAAGCGTCTGGGCCAAATTGATCAGCGCCGCTTTGGTGGGCCCGTAAGCCAGTGAGTTGGGCAGCCCGCGATAGCCGGCCACGCTGGAGATCACGCTCAGATGCCCGCTGCGTTGCTTCAATAAATAAGGCAGCACAGCATCGAGCATGTGCAACGCGCCGACATAGTTGACCTGTTGATGCCGCAAGGCTTCATCGAGCTTGAACGCTGTCGCTCGCATGGCCCGGTAATAGCCAGCACAGTACAGGGCCAAGTCGACACGGCCGAATTGGGAAACGACCTGGCTCGCCGCCGACACGAAAGCCACTCGGTCGGTGGCGTCAAAGGCGATTCCCACGCTGCCCGGATGCGCCACCTCGAATGAAGACAGCGCGTCCGGATTGCGAGCAGAAACGATCACTTGCGCCCCTTGCGCATGAAGCGCCGACGCCGTCGCGCGCCCAATGCCTGACGATGCGCCGATCAGCCAAACCACCTGGCCTTGCCAAGCTCGCAAAGGACGATTAAGAGGCATGTCAGCGTCGTGTTAGCAGACTCAATCACGCTGCAAGGTGAACTGCATGACGTCGGTGTTGCCGACCTCGAACGCGGCTTCGCAGTAGCCCAGATAGAACTCCCAGATGCGCATGAACCTCGCGTCGAAACCGAGCTTGCGGACTTCCGCGCCTTCAGCCAGAAAGCGCTCACGCCAGCGGCGCAGCGTTTCCGCATAGTCCGCGCCGAACGACAGTTCGTTGATCACCTTCAGGCCCGATTGAGCAGCCGCCTCGCGGAACGCGCTCGGGCTCGGCAGCAAGCCGCCAGGGAAGATGTATTGCTGGATGAAATCGCTCGACTTGAGATAGCGGGCGAACAAGTCATCGCGGATCGTGATGCTCTGAACGCAGGCCTTGCCGCCGGGTTTCAATTGGCGTTTCAAGCTTTCAAAGAAGCTGGGCCAGTATTCGCGGCCTACGGCCTCAAACATCTCGATCGACACGACAGCGTCGTACGGCCCATCGTCAATGTCGCGATAGTCCTGATAGCGCAATCGGCTGGTCAGCCCGGCGGATGCCAAGCGGCTCTGGGCCCAGGCCAGTTGCTCCGTGGACAAGGTCACGCCAGTGACTTCGGCTGAAAACTCCCGGCCAGCGCATTCGGCCAGCGCGCCCCAGCCACAGCCGATTTCAAGCACGCGGTCACCGGCCTTCACACCGCATTCGCTCAAGGCGCGGCGCACCTTGGCCGATTGCGCATCAGCGAGCGGACGGCTTGGATCGCCCTCGAACCATGCGCTCGAATAATTCATCGTTGGGTCGAGCCACAGGCGATAGAACTCATTGCCCAGGTCGTAATGGGCATTGATGTTTTTCTTGCTGCCGCTGCGCGAATTGCGATTCAGCCAATGCCTTGCGCGATACAGCAACGAGCCCCACCACGAGCCATAGACAACGGACTCCATGTCATTGCGGTTGGCAACCAGCAGCTTCAAGACGGCTGGCAGATCAGGCGTCGTCCAGTCACCCGCGATGTAGCTCTCGGCAAAACCGATGTCGCCCGACTTCAATGCCGCGTGGCAAGCGTTCCAGTTATGAAGGCTGATCGCTGCACGCGTGCCGCATCCGCCGCGGTCACCGCAGCGCAGTGGGGTGCCATCGGGGAGTTGAACGTCCAGCGTGCCGTGACTGAGCTTCTTCAACAGCTTCAAGACGGTCCGGCCCGCGGCCGGAACCGTGCGCGGCAGATTGAGAGGGCTGAAAGATGCGGAATTGGAGGGGTTCATCGCGTCGATGCCTTTGCAAGTTCAGCGGGTGACGAAAGCCTTGGGCGGCAGTGGCTTGTGAATGAATGGCACACGCTTGACCCACAGCTTCAATGCTTGCCAGTGGATGCGCGCGACGACAAAGAACGTCATCAATGGCATGCCGAAAAAGGCAGCGCGTTGGCTGCGAGCCGACAAGGGGGCCAAGGTGCCCGACACGCTGGTTTGCAACAGCGGGCCCTCTAGGTCATCGTGATCAATGCGGGCCACCGTGCGGCCCAATTCGGACTTCGATCGGGCAGTGACCGATGAACCCGTTCGCATGAAGCGAAACCGATAGCGGCCGCTTAATTGGCAAAACGGAGACACATGGAATGCCTTCGTGGCCTCGATCTCGCAGCCGTAGGCCAGACCCGCTCCGCTGAGGAGGTAGCAATGGCGCTCACCGAAGGTGTTATTCACCTCGACAACGATCGCGGCCAATGATTCGTCGCGGCGATGGCAATACCAAAAGCTCACCGGCTTGAACACATGGCCCAGCACGCGTGGGTAACTGTGAAGCCAAACCTCGCCGTCGGCATCGGTGATGTGTTCAGCCGCCAGCAGCTCTTCGAGCCAGGCCAGGCTGTCCTCGCGGCCATCGCCATGGTCTCGATCGTGGAAGCTGATCAGCCCGAAGCGGTTGCGGCACAAGGCGGGTGATGGCTCGGCGCGCAGGCGACGCATCGGCAGCATCAAAAAGTAGGTGCGATAAGCAAAGCTGTTGCGAACCGGGCGCAAGCGGGTGTGCCGAACTTGGCCCGTACCGATCAGGGGTTCAGGCCGGGTGCCGTTCATACAAGCTCCGCAATCACCGCAGGAACAGCGCCAAGGGCTTGGCGCTGCAAGGCTTCGGCAACGGCCAGGCCGGAACTCAGGCCGTCTTCATGAAAGCCGTAGCGCGTCCAGGCGCCGCAGAACCAGACGCCGCCCTGACCTTGAAGCGATGGCAGCCGGCGTTGCGCAGCGATGGCTTCGGTGTCGAACACCGGATGCGCATAGTCGAAATCACCGTGCACCTGCTCGGCCGGGATTTCATGCACCGGATTCAGCGACACGATGACTGGCTGCTTGAACGGTACGGGCTGCAAGCGGTTGATGAGGTAGTGCAGGCACACAGCCGCCTGTTCACGCGAGTTGTCAGCAGCACGCTCGTAATTCCACGCGGCCCAGGCAAGCTTGCGCCGTGGCAGGACAGAAATGTCGGTGTGCAACACCGCGCGGTTGCGTTGATAACGGATCGCGCCGAGCACCGATTTTTCGTTAGCTGTGGCATCGGCCAGCAGGCTCAAAGACTGGTCACTGTGGCAAGCCAGCACGACAGCATCGAAGCGTTCGGTGCCGGCATCGGTGGAGACAAATACGCCCGCGCCTTCATCCGGAGCCGATGCGCGCCGAATCTGACGCACCGGCATATTGAGCCGGGCATCGGCAATGCGTGGCAGCATCTTCTGCACATAGTGGCGTGCACCGCCAACCACCGTGAACCAGCGCGGCCGATTGGCCACCTGCAGCAACCCGTGGTTATGGCAAAAGCGGATCATCGTCGCGACCGGGAAGCGCAGCATCTGATCGGTCGGGCACGACCAGATGCTGCCGATCATTGGCAGGAAATACCAATCGCGGAACGAGGTGCTGAAGCGGTGCTCGCTCAAAAAATCGCCGATGGGTTGCTGCAGCCCGGCGTCATCTCCCCGTTCAGAGATGGCCGTTGCCAACTGGTTGAAGCGCAAGACGTCGGCCAGCATGCGCAGAAAGCTCGGGCGTAGCAGGTTGCGGCGTTGCGAGAACACCGTGTTCAGATCACTGCCACTCCACTCAAGATCCAGGTCAGGCACCTTGACCGAGAACGACATCTCGGAACTCCCAGTCTCCACACCCAACTCGCCAAACAGACGAATCAGCTGCGGATAAGTGCGTTCGTTGAAAACCAGAAAACCGGTGTCAACGCCATGGGTCTTGCCATCAAGGGTGATGTCGACTGTGTTCGTGTGCCCGCCGAAATAGGCACCGGCTTCAAACAACGTGACTTGATTGCCAGGTGCAAGCACAAAAGCCGCCGACAACCCCGAAATGCCTGAGCCGACCACAGCAATGCGGCGCATCACTGCACCCAGCGCGCAGCGCGCGGTGCAAACAAGCCCGGGGATAAATCCAGGGATAGCGGGGTGCCGCCATGCGCAACACCCCGCGGAAGAAAGATTGCTGCACAGCGCCCCAGGGGGAACAAGGGAGGGAGGAGGGAGGAGGAGAACCGCCCCGGGATTCCAGTTGGCGAGGCCAACCGGCTGTGCAGCAAAGAAATCGTCTTGTATTGGATCGCAAGCGCAAAAACATCCGCTTTGGCAACGCCACCCACACCCGGTTCGATGGCGTGAGCACCGGCGAGTTCCGTTGATTTGCAGACGATCTTCACTTTGTGCACGGCTTGTTTGAACTGATCGGTTTTAAATATAACTCATCAGTCTTATTTTTGCATCAAAGAGTTTTCTGCGGTGAACGCCGATACAAAGACGCACCTCGCATCACTGCCGAACGCACTGCGGCCATTCATGCCCTTGGTCGAGCAAGGGCGCCAACAAGCGGTCACAAGGGGGTTGTTTAAAATAATGGTCTCTCCCCCAATGAGGCTCGACCATGCTTTACCCCGAACTCTTCAAGCAACTCGAAGCCGTCCGATGGAACATGGACACAGACATCCCCTGGGATCAGTTCGACGGCAGCCAACTCACCGAAGAGCAAGCCCAAACGGTGAAGATGAATGCGATCACCGAATGGTCGGCCTTGCCGGCCACCGAGATGTTCCTGCGCGATAACCGCGATGACAGCGACTTTTCGGCCTTCATGAGCGTCTGGTTCTTCGAGGAACAGAAGCACTCGCTGGTGCTGATGGAATACCTGCGCCGCTTCCGCCCTGACCTCGTGCCGACCGAAGCCGAGCTGCATGAAGTGCGATTCGAGTTCGACCCCGCCCCGGCGCTGGAAACTTTGATGATGCATTTCTGCGGCGAGATCCGGCTCAATCACTGGTATCGCCGCGCCGCCGAATGGCACACCGAGCCGGTGATTAAGGCCATCTACGAAACCCTGGCTCGTGATGAAGCGCGGCATGGCGGCGCTTACCTGCGCTACATGAAGCGGGCGATGCAAAAGTTCGGTGATGAGGCCAAGGCAGCGTTCGCCAAGGTCGGCGTGTTGATGGCCAGCGCGCGCCGCACTGCGCAGGCATTG
>CAXTCD010000259.1:0-5515 GCA_964242145.1 uncultured Rhizobacter sp.
ATACCCCGCCCACGCCAGCTCCCTTTGAGCCGACCATCCCCACGCCTCACACCCCCTCCAGGCTCATTCCTCGTTGGAATCTCGCGCCCGCCTCCAGGCTCACACCTCGTTGGACAAGACTCAGTGAAGCGTCGAGCGGAACTCTTTGGCACACTGTCCGCCTCATCCGTGGGTTCCTGTGCAGGCGATCGCTTGAAAAGCGCGCGTTGCGCTTCAGCTTCAAGCTCATCCAACCCAGGCTCTCATTCATGCGCCGTGCGCCATCGATTCCCTTGACCCATGAGCCACCGCCTGCCGCGGGGGCTGCGCCGGTGGCCCGTTCGGCGATGTCCACCGTGCACAAGCTGTTGCCTTACCTCTGGCAATACCGTTGGCGGGTCGGTGTGGCGCTGAGCTTCATGGTCGCCGCCCGCGTGGCCAACGTCAGCGTGCCGTTGTTGCTCAAGACGCTGATCGACAGCCTGTCGATCCAGCCCGGCGACCCGCGCGTGGCCTTGGTCGTGCCGATCGGGTTGCTGCTGGCTTATGGCGGGCTGCGGCTGAGCACGTCGCTTTTCACCGAACTGCGCGAGCTGATCTTCGCGAAGGCCACCGAAGGGACCGCGCGCAGCATCTCGCTGAACGTGTTCAGCCATCTGCATGCGCTGAGCCTGCGCTTTCACCTGGAGCGCCAGACCGGCGGCATGACGCGCGACATCGAACGCGGCACGCGGGCCGTGCAATCGCTGATCTCGTATTCGCTGTATAGCATCCTGCCTACGCTGATCGAGGTGTTGATGGTGCTGGGCCTGCTGGCAGTCAAGTTCGATGCGGGCTTTGCTTGGATCACGCTGGCCGCGCTGGTGCTCTACGTGACCTTCACCGTCACGGTGACGAACTGGCGCGTTCAGTTCCGCAAGCAGATGAACGAGCTCGATTCGACCAGCCATTCGCGCGCGATTGATTCGCTGCTCAACTACGAGACGGTCAAGTACTTCAACAACGAAGACTTCGAGGTGCGCCGCTATGACGAAAGCCTGGAGCGGCTGCGCCGCGCGGCGCTGAAATCGCAGAGCAGCCTGTCGCTTCTCAACACGGGGCAACAGTTGATCATCGCAAGCGCGCTGGTCGGCATGCTGTGGCGCGCGACCCAAGGCGTGGTCGATGGCCGCATGACGATCGGCGATCTGGTGATGGTCAACGCCTTCATGATCCAGCTTTACATCCCGTTGAACTTTCTCGGTGTCATCTACCGCGAGATCAAGCAGAGCCTGACCGATCTCGACAAGATGTTCGGCTTGCTGGAGCGCGAGCGCGAAGTGGCCGACGCCCCGCTTGCGACAGCGTTGAAGGTCGATCATGGCCAGGTGAAGTTCGATCACGTGAGCTTTGCCTATGAGGCTTCGCGGCCGATTCTTCATGACCTGAGCTTCGAGATTCCAGCGGGCAAGACGGTCGCGGTGGTCGGCCCGTCAGGCTCGGGCAAAAGCACACTCGCGCGGCTGCTCTACCGCTTCTATGACGTCAATGCGGGCGCCATCACGATCGATGGGCAAGACCTTCGGCAAGTCACGCAGGCCAGCCTGCGCCGCGCCATCGGCATCGTTCCGCAGGACACCGTGCTGTTCAACGACACCGTGGCCTACAACATCGCCTACGGCCGAACCGATGCCAGCGCGCAAGAGATCGAAGCTGCCGCTCAGGCTGCACGCATCCACGAGTTCATTGCCTCCACGCCGAAGGGTTATGAGACGACGGTTGGCGAGCGCGGCTTGAAGCTCAGTGGCGGCGAGAAACAACGCATTGCCATCGCGCGCACCTTGCTGAAAGACCCGCCGCTGATGATCTTCGATGAGGCGACCTCGGCGCTGGATTCGGCCAACGAGCGGGCGATTCAAGCCGAGCTGCAAGGCGTGGCGCGCAACAAGACGGCATTGGTGATCGCGCACCGCCTGTCAACCGTGGTCGATGCGCACCAGATCCTTGTGATGGAGCATGGGCGCATCCTGGAACGTGGAAAGCACGCAGAACTTTTGGCGCTCAACGGGCGCTATGCTGAGATGTGGCGGCTGCAGCAAAGCCGCAGCGATCAGGATGCGGGTTTCGCCTCACCAAGGGCTCTCGTGGCGGGCGTCAAAGAAAACGACAACGATGGAAACGAAGTGGCTTGAAGATTTTGTGAGCCTGGCCGAGACCCGCAGCTTCTCGCGCTCGGCCCAATTGAGGCACGTGACGCAGCCCGCGTTTTCGCGCCGCATCCAGGCACTCGAAGCTTGGGCCGGCATTGATCTGGTCGATCGCTCGTCGTATCCCACGCGCTTAACGCCCGCAGGCGAGACTTTCCGTTCGCAAGCGCTCGAAATCATCGGCGCACTGCAAACCACCCGCAACATGATGCACAGCCATCACGCGGCAGGTCAGGACATGATCGAGTTCGCTGTCCCGCATTCCCTGGCCGTGACCTTCTTTCCGCAATGGGTGATGGACTTGCGGCAGCGCTTCGGCGCCGTCAAAAGCCGCTTGATTGCGCTGAACGTGCACGACGCGGTCATGCAATTGACCGAAGGCAGCTGCGATCTGCTGATCGCTTATCACCACCCGTCACAGCCGCTGCAACTCAACCCCGATCGCTACGAAATGATGTGCGTCGGGCACGAGACGCTCGCGCCCTATGCCAAGGCCGATGCCAGCGGCCAGCCGATGTTCCGCCTGTCGGCCGGGCCCGGCGAGAAGGTGCCTTATCTGGCCTATGCGTCCGGCGCTTACCTCGGTCACTTGGTCGAGCAGATCGTGAAATTGTCCACTGCTCCGATCAACTTGGAGCCGATCTACGAAACCGACATGGCCGAAGGCTTGAAGGCGATGGCGTTGGAAGGTCACGGGCTGGCTTTCCTGCCGGCCAGCTCGGTGCAGAAAGAGACCCGTGCCAACCGATTGGTTCGGGCTGCGGCGTCTGGAGCCTGTGAGCTTTCGATGGAAGTGCGTATTTACCGCGAGCGCCCGGAGATGGCTCGTCACACGAAGCCCAGCGCGCAGGCGCTGTGGGATTTCCTGTATGACTCCACTCGCCGGACACGTCAGAATGTCTAGGGTTTTCCCGTTGAGACTATGCGTTTGACGCATGGTGCTGTCGCCCAAATGGCATTGGCGCTGCGTCCAAGCGCTGTCTACATTGCCGCACCCATGCGCCGCCTCATGACCCCTTGTTTCACAGTGACTTGCGATGTGCCGGTGGCCTGGCCTTTTCTGAGCCCGGCCCTGATGAACATGACCGATGGCATAAAGATTGCGCAATTAGAGCCCTCGACCGTGTCGGCTTCGCGCGCCGCCTGATCACGCAATCCCAAAGATGCATTGCTCCACGAGCGCCAGCTTCGATTTGCGTCAAGCCATTCCGATGAGGGCGGGCGCACTGCATGATTCCATGTTGCTAGGTTTTTCAACCGTTTTGTTTTTGTCTTGCCTTTCAAGGCCGTCCGTTTCAACCCCAAGGAGCTCGTATGAAAAAGTCATTGTTCGCATTGGCCATCGCCCTGGTCGCTGCCAACGCAGCGCATGCACAAGCCACCGATACGCTGAAGAAGATCAAGGACAGCGGGTCCGTAACGATGGGCGTACGCGAATCCTCGGGTCTGTCTTACACCATTGGTGATGGCAAGTACGTCGGCTACCACATCGATGTCTGCACCAAGGTCTTGTCCGACATCCAGAAGCAACTCGGCTTGGCCAAGCTCGAGACCCGTTATCAGCCAGTGACTTCGCAGAACCGCATTCCCTTGGTTCAAAACGGTACGGTCGACATCGAGTGCGGTTCCACCACCAACAATGCAACGCGCCAGAAAGACGTGGCCTTTGCCATTACCACTTTTGTTGAAGAGGTGCGCATCGCCGTGAAGGCCAGTTCGGGCATTACCAACATTGCGCAGCTTGCAGGCAAGACGGTGGCGACCACCACTGGAACCACCTCGGTTCAAACGCTGCGCAAACACGAACGCGCGAGCGGCGTGGACTTCAAGGAACTCTTCGGCAAGGACCACGCCGACAGCTTCCTGTTGTTGGAGTCGGGCCGGGCCGATGCCTTCGTGATGGACGGCTCGATCCTCGCTAAGAACATTGCATCATCCAAGAACCCGAGCGATTTCAAGCTCGTGGGCGACGTGCTGTCGGTGGAACCGATTGCAATCATGATCCGCAAGGACGATCCGGCTTTCAAGAAGGCTGTCGATGACAGCATCAAAGCCCAAATCAAATCAGGTGACCTCGCCAAGACCTACGACAAATGGTTCCTCCAGCCGATTCCACCGGCGAACGCCAAGATCGGTTTGCCGCTGAGCGACGCCAACAAGGCTGCTTGGGCGAACCCCAACGACAAGCCGATGGAAGAGTACGCAAAGAAATAAATTCGAGGCCCATCGGCTCGGCATCAAGGTAAGCCCTGTCGCCGATGGCTCAGGGTTTGCTTACATTCGCAGCGCGGCGTCAGGTCATCCTCGCCGCGCTTTTGCATGGGGTGCTAGGCAACCCCTCAAGCTAAACAATTGGAGCAAGCTTTGGGCAGCAAATGGGACTGGCAAGTTTTCCTGCAGGACACAGGAGGCGGGCAAACCTATCTGGACTGGATGATGTCTGCCTGGGGCTGGACGATGTTGGTTTCGATACTGGCGCTCGTGGTGGCGCTGGTGTTCGGTGCCGTCATCGGCATCTTGCGGACGACCCCGAGCAGGTGGCTCGTGTTCGTCGGCGATGCATGGACCGAGCTCTTTCGCAACGTGCCTTTGCTGGTTCAGCTCTTCATCTGGTACCACGTCATTCCACAAGTCTTTCCTGCCTTGCAAGCGGTTCCTGGCTTGGTACTCGCGGTATTCGGCTTGGGCTTCTTTACCTCCGCTCGCATTGCTGAGCAGGTCAGGGCCGGCATCATGGCGCTGCCAAAGGGCCAGCGTTATGCAGGTTTGGCCATGGGGTTGACGCTGCCGCAGACCTATCGCTATGTGCTTTTGCCGATGGCGTTTCGCATCATCATTCCGCCGATCACGTCGGAGTCGATGAACATCATCAAGAATTCATCGGTGACCTTTGCGGTGCAGATCTCCGAACTCATTTTCTTTGCGCTGCAGGCAAGCGAAGAGACCTCTCGCCCCACTGAAATCTATGCTGCCGTGACCATGCTTTATTTCGTCTCGGCTTTTGCGGTCAACCGTGTGATGGCTTTTGTTGAGAAGCGCATGCAGGTGCCCGGCATGATCGGAGGCGGCAAATGAACCACCTCGATTTCAGTTTCATCAGTTGGGACGTCGTTTCTTCATACGTCGTCAAAGGCTTTCTGTACTCGGTTCAGCTGACGCTGGTCGCGATGGTCTGCGGCATCTTGCTCGGGACCGTGTTGGCGCTGATGCGTCTGTCAGGTAAAAAGTGGCTGGTTTTGCCCGCCACGATTTACGTCAATTCGCTGCGGTCGGTGCCGCTGGTGATGGTCATCCTGTGGTTCTTCCTGCTGATTCCCGCAGGCTTTTATTCAGCGATCGGCGGTGAGTTT
>CAXTCD010000260.1:0-5514 GCA_964242145.1 uncultured Rhizobacter sp.
CGCGTGACCCTGGGTGGCCCCAATGCCGGCTTCACTTCGCTGGCTGCCGCGCTGGACTATCTGCAGGCCCATCCGACCGAAACCGTCTGGGCCATGAACTGGGATGCACCGAGCTTTCCGCCGAAGGATGAGCAGATCAACGAGAACATGGTGCTGCTGATCCTGGCCGGGCCGGGCTTCAACACCGAGCGGGCTGCGCTGGCCTGGGTTGCTTATCCGGCGTCCAAGACTGTCGCCGATTTCGAGCTCAAAAAGGGCGAGCCCGCCCGCGCCGTGCAGGCCTGGAAAGCCACGCTGGACGCAGCCGCTCAACAGGTCGGCAAGCGAGACATCGACATCGGCTATGTGATCCATGACGCCCACAACACCCAGCCCGCGTCCAGCGACCGCATCGGCTACCTCGCTGAGACCTTGACCACCGAGCTGCCTGAGTTCGACTTCATCAAGCAGACCTTCAACACCCCGGCGCTGCTGGGTGACATGGGGGCCGGCACCGCGTTGACCAACGTCGCGCTGGGCATTGCCTATGCCAATCACTTCGGCAAGAACGTGCTGGTGGCGGGTACCACCGATGCCGATCGCACGACGGCGGTGGTCGTCGTGCCGCCCGAGACCGTGCGGCCGATCGACCCGCAGAAGAACTGGTTCCGCGCCCGCACCGGCAATAACGTGTTTTTGCCGTGGTGGGGCCTGCGCCATGACGCCAAGCCGCCGATGCAAGGCTATTCGAATTGATCCGCTGACCTGCAGCACTCCCAGGAGCCCAGCATGCGCGGCGTCATCCGCTTGAACGACCCGACCAGCCACGGTGGCAAGGTGCTGGCGGCCTCGCCCCACAGCCAGGTCATGGGCCTCGGCGTGGCGCGCCAGGGCGACCCGTGCAGCTGCCCGAAGCGGGGTCACACGAATTGTGTGATTGCCGAAGGCGACCCGAAGGTGCTGATCGACGGCGTGCCGGTGGCCTTCGAAGGCCACAAAGTCAGTTGCGGCGCGGTCCTCATCTCGACCCTGCCCACCAGCGGGGTGGCCTGAGCCTGTGAGGGCGGAACCCCTCGGCCACATCCCGCTGAACACCGACCATCATGGCGTGAAGCGGCAGTCGCAGCGGGCGTTCCCCGACCTCACTCCGTCGCGGCCCCGGTGGCCCGCCAGATCACATTGCCGACATCATCTGCCACTAGCAAATCACCGCGTGCACTGAGGGTGACGCCGACCGGGCGGCCGTAGGCGTCGCCGTTGGACGCGAGAAAGCCGGTCAGCACGTCGATCGGCAGGCCCTGCGGTTTGCCGTCTTTGAAGGGCAGGAAGACGACGCGGTAGCCGCTGACGGGCCTGCGGTTCCACGAGCCGTGTTCGCCGATGAACATGCCGTTGGCGAACGGAGCCGGCAGCCTCGTCTTTTCAGCGGCGGCCAGGCCGAGCGCAGCCACATGGGCACCGAGCGCGTAGTCAGGCGCCAGAGCTTTGGCCACGAGATCCGGCTTTTGCGGCTTCACACGGTCATCGACATGCGAGCCGTAGTAGCTGTAAGGCCAACCGTAGAAGCCACCATCTTTGACGGAGGTCAGGTAGTCCGGCACGAGGTCGTCGCCGAGTTCGTCGCGCTCGTTGGCAACGGTCCATAAGACATCGCTGCTCGGCTCCCAGGCCAGGCCGTTCGGGTTGCGCAGGCCGCCGGCGAACAGGCGCTTGCTGCCGGTCGCGCGGTCGATCTCCCAGATCGCGGCGCGGCCTTCTTCCTTGTCGATGCCGTTCTCTGCGGCGTTGCTGTTCGAGCCGACCGTCGCATAGAGCTTGCTGCCGTCCTTGCTGGCGATGATGTTCTTCGTCCAGTGGTGGTTGATCGTGCCGGCCGGCAGATCGGTCAGCTTGGTGCCGGGGTCGGTGATCTGCGTCTGACCTTCTGCATACGGGAAGCGCAACACCGCATCGGAGTTGGCAATGTACAGATCACCGCCGACCAGTGCCATGCCGAAAGGCGAATTCAGGCCTTGCAGGAACACGGTCTTGGTTTCGGCGATGCCGTCGCCATCGGCATCACGCAACAGCGTGATGCGGTTCGGGCTCTGCGGGCCGGCGCCTGCTTTCTTCTTCACCAGTTTCACGACCTTGGCCTTCAAGCCCTTCTCGTCATCGGGCTTGGGTGGCGCATTGGTTTCAGCGACCAGCACGTCGCCGTTGGGCAGCACATAAAGCCAGCGCGGGTGATCGAGGCCGCTTGCGAAGGCATTGACCTTGACGCCTGCCGGCGTGGACGGATGGCCACCGGCCGGCCAGCCGACGGCCTTGGCCACCTTGACGGTCGGTATCAGCGATTTCGTCGGTGCCGGCAGCGTTGGCGACGCACCGAGGGTGTTGACCGGTACCTCGCCCGACGAGGCCGCGGCACCCGCAGGGCTCATCGCAGGCAGCAACATGACCGCCAGACTGAGCGGCGCCCAGACAGGCATGTGCAACGAAGCACGGCGAGCAACAGCTAAAGCGCTAGACGCAAATCGGATCATGGCGGGTTCCTGGCGAGGTTGGCAAAGATTCGCCAATCTCGCCGCTTCCGGACCATTCACCCATCAGTCAACAGAGCGACGTCATGTCAGACGTGTCCGATGTCAACGCCTGGCGCTGCTGCACTGTGTCAATGGCAGTGAACTTCGCCAACTCCCTGATGTGGCCTTGTCACTTCAACTCGTCCGGCCCTTTTGCGCCAGCATCACGATCAGCGCGATCAGCCCGAGCACCGGGACGATCGCGATCAGTTGCCACCAGCCGCTGCGCCCGGTGTCATGCAATCGGCGCGCAGTCACCGTGATGACGGGCAACAAAACGCCAAGGGAAAAGAGGCCGTAGGGCATTTGGCCAAAAGTCGCTGCCACCGAGCCGATGGCAACGACGAACAGCGCAAACCACCAGTACTCGGAGCGGCCGGCCTGGCCATCGAACTCTGCGTACTTCATAAAACAAACACGCAACGACTCCTGGAACGTCATCTGAACTCCTGCTGGCTGTGAATGATCAAGCTTGACCGCGCCGCATCGTAGCGGCTGGCTTTGGAGGCGGGCCTGGACCGCCGGCTCGGTGGATCGTCAATGCAAAGGATGCAGCCACCGCACGAACGGGTTAGGCAGGTTAAGCGGGTAAGCGGGTTCAACGAACTCGGCATGGACACCCGTTCAAGCCGCTGCGTCTGCAACACCGGGCTCGCGGTGCGCGTCGAGGTACTCCAGCAGCGCGCGCACGGCGGGCATCATTCCTTTGCGGCTGGTGAACGCCGCCTGCACATGGCCGAGCGGCGCCGTCCAGCCCGGCAGCACGATCTCCAGCCGGCCTGCGCGCAGGTCGTCCTGGCCCATCTGCCGGGGCGGCAGCGCGATGCCGATGCCACCGATCGCCGCCTCCTTCAGCGCAAACATGTCATCGTTGATCAGCCGCGGCTGATGCCTCAGCTCGACCTGCCGATCGCCATCGGTCAGTTGCCAGACCGTGCGATCGCCGGAACCCGGCAGCGCCAGTGTGGCGAGCCGGCTCACGTCCTTCGTCGCCTGCGGCCGCGTGGCCACCTGAAGGTAAGCCGGGCTGGCAACCATCACGTCGACCGTTTCACCGAGCTTGCGCACGATCTGGCCCGAGTCTTCGAGCGGCAAGCGCCGCACGCGCAAGACCATGTCGATGCGCTCTTCGACCGGGTTGATGCGCCGGTTCGAGATGGTGACGTGCAAGCGCACCTTGGGATGCCCCTTCATGAAACCCGGCGTCAGCGGTGTCCGCAAACCTGCGCCAGCGTCATCGGGCAACTGATGCGCACCTCGCCGTTTGGTTCGGCCGCGAATTGCATGACGCTGTGGTCGGCCGCCTCGGCCAGGTCACGCAAGGCACGGCATTGCTGAAGGTAGCTCTCGCCGCCGCCGTCAGCGTGATGCGGCGTGACGAGCGTTGCATCAGCCGAACGCCGAGCCGGCTTTCGAGCGCGGTGATGCGCCGGCTCAGTCGCGACTTGGGAATGCCGAGCTGGCGGCCAGCCTCGCTGAAGCCGCCGTGTTCCACCACTTTCGCGAAATAGATCAGGTCGTTGAGGCCTGCATCTTGAAGCCGGCCGAGGAAGGTCAACCCGCATTTTCGTTGCGCTGATGGAACGGCGCGTTCCGGCCGCCCCGCCAGATGGAAGCAGAACGCGCCGCTAAAAATGGCCCGTCCCCTGATTCCTGGAATGCCTCATGAAACCGCTTCACATTGATTCGAGCCTGCTCGGCGAGCAATCTGTCTCCCGACTGCTCAGCAAAGAGATCGTCGCCGCGTGGCAGTCCGCGACGCCGCAGCTGAAGGTCACCTACCGTGACCTGGCGCAGGTGGTGCCGCCGCAGCTGACCGGCGAGCTGCTGGGTGCGCTGCGCTTCCAGAAGCCGCTGACAACGCCCGAAAGCCAGGCCGCGCTGGCGGTGATCAACCAGATGCTCGATGAATTTCTTGCGGCCGATGCGGTCGTCATCGGTGTGCCGATGTACAACTTTTCGGTGCCGACGCAGTTGAAGGCCTGGATCGACGCACTGGCGCAAGCCGGCAAGACCTTCGCCTACACGCCCGAAGGCCCGCGCGGCCTGGCGGGCGACAAGCGGGTGATCCTGACTTCGTCGCGGGGCAACATCTACAGCACGCCAGCGATGGCGCCGAAAGACTTCCAAGAACCTGATGTCATCGCCGCGCTGAAGTTCATGGGCATCCAGCGCTTCGATGTGATCCGCACCGAAGGCGTGAACCGCAGCCCGGAAATCAAGGCCGCCGCGCTGGCCTCGGCCCGCGAAGCGATCGCAGAACTCTTCACCGTTGAAGCAAGCGCGAAGAAGCGATGGACATGGTCGCAGGCTATGTGGTCGTGAACGACATGAGCGTTCTTGACTGGCAGATGCGCGCACCGACCCACACGATCGGCAAATCCTTCGACACGCACAGCCCGTTCGGCCCCTGGCTGGTCGCGCGCGACGAACTGCCGGACCCGCACCGGCTGCGCCTGCGCACCTGGGTCAACGACGAACTGCGCCAGGACGGCAACACCGCCGAGATGTCCTACCGCATCGAAGACATGCTGGTCGAGTTGACGACGGCCTTCACGCTGGAGCCCGGCGACGTGCTCAGCACCGGCAGCCCGGCCGGCGTCGGCGGTCTGATGGACCCGCCTCGCTTCCTGCGCGAAGGCGACGTGGTTTGCGTCGAGATCGAAGGCATCGGCAGCATCGAGAACCGGGTGATTGCCGAGCCTGGCCGATAAGCCGCTTCGTTCTGCTTCCGACCCACTCAAAAATCCCGAACACGGGAGACAAACGCCGTGACACCTCGAACCTGCCTGATGCCGTCAGCGAACGCATTCGTCCTTTGAAGCTTGCGCACGTCGTGCTGCGCGTGACCGACCTGCCGAGGTCACGCGCGTGGTATCTCGAACTTCTGCAGGCCTGGCCGGCATTCGAAAACAAGACTTGATTAGCGACAAACTTCAGCAGGCTCACCTGGTGAGCTACCTGGAGTGGA
>CAXTCD010000261.1:0-5487 GCA_964242145.1 uncultured Rhizobacter sp.
CCTTGGGACAAATCGCTTCACTGCGCTTGACTCGAAAGACAGTTACTCAGTGCTTTGCGGATTAGTACCTGTGGTTTTCTATGGGTTCCTCGGCGGTTTCAAACTCACATCGCCCGACTTGCGGTATCGACTCTGTCCTACAGGCGACGAGTCTCTCGCTTCCTAGGATCGGCACACGATCGCAGCGCGAATGGGCGCAGCACTTTCCGACGCAGTTCGTTCGTCGACTGGAAGGAGTACTTCGATGCAAAACCCGTTGTCATCCGAAAGGATTCGCGCCTTCGGGCATCTGCTGCAATCACGCGGCTATGACGCATCTGATTTCGATGTCGAGCAGGAGCCGGATTCGGCCTTGTCCACCTTGTTCGTTCAGATCGGCAATGTGCTGAAGGTGCGCCGTCGTTCCACTGGCGAAGAACGGCTCTACGCCGGTGGCGTGGATTCGGCATGGGCCGATTCGGTATTGACCGACCTGAATAACGGTCACTTGCTGAGCGCGGCAGACGCCAGCGCCGGTGGCATTGGTGGGCGCGTGGTGTAGTTGGATCTTGTTGACGTTTGATCTTGCTGAGGTTCGATCGTGTTGTCGCTCGATGACTGTGTCAGCCCGCGGCCTTCGGCGTTGCAGCTTGGGTTGACATCAAAGCAAGAAGCCCGAAAGCCGTCCCGATAGGCGTTCAGCCAAATCGCGTTTCGGCGCTGTCAAGCACGCCGTCTACCACCGACAGCAATTCGGCAACACTCACCGGCTTGGTCAGATACTGCTGCGCGCCAGCCTGCCGCGCGGCTTCGATCTGATCGGCCAAGGCATCGGCCGATACCACCACCACCGGGATGTCAGCGGTCGCGCTGTTCGATTTCAATTGACGCAGAAGGTCCATGCCATCGATGTCGGGCAGGTGCATGTCGAGAAGAATGAGATCGGGCAGGCGCTCACGAATGGCCGCCAGGCCTTCCAATCCGGTCAGTGAGACCTCGAACCGCACCTGAGGCCGACGCGACAGGATGCCACGCATCACCTCCACATTGGTCTCGTTGTCTTCAACGTAATGCACAGTGCGCTGGTGATAGTCGCTTGACGCCATGCGCGCCTCGTCGAGGCCCATCGGCAAGGTGTCGGGCCGTTCGGCACGTGGCAGGCTGAGGATGAACGAAGAACCTTCCCCTGCCGTGCTGCGAGCGCGCAATGCGCCTCCCATCAACTCGGCCAAGCGCTGGCTGATCACCAGGCCAATGCCGGTGCCTTCGAGCGATGAGCGTTCGCGGCCCAGGCGGTTGAACGGCTGAAAGAGATGCGACAACTGTTGCGGCGTCATGCCCAGGCCAGTGTCGGTGACCGAGATGTCGATGCTGTCACGCGGCCCGGAGCGGGTCTCGATGTGGATCAGCCCGCCCTCGCTGTTGTATTTGACGGCGTTGCTCAGCAGGTTGATCAGGATCTGCTTCACGCGGGTGGTGTCGCCGATCACCCGTGCGTTCGGGTCGGCGATGTTCTGTGTCACGGTGATGCCGCGGCGCCGGGCATCTTGTTCCACCAGCGACAGCGTGGCAACGATCAGTTGGCGCAAGTCCAAGGCATCGGGTTGCAGGTTCAGCGTGCCGGATTCGATGCGCGACAGATCCAGCACGTCGTTGATCATGTCCAGCAAGTGCCAGCCTGCGCTTTGAATCTGCATCACCCAGGGCCGCTGCGATGCGGGCAGCGGGTGGCTCTGATCGAGTTCAAGCAGTTGGGCGAAACCCAGCATCGCGTTGAGCGGCGTGCGCAGCTCATGGCTCATGCGCGAAAGGAACTCGCTCTTGGCGAGGTTGGCGGCTTCGGCAATTTCGCGGGCGCGTTCCGCATCGGCCAACCGCATGTGCTCGGTAATATCTTCCACCACGCCGACGATGCGATAGGGGTTGCCCTGCGGGTCACGCAGCAAGCTGACCACCGATTGCACCCACACCATCCGGTTGTCGTGCGTGATGTAGCGCAGCTGGCGGCGGTACATCGGAATCTCGCCGTGCACCAGCTGGCCCGACAGCACGAAGTCTTGTGCCCGGTCGTCGGGGTGAGTCAGCGCCGCCACGTTCATCGTCGTCAGTTCTTCGGCGATGTAACCCGTCAGTTCACAAAAACGCGGGTTCACCTGTTTCACGTTGCCATGCAGGTCGGTGTAGACCACGCCGATCGGCACGTTGTTCAGGATGTTGCGGAAGCGATGCTCGCTGTTGCGCAGATCGGCTTCGGTGCGTTCGCGCTCGGCGATTTCGCGCTGCAGCGCGAGCGTGCGGTCTGTGACCGCGGCTTCGATGCGGCGGGTGCGGCCGGTGAACGTCAACAGCAGTGTCCCCAGCATCGCGATGGCCAGCAGCCCGACCAGCGAAAACAGCAGCGTGCTGCGCCCGCGTGCATCGGGCAGCTCGGTGCGGCGGGCCAGCACGCGCAGATCCCATTGCCGCCCCGCGAAAGGCAGCGGGCGAACGTGCAGCAATTCGGCTTGCTGCGTCTCGCAGCCCGCCGGCCCGGCCAGGCGCTTGTGTTGCACGCTGGGGTCGTTGTCGACGATGCACAGTGTCAGATAGTGAGGCAGGGTGCTGGCAAACGCATTCAGCGCCTCTTCGGTTTGCAGCGTCACAAACACCACACCTTGCACAGAAGCGAGACGTTCGCTGACCGAGGTTGGCGAGCCGCGGTACAGCGCGCGAAAGATGACCACCGAGGTTTCGTCGTGGGCATTCTGAGTGGCGCGAAATCCGGCGCTGGCCACCGGCGCATTGGTGCGAATCGCTGCGTCGATCGCTTCACGCGCCATGGGCACCGAACGCCCGTTGACGCCGAGGGCGGCAGCGTTCAGGTCGGCCGGCTCAATGTAGCGAAGTGCCATCACCGGCTCGTCGGGCGCCGGCTTGTAGTCGAAATCGGTGCGGTTGAAGACGCGATAGTCGGGGAAGTCTTTGGCGCGCACGCGTGCTTCATAGGCAGGCACGTCGGCGCGTGCCACCTGCTCGCTCCAGCCCATGGCCTGCAAATGTTCACCTGCCGTCACCCAGGTGCTGGTGGCCCGGCGCATTTCATCGCGCGTGACTTCATCGGAGGCGATGAAGATGCCGTGCAATGCCTGCAGTGCATGCAGGGGATATTGCAACTGGCCCGCCAAGCTTGACGACGCATGCACCGCATCGCGCTCAAACGACGCCGCGGTTCGGTTCTCCTCCCAGTCACCGACCTGCTGAATGCCGATCGTCATCAGCACCATCGCCACGGCCATCGACACGCCGACGGTCAACCGCCGTGCGCTCCATTCGCTGCGCGGGCGCCCGACCAGCGTCAGCATCATCGGCGCGCCGATCAGCACGCCCAGGGTGTCGCCGGTGCCCCAGGTCCACCATGTGAAGAACAAGGTTTCCAGCGGCTGGTGACGAATGAGATAAAGGCTCGCCGCCGCGACCGTGGAACTGATGAAGCAGGCGAGCACGCCACCGAGCCCGAAAAACAGCACGATGTCGCGGGGTTCGCTCAAGGTCAGCGGCTGCGCAATGAAGCGCCGCACCAGCGCGGCGCCGGCAGCAGCCTGGGCCGTCGCGCCGAAGGCAATGGCCAGCGGCAGCAGCACTTGCGCGATCCCTGCGACGCCACGCTCGCTGGAAGCCAGCACGCTGATCACGATCGAGCCGAGTGCCACGCCCGGCAGGGCCCGCCAGCCGAAGCTCAGCACACAAACCAGCGCGATGCCGGCCGAAGGAAAGAAGGGCGAGGCATAGCCGGGTGGAAACGCCAGCCGCAGCGACATCCACCCGACCAAGGCGTAGGCGATGGCGGTGCCAGCCATGACGGCCAACCCGCTCTGCGAGGTGCGAGAGAGCGATGGCGTCATCGAGTTGGCAGTCGACATGCGGGCTTCGCGCTGGTCATCGGGCCGGGGCAGAACATGCTGCGTAGGCTACCACCATGGCGTCACGGTGGCGGGCTTCGGAGGCCTGCGCTGACGGGGAGTTTCAGCCGGTTATTGAGCCTTGCCGTTGGTCGGCCGACGCTTGCGCGCGGTGCCCGTCTCACACGTAGCTCCGCTCAAGCAGGCGTTTAGCGTGGAAACGGTACTCTGCCGCCTCTCTGCCGCATCTCGGCCGACCCTTCAGGCTGCCGTCCGGGCTCGCGTGGAGGATCGGCGGCTGCCTTACGTTGAGGTTCGTCGACCGGCACCTTGCCCCATCGATCTCGCCGCCGCGTCCGTGTCGTGGGTTCAGTTGCGATTCATTGTCGTCTCGGAGGTTTCCTTTTGCATCTTCTGAAACTCGGCACATGAACGCGGGCTTGCGATTGCTCGTGGCCGTGTCAACTGCGAGCCATTGAAATGGATCGTGGCAAAACCTGTTTTCACCGAGCTTGTTTTTTCCGACGACGCAATCAGTTCAAGGGACCTTTGAGGTGTGATCACACATGACGGGTCCGTTTTGAATGCGAGTCATCAGGCGGTTCACGGTTCGATGAATGCTCGTGCCGGATCAATCTGCCCGTCCGCGGCATGGACCTTGGGCTTCGAAGTCCCCGCAACTCTTACTTCATTTTTCTGAACCTGGCTTGAAGCAGCCCCGGAAAGCTATCAAAAATAGGCTAGTTCCCTGCGCGCTTGCTTTGAACGCCACGCCGTTCCACCATGAAGCAGGTGCCAGATTCTTTTGATCGCATCAGCTGGAGGCTCAAGCCCATGAAACTCACCTCGCTTCCCAAGAAAGACGCCATGCGGCAATTTGCCGTCTATGGTCCATTGGCGGCGGCCCTCGCTGCCGGCCTGATGCCCGGCATCGCGTCAGCGGCCGGGACCACGCTGATCGGCAGCGCCAGCGGCAAGTGCATCGACGTGATCGGCGGCAACACCAACCCTGGCACCGGCGTTCAAATCTGGGGCTGCAACAACGGCAACAACCAGAAATGGGAATTCACGGCGGCTGGCGAGCTGCGTACCCTGGACGGCACGCGTTGCCTGGATGCCAAAGGCCAGAACACGAAGGCCGGCACCATCGTCACGTCGTATACCTGTAATGGCCAGGCCAATCAGAAATGGCAGTACAACAACAACGGCACGATCCAGGGCACGCAGTCCGGCTTGTGCCTGGACGTGATCGGCGCCTCCAACGCTGAAGGCGCGGGCCTGCAAATCTGGACCTGCCATGGCAACGGCAACCAAGTCTGGACCAAGGGTGCTGGCAGTGGCGTTTCCGACACCCAAGCCCCGACCGTTCCCAACAACCTGAAGATCGCCAACCTGGCGTGCCGCTCGGTCACGCTGTCATGGTCCGGCTCAACCGACAACGTCGGCGTCGCCTTCTATGACATCTACCACGATGGCCAAGCGCTGGGCACCGTTAACGGCAACACGCTGAGCAGCAATCTGGTCCTGACCCCGGGCGCCAGCTGGGGCCTGTACGTCAACGCCCGCGATGCCGCCGGCAACGTCTCCCAGGCCAGCACCTCGCTGAAGATCACCGTGCCGCAATGCGTGG
>CAXTCD010000262.1:0-5446 GCA_964242145.1 uncultured Rhizobacter sp.
CCGTCGCGATCGCCCGGTCCAGCAGTTCCAGCCCGAGGCCGATCTCGCCATTGCTGACTGTCAGCCGCGGCGCGATGCGGAACACTCCGCCCATCGCCGGCAGCTTCACGATGTTCATGCTCAGGCCCGGCTTCATGCACTCGCGCGTGATGGCCTCGCCGAGTTCGAAGGCGGGTGCCTTGTGGGTGCGGTCCTTCACCACCTCCAGGCCGAGCAGCAGCCCACGGCGGCGCACAGCGCCGATGCATTCGTGGCGAGCCTGCAACTCGCGCAGGCCGGCTTCCAGCCGCGCCCCCGCCACACGCGCGCGCTCGACCAAGCCATCACGCTCCACCACCTCCAGCACCTTCAGGCCCACGGCCGCGGGCAGCGGGTCCGACACATTCGTCGTGTAGAACAGGAAGCCGCGCGCATGGGCCTCGTCTTCGATCGCCGCGGTCGTGACCACCGCCGCCCGCGGTAGCCCGGCGCCCAGCGTCTTCGACAAGGTCAGGATGTCGGGCGCCACGCCATCGCGCTGGCAAGCGAACATCAAGCCGGTGCGGCCGACGCCGGTCTGCGCCTCGTCCAGGATCAGCAACATGCCGCGCTCGCTGCACTTCTGCTTCAGCGCCGCCATGTAGCCAGGCGGCAGTTCGAGGATGCCGCCACTGCTGAGAATGGGCTCGGCGATGAAGGCGGCCAGCGCGCCGGTGGACTGGCGGTCGACCTGCTGGAGGCCATCATCAAGCTCACGGCGCCAATCCAGCTGGCCGTCTTGCTGAGTGAAGCGAGGGCGGTAGGCATTGGCGCAGGGATGGCCATCGAGCCGACCGACGCCGGCCCGTAGCCTTTGCGGCCTTCCTGTAGGTGGCGGAGGCGGCAGCACCGGTCATGCCACGCCACGACTGCGCCTCGAGCCCGCCCGTGACCAGCTTGGCCATGCGCAACGCGGCCTCGTTAGACTCGGCGCCGGTGCTCAGCAGCAGGCAGCGCTCCAGCCCCGGCGGTGCATGGCGCGCGATGCACGCCGCCAGCTCCACCACGGGCCGCGACAGCATGCCGCTGATCAAATGATCGAGCGAATGGATCTGCTCGGTCACGACAGCCGCAATGTCAGGGTGGGAATGGCCCAGCACCGCACTCATCTGCCCCGACGTGAAATCGAGGATCTTCCGCCCGTCAGCGTCATAGACGAAGCTGCCCTGCGCGCGCTCGATGATCAGCGGCTCGAAGCTGCCGCCGTAGCGCACCAGGTGGCTGCGTGCCAGTTGCCAGAATTGCGGGTCGTCGTTCCTGCTCATGTCGGGGCCTCGGGGTGGTTTGCGGCACCTTATCCAGCCCGCCTCGCCTCGCCTCGAGAAGCGAATAGTTTTGGATCGAGCTATCAGGAGAATTCACACCGTGAGCCAAACCCTCGACATCGACCTGCTGCGCAGCTTCATCGCCATCGCCGAAACCGGCGTGCTGGGCCAGGCCGCCGCCCGCGTCGGGCGCACGCAGTCGGCGCTGAGCATGCAAATGCAGCGGCTGGAGAGCGTGGTCGAGCAGCCCTTGCTGTTCCGCACCGGGCGCGCTGTGACGCTCACGGCCGGCGAACGGCTACTGATGCATGCGGGCCAGCTGCTGCGCCTGCACGATGAAGCGCTGGCCGAAATGCGCGGCCGGCAGCTCTCGGGCCTGTTGCGCATGGGCTGCCCGGACGACTACGCGGTGGTGTTCCTGCCGCACCTGTTGCGCGGCTTCGCGAGCCTGAACCCGCGCGTGCAACTGGAGGTGGTGTGCGCGCCGTCGCCGCGCCTGCGCGAACTGCTGGCGCGGCATGCGATCGATGTGGCGCTGGTCTCGGTTGCCGTCACTGACACAGTCAGTGCAAAGGGCGAAGTAGATAACAGCGAGGTGATCCGCCGTGAGCCGCTGGTATGGGTCGGCCAGCGCGGTACCCATGCAGCTGCGCTCGACCCGCTGCCGCTGGCCTTGGGCGCACCGGATGCCGTCGACCACCAGGCGCCGCGCCAAGCCCTGGACGACCAGCAACGCGCCTACCGGCTGGTCTGCGCGAGCAGCAGCATGACCGGCCTGATCGCGATGGCGCGTTCGGGCCAGGCCCTGACCGTGCTAACGCAAACCGCGGTGCCGCAAGACCTGCAGATCTTGCCGGCCGAAAGCGGCCTGCCTGCCCTGCCATCGGTGGGCATTGCCTTGGCCTTTGACCGCAACGCACCCGCAGCACTGCCGGCCGCCTTCGGAGCGCATGTGCGGCAGGCGTTGCCTGAGGCCTGAAAATCGCAGGTGGGCGAGAGCTGGTCGGCTCGGATGGATTGGCGGCCCTGCCCTCATACCCTTCCCTCAGCAGGGCCAGAATGGTGATTTCTGTGTCAGTACGGCCAGCTTGCCGACTTCTGCAAACTGCGCGTTCGCTTCGGGCACAGCATCGACTCGACCCTGAGCTCACGCCGCTTTCTTTGGGCTCGGTGTGCAGACCGCAGGCCTCGTCATTCCAACCATCCCGGCCTCGGCCACGTCTTTCAATGGGCCCTGCGGCATCCAGCGAACACCTGACGTGAGGTCTTGGACGTGCTCATATTTCCCGTGCGCAGGTATCCCATCTGCGACGATCGACTTCCAGTCTTAGCCCTGAGCTCGCGCATCCAGACGTTTAGTAGACGGCCGACATCAGTCCTTGAATCGCTGTGAGCGTCGGCTTTTGTTTAGGTTTGTTCGACGCCTGCCCGTGCGACGCCACGGTGCTGTGCATGGCGCAGTCCTGAGGGCAGGTGTTGGACAAACCTAAACAGGAGCAGCCGGACGGCGCAAGGCCGCGCAAGCGGACGGCCACGGATTCCATCGAGGCTAAGCCGCCTTTTCACCGTCGCCGGACGCTAGCCAGCAGGCGTTGCGAGGTCACGCGAGGGTATTGGCTCCGTCAAACGCTGCCGCTCCGTGCCGGATTCGCTTGGTCGCCTTCGTTCCTCTCCTCAAGCCGTACTGCCAACAGCCGAAAACAAACTCAGCGTCATCGCGCCTCAAAGAGAGTTCCCGGTGGACCTCTTTCCGTACCTGGCGTTACGAACGGACAAGCCCCCATGAAACTCAGTGTCAAACTCCCCTTGGCGTTCGCTTCGGTGCTCGCGCTCGTCCTTGCCGCAGCGCTGTATGGCACCTACAGCCTGAACCAGTCACTTACACGCTATCAGACAGTGGTCGAGGCCGGCAATGACAACGAGCGTGCCGTGGGCGACATGACTGTCGCATTCAAGGTGCAGGTGCAGGAATGGAAAAACACGTTGCTGCGCGGCAAGGATCCGACGAACCTGGACAAATATTGGGGCTCCTTCGCCAAGCAAGAGCGTGACGTCGCCGAGAGGACCAAGAAACTCCAGGCCGTGCTGCCCGAGGGTGAAAGCAGGTCGCTGGTGGACAGGTTTGCCCAGGCGCACGCCAAGATGGGCGAGGACTACCGCAAGGGCTTCGAGGCTTTCAAGGCCGCGAGCTTCGATTCGGCGGTGGGCGACACCGCGGTGCACGGCATGGACCGCGAGCCCGTCAAGCTGCTCGACGAAGCTGTCAACCAGATCGCCCTCGACAGTGCGGCTGTTTCGACCCAGGCGGCCGCAGACGGCAGACACGCCACCATCATCAGCCTGATTCTGATGTTGCTAACGTGCGTCTTCGGAATTGTCGCCGGTGGCTTGTTCAGCCGCCGCATCGTCAAGCAACTCGGCGGCGAGCCGGAGACCGCGGCTGAGTTGGCCAGGCTGGTGGCGCAAGGTGACTTGAGCGTGCAACTCGACGTGAAGCACGGAGACACGACGAGCTTGATGGCGCGTCTTGCGCAAATGCAAGCCAGTCTCGCGTCGGTGGTGTGCGACGTGCGCCAGAACTCGGAGAGCGTGGCCACCTCCAGCGCGCAGATCGCGCAGGGCAACCAGGACCTGAGCCAGCGTACAGAGGAGCAGGCCTCAGCGCTCGAAGAAACTGCTGCCTCAATGGAACAACTCAGCTCCACTGTCAAGCAAAACGCCGACAACGCCAAGCAGGCCAACCAGTTCGCGCTGGGCGCCTCGACCGTCGCCAGCAGGGGCGGCGAGGTCGTCCGCCGTGTCGTTGACACCATGAAGGGCATCAACGAAGCGTCGAAGAAGATCGCCGACATCATCGGCGTGATCGACGGCATCTCATTCCAAACCAATATCCTGGCGCTCAATGCCGCGGTTGAGGCGGCACGCGCCGGCGAACAAGGCCGCGGCTTCGCAGTGGTGGCCAGCGAGGTGCGCAACCTCGCGGGTCGCTCGGCTGAAGCAGCCAAGGAGATCAAGAGCCTGATCAACGCCAGCGTCGAGCGCGTCGCGCAGGGCACGGCGCTGGTCGATCAGGCCGGCGCGACGATGGCCGAGGTCGTTGGCTCGATCAAGCGCGTGACAGACATCATGGGCGAGATCAGCGCTGCCAGCAACGAGCAGAGCGCTGGCGTGGCGCAGGTAGGCGAGGCGGTGAGCCAGATGGACCAAGCCACGCAGCAGAACGCCGCGCTGGTCGAGGAAAGTGCCGCCGCGGCCGAGAGCCTTAGACAGCAGGCGCAGCAACTGGTGCAAGCGGTGGCGGTGTTCAAGCTGGCGCACGACAACAAGGCGAATGTCGTCATGCCCGCCCCCGTTGCCACGGCTACCCCCGCCCGCAACGGCGCTGAGCGCCGCGGGCCACACCGCTTCAATAACGTGACCCGGCCCAGCTTCGGCACCAAGGCCGAGAACAATCCCGAAGTGCCCACGCTGCGCGCCGAAACCTCGCTACGCAAGACCGGTACCGACGACTGGACGAGCTTCTGAAGTTCGACACGCTCCCCATTCTGGCCGCCGACTTCGGTCAAGCGTTCAGGGTCGCGAAGCACAGCACGTCGAAGTGCCGCTTCTCACAAGACCGAGTGACCGCTGGGGGGGTCGAAAGCGGACGCCGCAAGTGCAGAGCTGACTGACAGCAACTGTTTAGGTTTGTCCTGTTCAGGTTTGTTCGACGCCTGCCCGTGCGACGCCACGGTGCCGTGCATGCGCAGTCCTGAGGGCAGGTGTTGGACAAACCTCGGGGAAGGAAACCGCGGGCCGTGCCACGGTGCTGCGAAGTCGCTGCGGCTCTATGGCGATAGTGGTGCAGCGCTGTCGTCGAAGGTAGCCTAAGCACGGGCTTGAAGCCCATTCGCGCCATCGTCCTGCTCATCAACAATGCTGCCAGTCCGATGGAATGAGCCTGATTCAGGTACTGGACACGAAGCCGGGTGGTGGCAAGGCGAGGCTGGCCTTGCCGCGGCCCATGAGCGCATGGTCGGCGAGCGGTGCAAGCTGAGCAAGTGCACGATCACGGTCACGCCGTGCACCCTGGACCTGGTGGTACCCGGATCGACTCGCCGCGCACGAAGCTGTGCAGGATGATCATCGCGTGGCCGCAGTGTCGGCAGACGAAGGCCGCAGGC
>CAXTCD010000263.1:0-5430 GCA_964242145.1 uncultured Rhizobacter sp.
TCGAAGACATTGTGGGCCTGTACATGAGCCCGCCCGAGCAGGCGCTGGTGCTGTGCTGCGACGAGAAGCGGCAGTGATGCCGCCGTTGGTCTGCCGCGGCTGCTAAAAGTTGTGCAAGTAAAGGCGAGATAACGCCACCCATGCGCGGCGTTCGGTCTCTGCTTGGTACAGCGCACTGGGCTTCCGCGCATTGTGATCACATCCAGCGATGCCTGTGCCATTTCAATCTGGTGTCATGGCGACTTCACCGAGAGCCCGGTCTCGGTCGGCGAACGGGCGATCAGTCCGCTCCGTGGTCAATGCCGGCTTAGCCGGGTCGAGTTAGCAGGAATGCATTCCGCATTCTCTTCGACAGGCTTATTGCATCAGAACAGCTCATCGTTAGTATCTCGCACGCACCAACCCCGCTTTATGCAGGAACGCCAGATCAAACGGGTGCAAACCGCACCACGTTCACGGTCTTTACGACACACCTTCGATGAACGCGACGTTTCCCAATCTCGACAGGTTTCAGAACAAGTGGTCCCGTCGCCTCGAACGAGATGTAAACTTTTCGGGTTTCCCGCCTTCACGCCCTGAGCAACCCGACGATCAACCCACAAATTACGTGATGATGGGGCGGCCATGACTCAATTCCTTACCATCACCATAACGTCGACGTTGCGCGGAGAGGCGGTGTGCAATCTCATCGTCGAGGCGATGCCGAACTTTTCCTGGCGCCATGGCAACAATGACACGCAAGGCGACTACGTTTCGGGTGCATCCCCCACCGGCGAGCAAATCCAATGCTGGGTCGACAACGTGCCGATGGCGTTTACGGTGTCGTTTCGCAGTTCCAGCCTCGATGAGGCCTCGCGCGAGAAGCTTATTCAATTCGTCCTCGGCGACCTGATTCCGCGCTTCGGCCAGGCCAGCGAGGTGCGGCGGAAATAGACCGCCGCGGATCGCTTGCCATAGAAACAGTGACGTTGTCCTCGACGGTGCGGTAGAGAGGCCTGCGTCAAGGAGATGGCGCTCAAGCTCGTGACACAGAACGCGGCACATCTTGTCGGCGCCGAGCCTTTGCTTCATCACCATCACTATCGGCATCGATGCGAGATCGGGTCTGGGCCATGCCTTGGCCTTGTTGCGGTGCGCGCGCTTTGGGTTCGAGGCCAAACTTGCGGCGGTTTTGGCCGTGCTCGATTTCGATCGCTTCGTTGTAGCCGGTGGCGAATAGCCACATGCGGCCGTGATGCCGCTGCCGTTGTCGGGACGCTGGCGATGCCTTCTACAGCGAGATGCCGAGCCAGCTCAAAGCTCTGTGGGCGCGGTTGGTGTTCAGCGGCGCAGCGCAGCAGCCCAAGGTGCTGGCCAACGGTGCAGCGCTGAAGAAGGCCGTGGCCGACAACCCCGATGCCATCGGCTACATCGACAGCTCCGAGGTCGATGCCTCGGTTCAGGTGCCGTTGACTGTCGATTGAACTGGGCTCACACGGTCGTCGGCGAGGGCCCTGCGACGCGGCAACGGCCTGGCTGTCGCTGAGCGAGTTGCTGCAGGTGTAGGGCAGGGCGGTGTGACGTTTCTACACCCGTCATCCGCCGGGGCAGGTGCATGCCGATTCGGCACGGGCCAAGTGGGTGTCGTGGCCAAACTGCTGAGCGTGGCGGGCATCGGGAAATCGGTGCTCGCCGGCCTCGGCCAGGCTGGTCTGCGAAAGATTGCGCCCAATCTGCCGATACAAAGCGCAGACCCATTTTTGCGAAAGCCGTTGTGGACGTAGTTCGACCCCGTCTGGCGATGATTTCCCGCACGCACGCGACGCTCGTGCCGTGGGCGACGACCGCACTGTGTTTGCTGGTGGCCCTGCTCGCCCTGCTGAAACAAGGGGTTCCGCTGCCGCCCTGGCTCGCTGCGGCCGTCCATGGCGTGACGCCCGGCGCAGCGCTGGCCTTTGCCTGTATCGGTGTCGGGCATGGGATCGATGGTCAACGAGGTGGCTGGATGGCACGAGCGCAAACCTTGTCGGGCTGCGCGGCATTGATGTTGAGCCTGTTACCGCAATGGCAGCTGTCGAGCCCGACGCTGAGAGCTGCGCTCGGTCAGGTCTCGCCGTTGATGGCCACCGGCCTGTGCTGCGCTAGCCTGCCTTTGCTGGCACGACAGCGTTCACAAATGCGCGTGGCTCACGCAGCACTGCTGGGCTGGCTGCCTGCATTGCTGCTGACGGTAATCGCGCTGCTGGGCGCCATGTCGATCACGATGGGGCCGCCGACCGGCGAGTTCTGGCTGGCTTCGGTCGTCGTCAGCCCCGCTCCGGCATTGGCCTTCCTGCTGTTGACGGTGCGCATTCTGCATCACCGCAGTGGGGTTCCGATGACCGAGTTGCGCGAGGACTTTCGGCTCTCGATCATGAGTCTGATGGTCTTGACCGCGGTCGTGGTGGTCACGGGTATTGCCACCTTCTGGGCGGTGCAGACGCGGCTGCAGGAGTCGGAGCAGGAGCGGCTGGAGCTGAGCGGCTACCGGCGCGAGATGGCCTTCAGCTATCAGCTTGCCAGCGCCAGCCGACTGGCCTCACTGCTGGCCTCGCAGCCGGGTGTGATGCACGCGATGGCAGGCTGGCGCGAGCAGCCCGCGGCAGCCGAGAGCGCACTGAACGAGGCGATTGCCTCGGTGTGGACGGAAGATTTCAACGGCATTCGCTTCGAACTCGAGAAGTCGACGGCGCGCCTGCCATCGAAGGGCCATTTCGTGGTGCCCGCCTGGCCCGGCATCGTGCTCAAGCAAGCCACCCAGATGCAATTCGAATTGCAATGGCATGAGGGCTTGATGGCTTACGCCCGCGTGCCGGTGATGAAAGACAAGGTGCTGCTCGGCTGGGTGGTTTCGCAGCAGCAATTGGGTTTGATGACGCAGCAGCTTTTCGACACTTCGGACATGGGGCCGAATGTCGAGGTGCGGATGTGCGCAGCGGAATCGGTCGATCAGGCCTGGTGCCTGCCTTCGCGTGCCGACGGGGCCAGAAGCTCGCTGCCGATGCGCCGCAAAGATGGGGCGCCGAGTGCAGTCGCTCTGGGCATTCGCGGTGATCAGGGCGTGGTGGTGGCGAGCGACGAACACGGCACGCCGGTGATTGACGTGTATGCCTCGGTGCAGCTGCCGATGGGTTTGCACCTTCGCCAATCGATCGCCACCGTGATGGCACCGGTGCGTGACAAGCTCAATCAGGTCTTCGTCGTGATCGGCGTGATGCTTGGGGCCGGAATGCTGATCATGAACCTGCAGGTGCGGCCGTTGGCGCTGCGCCTGGTGCTTAACGAGAAACGGCTGCTGACGGTGATGAACAGCGTCAGCGACGGCATCATCACCACCGACAATGCGGGCCACGTGACCTACCTGAACCGTGCCGCGGAGGCCATGACCGGTTGGGCACTGAGCCATGCTGACGGCCAGTGTGTCGAAGAAATCTACCCGGTGATCGACGTTGGCAGCGGCAAACCGGCCGCGTCGATCGTCGCCCAAGTGCTGGACGGGGGCGTCGACCGCCGCAGCGCCGACGTCGATCTGCTCACGCCCGATGGCACGCGCATCGCGGTCTCCGACAACGTATCGCTGGTGCGTGACCGAGAGGGCCTGACCTTGGGCACGGTGCTGGTGTTCCGCAATGTCAGTGTGGCGCGCGCCCGCTCGGCCGCCATCAGCCACGAGGCGTCGCATGATGCATTGACGGGACTGATCAACCGCAAGGAGTTCGAGCGACGGCTGGCCGACTTGGCCACCTTGCCGAAAGATCCGATCGATGCGCCAGACAAGCATTCGCTGCTGTACATCGACCTCGACAAATTCAAGCAGGTCAATGACACCGCAGGCCATGCCGCAGGCGACGAACTGCTGCGGCAGGTAACGCGGCGGATGCACAAAGAGCTGCGCGCGAGCGACATCTTCGCGCGAGTCGGCGGTGACGAATTCGTGATCATCCTGCCCGGCTGCGCCCTGGTCGACGCGACCCGCGTTGCCGATCAGGTGCGGCGCGCAGTCGAAGGCTTCGAGTTCAGTTGGAACGGTGTCGTCTTCAAGGTCGGCGCCAGCCTGGGCCTGGTCTGCTTCGAATCGGGTCATGACGACAGCGCTGGCATCGTGGCCGCCGCCGATGCTGCCTGTTATCGGGCCAAGAGCGAAGGGCGCAACCGGGTCGAATTTCAGGCGGCGATGCTGAAGCGCACAAACACAGTCCATGCAGCGACGAGCAAGGCGCCGTTGGCGGCGTTGCGCAAGAGCGCGTCGGCGAGCCTGGCCTGAGCTGCTGCGTGTACGTGATCTGCCTGTGTGTTCGCAGGCAGCGGTGGAGAAAAAATGGCTTGGGTGCGAGAACCCTGCCGGCGATCAGGCTTTGGCGATCTGCCTTGGACACTGGGGCATGATGCCCCGATGCCTTTCATCCCGAACTCCCCACGCGCACCGAGGCCACATTGACCACTTCCCTGTTGCTCTGGGGCCTGCTGTTCGGATCGATCGGCATGGGCTATTTTCTGTATGGCAAGAAGCAGCGCGCCGCGGTGCCGCTGCTGTGCGGCTTCGTGCTGATGGTCTTTCCGTACTTCGTGTCGAACAGCGTCGTGCTCGTGGTGGTGGGGGCCGTGGTCAGCGCGGTTCCGTATTTCGTGCGGTTCTGATACGCCCCGGTCATGACCTCGCCGAACCGCGATGCTGCTCACGGGGCGGACCGGAGCGGTCGGTATTTCGCGATAGCGATAGCGATAGCGATAGCGATGGCGATGGCGTCTGCATGCCGTGAGCCATGGCCACCGTGTGTCAGCCCACCCAGGCCTGCAACTGTTGCTAAGCGGCCAAGACCTCAGGCAACAGCCGGTCGTATTCTTCCTTCACCACGGCATAACACTCGCAGCAACGATTTTCCAGCCCATGGCGATCAAGAACAGAGATGTGCCCGCGTGCGTACTTGATCAGCCCTGCCTTTTGCAGCTTGAGCGCACTTTCGGTAACGCCTTCGCGCCGCACGCCAAGCATGTTGGAAATCAACTCCTGGGTCATCACGAGTTCCATGCCTTGCAACCGATCCAGGCTCAGCAACAGCCAGCGGCAAAGTTGCTGGTCGAGCGAGTGATGGCGGTTGCAAACGGCGGTCTGAGACATCTGCGTGATAAGCGCCTGGGTGTATCGCAGCAGCAGGTGCAGCACCGGTGCACGCTTGAATTCTTCCTTGATCGCGCTCGCCTTCAAGCGAAATCCTTGCCCCGCACTTTGAACGACCGCCCGGTTGGGAGTGGATTCACCGCCCATGAACAGCGAAATGCCGACGACGCCTTCATAACCGGCCACGGCAATCTCTGCTGAACTGCCGTTTTCCATCACGTACAACAGCGAGACGATGGCGGTGGTCGGAAAGTACACATGGCTCATGGTGGTGCCCGATTCATAGATCACTG
>CAXTCD010000264.1:0-5279 GCA_964242145.1 uncultured Rhizobacter sp.
TTGATCTTCAACGTTCCCTTATCGCACTGTCCGAAAAAACTTGACCACGACAGGCTGGGAAGAGCGTGTCCCGGGCCTTCCCGCCACAGACCAACGTGGCCCCTTTGTCCAGCGCGTCGTCGATGAGCGCATTGCAGCGCTCGACCGTCGTCATGTCGACAACCGATCCAAGCACAACCGGCCCCTTGCGCGGGTCGCCAAGCGGCAGCGCACTGGCCTTGGCGGCCAAGCGCTCAACGAACTCATCGGCAATCATTTGGTCGACCACGATGCGTTCGGTCGACATGCAGATCTGGCCTGAATTTGCGAACGCACCGAAAACAGCGCCGTTCACGGCGGCGTCGAGATCCGCGTCTTGCAGCACCAACATCGGCGCCTTGCCTCCAAGTTCAAGCAGCACGGGCTTGAGGTATTTCGCGCAGGTTGCAGCGATGATCTTGCCGACGCGAGTAGATCCGGTGAAGTTCACGCGTCGCACCGCCGGGTGGGCAATCATCGTCTCCACGATCATTGCGGCATCTGCGGGCGCATTCGTCACAAAGTTGACGACGCCGCTCGGAAACTTTGCCTCTTGAAGCGCTTCAACGATCAGCCCATGCGTCGCTGGGCAAAGTTCGGATCCCTTCAAAACCACGGTGTTGCCACACGCGAGCGGCAACGCGATAGCACGCACGCCAAGAATCACCGGTGCATTCCAGGGTGCGATGCCGAGGACCACACCGGCCGGCTGCCGAATGCCCATCGCAAGATTTCCAGGCACATCTGTGGGAATAACGTCACCGGTGATCTGCGTGGTCATTGCGGCAGCCTCCGTGAAGATAGCTGCAGCGAGGTGAACATTGAACCCGGCCCACATGCCCGAGGCGCCCGTCTCGGCAGCCATCGCCTCTGCGAATGCTGCGCCTTTTGCTTCGATGGCTGCTGCCGCCTTCATCAGAACCGCCCGGCGCTCGCTCGGACCGGTGTGTTGCCAGGTCGCGTATGCAGCGCTGGCCGCGTCGACCGCAGCCACGGCATCGGCCGGCGTGGCGGATGGTGCGCGCGTGGCCACGCTGCCATCGAGCGGATTGCGCCGCTTAAACGTGGCGCCACCTTGGCCTTAAGTCTTCTCGCCGTTGATCAGCATGGAAATGGAATCGCAAGTTGGGGTAGGAACGGAAAGGTCCGAGTCGCTGTTAGGCGACGGCAATTTCTATGAGCACCGGGCGTGTGCCGCTGAGCGCGCGAGCAAGCGACTCGCGCAAATCGCTTGCACTGTCCACTCACCACGCATCGCAGCCCTGGCCCGTTGCAAGGCACACGAAGTTGATATCGGGCAGGTCGGTTCCTTGCACAGGGTCTGACGGAGAGAAGCCGAAGACGGGTGCGAAGTCCTGCAGCGCGGCGTAGCGGCGGTTGTTGAGCACGATGAAGCTATTGGAAACGCCACTGGGCTGCGCTCCAGAGCGCCTGTATCGAGTACATGCTGGAGCCATCGCCCATCAACGCAATCACGCGTTCGCCGGGCTTGGCCAGTGCAACACCCACCGCAGCGGGCATTCCGTAGCCGAGACCTCCGCTGTCCATCGTGAAGAAACCAGCGCTGCGCACCACAGGCAGGTAGCGCTGCATCACAGGTCTCGCGCTTGGCGCCTCTTCGACGATGATGGATTGGCGGCTTCGCACCTCGTCGAGTGTCTGCATGACATAGGCCCCCGACATGCGCAGTGCACCGCCTTCGTACGGCTCTGCGCTGGCCGGGCTTCCTCTTCCTGCCGGCAAGCCTCGACGCGCACAAGCTGGACGCGACAAAAGATCCAGCAAACCCAAGCGAATGCTTCCAACGGCGGCCGTGCCAACCGCCGTCCAGGCTGCGGTGGCGGGGTCATCGATCAATTGGTAAAGGCTTGCGCCTTCAGGCACATGCGGCCCCTCGCCCTCGACGTGGTAACTGAGCGCCGGAGCACCGAGCGCAAGGATCAGGTCATGGCCTGCGAGCAAAGCCACGATCTTCTCGCGCATTGCCGGCAAAAAACCTGCGAACAGCCGGTGGTCTTCCGGAAAGCCACAACGGCCCGACATCGGTGCCGTGAAGACGCGGGCGTTGTGGCGTTCGGCCAGTGCGACGGCCTCGTTCCAGGCGTCATCGCGGTCGACTGCAGCGCCAATCACGAAGGCGGGCTGCCGGCTAGCGTCGAGCGCAGCACCAATGATGTCGACCAGATTCGGTTCGGGTAGAAGTGCACTGCTCACGACCCGCGGCGGCAGGAGGTCGGCCTGGCGATCCCAATCATCCACAGGCACCGAAACCAACACGGGCCCGCGCGGCGGCATCATGGCCATGTAGTAGGCGCGCGCAAAGGCGTGCGGTACGTCTTCTGCACGTGCCGGCTCGATGCTCCATTTGACGTATGGTTTGGCGAGTTCGGTCGACTGTGCGGATGACAGGAATGGATCGAACGGCAGGATCGAACGCGCCTGCTGCCCCGCCGTGATGACCATCGGCGTGCGGTTCTTGTAAGCGGTAAAAATATTGCCATCGCATTGCCGACGCCCGCTGCCGAGTGCAAATTGACGAGCGACGCGTTCCGTGTGGCCTGCGCATAGCCATCGGCCATGCCGACGACCACAGCCTCCTGGAGGCCCAAGACATACCGAAAGTCGCCAGGGAAATCTCGGAACATCGGCAGCTCGGTGGAGCCGGGATTACCGAACACCGATGTCATGCCAAATCGGCGCATCAGTTCATGGACGGCATCTCGAACCGTAGCGGTCTGGCGGCTCATGTGGGCGCAGCCAAGCATTGAGGCAAGCATTTGTTTGTCGGATTTCTGATCCATCCTCGCGCTGCGTCCATCCGGCACGTCAGATAAACATTCGATTGCTTATCCATCTTGTTGCGAAACGGCGGGCTAAGGCTGAGCTGTGCGCTCGACATTGCGGTCAGAAAGCAAGGCCTTTCTGCAGGACCCACTGCCCGAGGACGCTGATGGCTGCGGCCGTGGTGAGCAGCACAAAGGCAGTGCCATGCAGCGCTTTGAAAAGAGGTGGCATCGCTTAGCTCCTGCGGGGAATGGATGAACCGAATATTCAAACAACGAACAACAGAAGGACAATGCCTGAGCCGATCGCAGTGATGCTGAGCGAACGCTACACGACCCCATGCACAGACGAATAAATCACTACCTTGCTTTGCTCATATGGCGCTCTTTTTGTGAGTTAGATATCCCAGAGATTTAAATCCTCAATGGATCGCGACGTTTCTCGCTCTTCAGCCAAGCACATCTGTCGCCGAGGCAACTGTCCACCTGCAGCACCTGATTTGGAATTGCTTTCTTTTGTCGAAGTCATTAACGTTGCGCATGACTATGGATCTGAAGCAGTTGGAGGCGTTTCTGGCGATCGTGTCCACGGGCAGCCTCGGTCGCGCTGCAAGTGCCCTGCATGTCACGCAACCCGCGCTCAGCAGGACGGTACGCCTGCTCGAAGATCACCTCGGCGCACCGCTTTTTGAGCGCCACTCCAAGGGAATGCAGCTCACAATCATCGGCAAAGCACTCGTCCCCCATGCCACGCTCTTGCTGCGCGAGGCAGAACAGACGACGCAGGAGATTCATGCGCTTCTGGGGCTCTCCAAGGGTTCAATTCGGGTTGGTGCAGTTGGCAGTATTGCAAGCCTTGTGCTGCCGCTGGCCATCGATTCGGTATTGAAGAAGTGGCCGAACTTGAATGTGTTCGTGATCGAAGGCGTCTGGGATCGCCTTGCAGCAGCGTTGGTCGTTCACGAGATCGATTTGGCGCTAGGCGTTGCCGATGCCGCCACCGACGAAATCGAAGAGATCACCGACTGCCGTTGGGAAGACAAGAGCCACGTCGTTGCCAGCCTGACTCATCCGCTGCGCCGCATGCGCCGACTCACCCTTGAAAATGTTCTCACTGAAAGGTGGGCTGTTCCACCGCGTGGTACCGGTCCCTATGAGCACATGCAAAGAGCATTCAGGCTGCAAGGGCTACCGCTACCGAACGTCGTGGTCGAGACCCGCTCCATCATCATGCTGAAGAGCCTTGTCGCAAAGTGTGGATTCGTCAGCTGGATGTCAGAGTCGATCTACGACGCTGAGCGTCGGGCTGGCCTGATCGACGCATTGAAGATTCCAAACGCTGTAGGTGAGCGTACCCTCAGCGCATTCAGACGCCGCAGCGGTATTTTGCCTGGGCCCGCAGTGAAGCTGCTGGAGGAGCTCCGGCTCATGACAGGGCACTGAGGCGCGCCTGCCTATTTCAGCGATCGCAGATGCGATCATCGAACAAGTCAACCAGCCAGGTCTTACCGCTGCTGGTGGCTCCGATGATCGGCAAATTGCGCGCGTGGTGCAGTCTATCGATCACGAACTTACGGCTGCTCCTCGCCTTGACTTAGCGCAAGACACTTTCGCACTGCCTGTGCTATTTGCGTCTCAACGCGAGGCTTCGCTTGCGACACAGTAAGACCATGTCCAAACAAACAAACGAAGACAAAAAAGCACGCACAAAGAAAAAGGACTCAGACGCGTTGGCATCTAAGTCCTTGAATACACTAGCTTTTTTTGGTGCGGCTGGCAGGATTCGAACCCACGACCCCTTGGTTCGTAGCCTTATCCTCATAAAGCAATACTCAATTAAATCAAGCACTTAGCACGTCGTCAGCGTGCCTGAAGTGCACAGATGCGCTGGGAAGCGCACCGACGAGTTACGCAAATTCTACGCAGCTCCGATCCACTTTCTTTCCCAGCGGCAGTCTCTGCAGTCTTCCTCTGCAGCTCTCTGCGGTCGCTCGCCTCTGGTCTCTGGACCACCGTCGTCGCCGCCGTTATCACGTGGACCTTTGATTCAACTAATACGCTCATTTTTGAAATGAGCTTGCCAAAATTTATTTTCTCCTTGCCTTTGCTCTTTCTGATTTTCTTTTTGCTCACCTTCCTTCACCTATGATTCTTCAGCTCTTTTGCATCGCTTTCCTCACGGCATTGCTCACACTTTCCGGGTGCGGTGCTGGCGACGACGAACCCTCGCCTGAGGGTCGTGAACACATCACCGATCCCGCACCCCCTCAGCCTGCGGCTTCACGCCCTGACCGTTGATTGACCTTCCGGGCGCTTTCACCGGCGCCCTCTTCCTTGGCTACGCTTTACTGACGTTCTGGATCGTGGCCATCAGCACCGCCCCGCAAGTCGTCTTGTGACCCTCATAGGCCACCGGCACGCCATTGTCATGGTCCAATTTAATCGGACACCTCGATGAGGGCCAGTAGCCAGTAGCCC
>CAXTCD010000265.1:0-5271 GCA_964242145.1 uncultured Rhizobacter sp.
AGCCGATATCACCCAAGCAAAAATTCACTGTTTTTTGCTAAACGAACAGTATTGACTCAGGTGGCTGCTTTTCAGCCTAAGGTCAACATCCCCTGGGGCCGTGCCATCCTCGGCATGCGTGCGCGTGGTGACCTGATGGAATCCGGTACGGGTGAGCAGAGCACCTGGGCCTTGGGTTTGGAGGCTGCCCGTGTGGACACATCGGGCTGGCCTGATGGCCGTGCGGGCTGGGTCGTCGCGTATCTGCAGGCTCACGGCACGGCGGCGGTACTGCCTTCGTTGGCATCTTCGGCTCTGGAGTTTGTCTATGCCCGCGCAGCCTGACCTCTTCGGGCCGGCACCGCTGTCGGTCACGCTGCCACCCGGTAGTGAGCAACCGGCGCTGTGGGTGCGCCGGTTGACCATCTGGAAGGAGCCCGGCGAGGCGGTGCGCAGCATCGAGCTGCGACCGGGCTTGAACTTCATTTGGTCCCCCGACCCGGCCGATGTGAGTGGCCGGCTGAACGAAGGCGAACCGGGCGAATTGGGGCATGGCGCCGGCAAGACGCTGTTTTGCCGTTTGCTGCGTTACTGCCTGGGTGAAGATCGATTTGCACCGGAAGCGCAGCGGCTCGGTATTGGCTCGGCCTTTCTGAACGGCTGGGTGTCGGCGGAGGTGATGCTGAAAGGCACGCTGTGGGCGGTGTTGCGGCCTTTGGGCGCAGGGCGAGGGCACTTCGCGGTTGAAGGGGTTCTGCCTGAGCAGCTGTTTGACCGCTTGACTAACCCCACGGGCATGGCCCCGCTGCTCAACGCGATTGAGCGCCAGGTGCTCACGGCGAAGGTTGCCCGCTTGATGCCCGTGGACCACGCGCATGACGCCTGGCGCGTGACGCTGGCCTGGCTGACGCGGGATCAGGAATGCCGGTTCGACCATGTGCTGGACTGGCGCTCGGCCGAATCTGATTCCGACTCACCGACGCGGTCCATGTCCCGCAGCCGCCTGCAAGACGCTTTGCGGGTGCTGATCGGCGCCATTTCTCCGGAAGAAATTGAGCTGCAGGCACAAGCCAGTGCGCAGGTCGAGACACACAAAGTCAAGCTCCTTGAGCTGGGGCGATGGCAGTGGGCTTGCGAGCACCTGCGTGCTGAAGTCATGGGTGCGGTGGGGGTGTCTGCCGCCGATGTGCCCGACGGGCTTTTAGGCATTGAGGTGTTGCGACAGGCTGCCCGCCAGAAGCTGGCGCAGGTCGCAAAGGTCGATCCCACCGTGGACGTGTCTCATCTGGGCGATTTAAGGCAGCGTGCTCACGATGCAACACAACACGTTGCCGAGTTGGAACAGCAATTGGCGGTGTTCAACAGCAGCCTGCCGCTGCATGAATCGCTGCTGAGGCAACTCCGTGCTGAGTTGCCCGGCATTTCAGCGAGAGTGCGAGACGCTGACGTGCCCGCGTGCCAGATCTGCGAAGTGCCCATCGACCGCGTGTTGGCAGAGGGTTGCAAGCTGTCGCACAAACTTCCGGACCTGATGGCCTTGCGCCAGCGACATGAAGCGATGACGAAGCAGATATCGGATAAGCAGGGCGAGATCAATGCGACGGCGCAGCAGGTGGCGACTTTGCGACAGCAACTGCCACCGGCGCTTTCCCTGCGCGACACCCTTAGGCAAGCAGTGGCCCAAGCTGAGAAGCTGAGCGACAGCCGCTCGTCGGCCTGGGGTCAGGTCAGGAAGAACATGGATGACATCGAGCGCCTTGAGCGCGACTCGGGCCCGTGGGAACTGGCGCAGAGGCAAGCCGCTGAGTTGCAGGAACAGATCGATGTCAAGCGTGAAAGCCTCTCAGCGTTCCGCGACCAACAAGCCGCAGTCTTTGACCGCCTCTCCACCTATTTCGATGCGGTGATTCGTGCGGCTGTGCGCGACGCTGCTTCAGGCCGGGTCAGCCTGGATGGCAACGGGCTCAAGTTGGCTGTCCAGTGGGGCGGGGAACGCTCCACGGCAGCCATCGAATCACTGAAGGTCATCGCCTTCGATCTGGCAGTCATGTGCATGACCATGGAGGGCGCCACCCGCCTGCCTGCCTTTTTGCTGCACGACAGCCCGCGTGAAGCCGATCTGGGGCTCAGCGTGTATCACCGGCTGTTCGACGTGGTGGGCCGGCTGGAGGGCACATCGACCTCAGCGTTTCAATATATCGTCACGACCACCACCGAGCCGCCGCCTGCCTTTCAGCAAGCGCCTTGGCTGCGTCAGGAGCTGCGCGGCGCGCCTCCCAACGAACGTTTGTTGCGATGTGATTTACCTTGAGCGATATCAAACTTTTTCGGCTGTCCAGCCTCCCATTCAAACAGTCGGCATTGTTTTGCTTCCGACGAAATACAAGTTGTCCCTTTTGAAACCACACAACGTAAGGAAGACCCATGTACCTGGGCATTGATCTCGGCACTTCCGAAGTGAAGCTGGTTTTGTTGAACACCGACGGCCATATCGTGGCGAGTGCCGGTGTCAAACTGACCATTTCCCGGCCCTCACCAGGTTGGAGCGAGCAAGAGCCTGCGGCGTGGTGGGCCGCCACCGGCGAGGCGGTGCAGCAACTGCGAGCCAAGGCTGCGGCGCAATGGCGTGAGGTGCGCGCGATCGGCTTGTCTGGCCAGATGCATGGCGCGGTGTTGCTCGATGATCGGCAGCAGGTGCTGAGGCCGGCCATCTTGTGGAACGACACCCGCTCAGCGCACGAGTGCGAGGAGATGATGGCGGCGTTGCCTTCCTTGCCGCAGTTGGCCGGCAACTTGGCCATGCCGGGTTTCACTGCGCCAAAGCTCGCGTGGGTCGCGAAGCATGAGCCTGAGCTGTTTGCGCGAGTAGACAAGGTGCTTTTGCCAAAAGACTATCTGCGCTGGTGCATGACCGGTCTTTTCGTCAGCGAGATGTCGGACGCCGCAGGCACCTTGTGGCTGGATGTGGCTCGGCGGGATTGGTCAGACGAGTTGTTGGCGCTGACGGGCCTTCAACGTCGGCACATGCCGGAGCTGGTGGAAGGCAGCGTGTCATCGGGGTGCTTGTCGCCTGCCGTCGCTGCGGCCTGGGGTTTGGCTGACAGTGTGATCGTGGCGGGTGGCGGTGGCGATAACGCAGCCAGCGCGGTGGGCATCGGTGCGGTCCGGCCGGGCGAGGGGTTCATTTCGTTGGGAACCAGCGGGGTGATGTTCATCGTCAACGATCGGTTTCGACCCAACCCCGCATCAGCGGTGCATGCGTTCTGCCATGCCTTGCCCGACCGCTGGCATCAGATGACGGTGATGCTGTCGGCCGCGGCCTGTGTCGGCTGGGTGACTCATCTGCTGGGCGCGGAGAACGAAGCTGCTTTGCTGGCGCGCATGGAAACCTTGACGCTCGATGAGCAGCGCGCAGCGCCCATCTTTTTGCCCTATCTCTCCGGCGAGCGAACGCCGCATAACGACGCAAAAGCGCGGGGTGTGTTTTTTGGTTTGACCAACGACACCGATGCCCGATCCCTGTGTTATTCGGTGCTGGAGGGCGTGGTGTTCGCAATGCGTGACGGCCTGAATGCATTGCACGAGGCTGGCACCCAAGTGGGCCGTCTGGCGCTGGTGGGTGGCGGCGCGCGCAGCCGCTTTTGGGCACAGCTTCATGCCGATGTGCTGGAGACTGAGATCGTGACGCTCGATGGCGGAGAAGCGGGTGGCGCGCTCGGCGCGGCGCGCCTGGCATGGCTGGCCGATGGTGGCGACGAAGGCTCGGTGTGCCAGATGCCGCCGATCCGCGAGCGCTTCATTCCGCAGCCTGCTCGGGGTGACGGCTTGGCCGATCGATACCAGCGTTTTCGTGCAATCTATGTGGCAACAAAGGGCTTATTCGCTGAGGTCTGAGCTGGGCTCAGCGATTCTTGGCGCAGAGGTGGCGTATCAGTTGTCGGGTATGAGAGACCAGCGAGACCAAGACCGCCGTCCAACCGAAACCTAACTTCATGGCGGATTGGGGCCCCGGTCGCCGCATGAGCTTGCGGCGACCGGAAGCTCTTGATCATCAGCAGGTCACGGGTAGCTCACCACGTTGCTTGGAATCGTCGACTGGCCCTGTGCGATGGCACCGGTTGTGTTGACCACGTGGGTGATCGTTCCGACGCCGCCCAGCGATGCCGTCAGCAAATCATGCAGGCGAACGCCCAGTGTGTCGGGCACTTCGAAGGCACGCGCCGCATTCACGCTCGGGTTCGTGTTGAAGAAGCAGTACGAGCCGAGGCCCCAGCCTTCATGCGTCTTCACATTGTCGGCCACCTTGTACGCAGCGTAGCCGTTGCCACCGGCGCTGACCCATGAACCCTGATCGGGTACGTCGTACGGCATTTCGTTCTGGAAGAAGATCGTCTTGCCGTTCTCACCGTTCCAAAGCACTTCGTATTTCTTATAGTGCTCGACGAACAGGCCTGTGGCCAAGACGTTGTTACCGTTGACGATCAAGCCGGCGTCGGCAGGGGTCACATTCCAGCCAGTGGCAAAGCTGCCATGGTCGGCTCGCCAGGCCCAGATGTGATCGATGATGGTGTCATGGCTGTTGACGATCAGGCTCGTCGTTGCCTTGCCGGCCACCGCACCGCCGATGCGGAAGTAGACGTCCTGCACGGTTGTCGGGTTGGCGGAATGGTTGGCATTCGAACCGGTCTGGCCGATGGTCAGCAAAGTCTGGCTGTTGACGGTGCTGGCATCGAACAGCACACCGGCGATCTTCACGCCATCGACATCGCTGACCGTCATCGCATCCACGCCGTTATCAGGCACCAGCGTCGGGAAGCCGATGCCAAGCACCACGGTGTTCGCCCGCGTCACTTTGAGGGTCTCGCTGAGGTGATAAGTGCCAGGGGTGAAGAACAGGTCTTTGCCTGACGCCAGAGCGGTATTGATGGTGGCGGAACTGTCAGAGGGTTTGGCAATAAAGAACTGGCTGATGAGCAACGAAGTGCCTGGGGTCGGGCCGTTGGCCCAGCTCGTGCCAGATGCATTGCTGCGCAAGCTTGGCACGAACACGGCGTATGCCCCGGCGCCGTCGATGTAGAGATAAGGCTTTTCACGCGACAGCGTCATGTGCGCGCACTCGCCTGGAGACGCCGACTTCTGCAACGTGGCCAGCGGCTGGGACAACCAAAACGAAGTGCGGTTGCGGTGAAGGCTAACTGGCGATGCAAGTTAAGCGAAGCGGCCACAACCACAAGGGAGTCGTCGAGAAGAACGTGCAGGACAGCAGGCGGCGGATCTGGGTCGACGCCGCCA
>CAXTCD010000266.1:0-5218 GCA_964242145.1 uncultured Rhizobacter sp.
GCCCAACGCTCCTCCATCACCTGGCGTTGACAGGCTTTTGTTAGCCGCTCTTAGCCCGCAGCACGTGCATCCAGCACCTTGGTCAGCAGCCGCACCAGCTCGTTCTGTTCGGCTTTTGTCAACGCGCTGAAGGATTCATCGGTAACCTCGAACATGATCTTCTGCCCGCCATGCAGCAGCGCCTGGCCTTTCGGCGTCAGCTGATGGTGGCTGGCTCGCCCCGGACCGGCGCTGCGCTCAATCAGGCCAGCGGCCCATAGGCGGGTCAGCAGCGTACCGAAGGCCTGATCGGAGTTGAAAGTCAGCGCAGCCAGCTGGCGCTGCGAGCAGCCGGGGTTGCGCTCGATTTCGCGCAATGCATTCCATTGGATCAGGCTGACATCGAGCGTAGCCAGCTGCTTGTCGAGCGCGCGGTGATTTCCATGCTGAAGGCGCTTGACCAACCAGCCGAGGTGTTCTGATTTGCTTGACATATAAATATGTTTATATAAATACAGTTATTCATCAAGAGCACGGCGTACCCAAAACGCCAATGGCCTGTGCCGCAGCCGCCCGCTTTTTCATTGCCCATCACCATCAAGCCTCTATGAAACTTCAAGTCATTATCGGTAGCACCCGCAGCGGCCGCCATGTCGACACTGTCAGCCGCTGGGCGCTGCCCGTGGCCCAATCGCGTGGCGATTTCGAGATCCAAGTGCTCGAGCTGCGCGACGGGCCGCTGCCCTTTTTCCAGGAAACGATCGCCACGGTCGGTGACTTCAGCAACCCGACTTACTCCGATCCATTGGTCAAGCACTGGAACCAGAAGATCAAGGAGGCGGACGCGCATCTGATCATCACGCCCGAGTACAACCAAAGCATTCCGGCCGTGCTGAAGAACGCGATTGACGCCGTGTTTTTCTCGTACGGCTTTCGCCACAAGGCGTTCGCGTTCGTGAGCTATAGCCTCGGGCCGACGGCCGGCGCGCGCGCCGTGGAGCACCTGACCGCGATCATGGTGGAAACCGAAGCCATTCCGGTTCGCACGCCAACGCTCATTCCGCTGATCACTCAGGCCTTTGATGCGCAAGGCCAACCGACAAACCCGTCGCTGCAACACACCCTGAACGTGATGCTGGACGATCTCTCCTGGCTGGCCACGGCGCTGAAGCTTGCCCACCCCGAAGGTGAGCCTGCGCCCGCGGCGCTGCGCATTCGAGCGGCGTCCGGCAGATAGAAAACACGTACTCGAGCCTCTTGAATCGCGATCACGCAGGCTTTGGCAGTGCGATGAAAACCACCCGGCTTGACGCTTCGAAGCTGCGTTGATTTGGATTCAGTCGAATACATAACTCACTATTTGCACGCATTATTCATTGGCAAGGCCGGTGCCCGTTCCGGGGCCGAGCCGTTAACCTGTCACGATGGATTCGATGATTGCCGCCGCCGCACGCGCCCTCGCCGCGGGCGATGTGCTGGGCGCCCTGAAGCGTGTTTCCTTGCGAGACGACCCGCCGGCGCTGGCTTTGCGCGGTATCGCAATGGCCCAGCTCGGCGAGCATCCGCGGGCGCGCGAGCTCCTGAAGCAAGCGGCGCGCGGCTTTGGCGTGCACGAAGCCGTGGCCTGCGCGCGTTGTGTGGTCGCCGAAGCCGAGGTCGCCCTCGCGATGCGCGATCTCAGCAGCGCGCCCCGCGGGCTGGCCGAAGCGGCCGCCACACTCGAATCGCATGGCGATCTTGCCAACTCTCTGCAGGCGCGTCTGATTGCAGCGCGCCGGCTGCTGCTGATCGGCCAGATCGAAGAAGCAGCCGCCTTGCGAGTAGGGCTCGATATCGACGGCATGCCGCCCTCGTTGCAGGCCGTGGCCGAACTCGTCAGTGCCGAAGTCGCGCTGCGCTCGCTGCGCACCGGCGCCGCGCGTGAAGCACTGACGCGTGCCCATCAAGCTGCCGAGCGAACCCACGTGGCCGCGCTGCAGGCCGAAGTGGCCGAAGCCCGGGCCGCACTCGATCGGCCGGCAGCGCGGCGCTTCGATGCCGGGCGAGAGCGGCCGCTGCGCCTCGATGAAGTCGAGGCCGTGATCGCCTCGGGCGCGCTGGTGCTCGACGCCTGCCGCCGCAGCCTTCGGCTGGGCGATGCCGGGTGCGCGCTGGCCCGCCGCCCGGTATTGTTTGCGTTAGCTCAAGCATTGGCAGAGGCCTGGCCGGGAGATGTGGAACGCCACGCCTTGATCGCTCGCGCCTTTCGCACGCTGCGGCCCGATGAAACTCACCGTGCACGCCTGCGGGTCGAGCTCGGCCGCTTGCGCAAGCTGATTGAGCCGATGGCCCGCATCGAAGCCAGCCCACGTGGGTTTGCGCTGGTGCCGCACGGCGGCCAAGCGGCCATCGTTCTGCTACCACCCATCGATGGCGAACAGGCGTCGCTGCTGGCGCTGCTGGCCGATGGCGCGGGCTGGTCGACCTCGGCCCTCGCGTTGGCGCTGGGCGACAGCCAACGCACAGTGCAGCGCGCGCTCGTCGAACTGGAAGCCGCCCACCGCGTGCGTTCGATCGGGCGTGGCCGCGCTCAACGCTGGCTTTCGCCACCGCTCACCGGATTCACGACGATCTTGTTACTCCCCACGGCGCTCTCACCCACGTAGATTGGGTTCCGCGGCGCCATTGCACTGGCCATTTCGGCCCCCCACGGAACGCGCCAACAAGGAACCCCGCCATGAGCACCCAACCTGCCCCCACCGAAGCGGCCCTCGCACAAGCCCCGACACATGCGGCCGAGATCGTGCGTGAATACGGCCCGCTCGGCGGTGCCGAACGCATTCATGGTGTCAGCCACGACGGCCGGCATGTCTGGACCGCTACCGGCCCGCAGTTGATCGCCTTCGATCCGTCCAGCGGCGAGGTCGTGCGCAAGCTCGATCGCGCAAGCGACGCCGGCACGGCCTTCGACGGCACCCATCTCTATCAAATCGCCGAAGCGCGCATCGACAAGATCGACCCGGCCACCGGTGCCGTGCTGCACTCGATTCCCGCGCCCGGCGAGGGCCGCGACTCGGGCCTTGCATGGGCCGAAGGCAGCCTCTGGGTCGGTCAATACCGAGACCGCCAGATCCATCAGATCGACCCCGAAACCGGCGCCATTCAGCGGACCATCGCATCCACCCATTTCGTCACCGGCGTGACCTGGGTCGATGGCGAGTTGTGGCATGGCACCTGGGATGGCGACGAGAGTGACATCCGCCGCATCGACCCGCACAGCGGCGCCGTGCTCGAACGCCTTCAAATGCCCAGCGGCACCGGCGTCAGCGGCATGGAATCCGATGGCGCCGATCTGTTCTATTGCGGCGGCGGGCCAAGCGGCAAGGTCCGCGCTGTGCGCCGTCCGAAGCACAAAGGCGCTTGATCGAAAACACCCGCCTCAGCCGAATTCGTCTTGCTGAGGTAGATAACAGGCTGAGCGGGTTGATGAAAGCCGAGCGTTGAACACGCGGGTGTACTGCCTGACTCGTCAAAAGAACGGATCACGCATGGTGGCATCCGAGCACAAGGCAGCAATGGCGATGAGCTTATCTGCAAGTCGGCATTGCCGACAGAAGCTAGAAGGTATCCAAGGCTGCAGGCAGCTGCCGCAGAAGCTGATCACGGGCGCGCAGACCCGCATAAGTGCGTTCTTCTTTCTCATCCTGAATTTGGTGGACAAACACGATCGACCGGCTCCCCTGCGTCGCCCAGCCGACGAACCAGCCAATTGAAAGATGAGGGTCTTGCGATCCATCGGCTCGAAGGGCCGCGCCCGTTCCCGTTTTGCCATGCACCCGCCATCCATGAGGTAACTGCGCGATGTCCGTCAGCTTGGCCGTCATGTCGTAGGCCCAAGGAGAAACAGGCCAATCCCGGCGCACGATCTTCGCCAGGAATTTGAGTTGTTCCTCGGGTGAAATCTTCAGCGAAGCGCTCAGCCAGGAATGCGTCAAACCGTCTTGCTTGCCAGGGTTCCCCGAGACGTCTTCGTTTCCATAACCGAACAACTGCACGTAGCGCGAGAAACGTTCTTTGCCGAGTGACGTGGTGATTCTTTGGGAGTACCACACCACCGAGTTTTTCATCCAGCTTGTTGGATCGGTCGTCGTTCTCCAGGAGGCATTCCAATCCGGATCACCCACTCGGAACGGCAGCGCGGGTGAGCTGGCATCCTTCAGAACGCCGGCGTCATAACCCATCAGGCTGATCGCGATCTTGAAGGTGGACGCGGGCGTGATGCGTTGATCACAGCGGCCTTCTTGTCTCAGCACCTTGCCGGTCAGGGCATCGGCAAACGCGGTGCAAGCGGCGTTTGCTTGCAGGGAAACAAGCGACAGCGCGGCCATCACCAAGAGGCCTGATGTACTCGGATTCACGACCGGCTGGTTCATGTTGAAGCGGGTTGAGGTGGAACGTCGCGATGAAACCTGGCGGGCGACCCGATCCAGATCGCACCTTCATCGCAATGCGGAAGTTGGCTCGCTTGGGTCACGCCGCCAACAGCCGTTTGTGCATCGTGAACTTCACGATGCCGTGGGTGAAGCCCGGCGTTTCATGCACAACCCGATAGCCCCGTCGGCCGTAAAAGGCGGGTGCTTGGAACGAGAAGGTGTCGAGGTACACCAGCGTGCAACCGCGAGATGAAGCTTCGGCTTCGAACCGGTCCATCAGCTGCGTGCCGACGCCCAAACCGCGGCAATGCGATGCGATGGCGAGTTGCTGAAGTTCACTGTTCTGACCCCAGCTGCGGCCGACCGCACCACCAACGATCACGCCCTTTGCATCGCGAGCCATGACGCCGAAGTGATGTGAATCGCGAATCGCGCCATGCGCATGATTGAACGCATCGAGAAACTCATCGACGGCGGCCCAGGGCTCGGGTGCCGGGGTGTGGCAAAGGTCGTAGCAAAAGGTCATGCAAGGGTTTGAGCAGTCGACGCCATGCCTTGAAGAAGCGGCTCCGGGAGCGAGCACCTTCCATCGATGGCATCAGATGAACGGAGCGCCATTTTGGCTCGCCCGCCTCGACGGTTCGCTCGCCCTCCTTCGATTGGCCCCCGATCCTGGCGCCCGATCCGCGGTCTTGCAGGTGGCCGCCAGGCTCGAAGGCCATTTTGCGGCCGCATTGCGTTATGCGCTCGGCGGCGAGGGCGAGGTCATTGGCCCCGACGCGCGGATCTGGATTGCTGCCGCGAGGGCGCGGGCTCCGCGTGACGAC
>CAXTCD010000267.1:0-5127 GCA_964242145.1 uncultured Rhizobacter sp.
TGCCGGTGTAGTGGCGCAGGCGATGCAGCGAGTAGTCGACGCGCGGCGCGGTGAACAGCGACAGCGGGTGCCGCAGCTGGCCATCGGGCCCGGCGTGCGGCTCGTGCGTTCCGTTGGCAATGCCGTCGTCCATCGCAGACAGGTCGGGCAGGTCGAACTGGTCGCGCAGCAGCTGCCGGCGTTGCGGCGTCATGCTGCCTTCGAGGTGGTCGTGTTCGGCGAGCGAGAAGTGCACCGGGATCGGTTGTGCGCTCAAGCCCACTTCGAGCCGCACGCCGTGGTTCTTCAGCAGCAGGCCGAACTGGTCGAGGTAGTAGTCGCCGAAGAGATCGGGCCGGGTCAGCGTGGTTTCATAAGTGCCGGGGCCGGCAACGAAGCCGTAGGCCAGCCGCGAGTCGGCGCGGGCCACGGTGTCGGTGTGCACGCGAAGGTAGGGGTAACACGCTCGCACGTGCCGCGCCATGTCTTCGCCGGCGACGAATCGCTGCAGGCTGTCGCGCAGATGCGCGATGCCGCTGTTGTAGATGGTGGTGGCGTGCGCCAGGGCCGCGGAGGCCTCGCCGAATGATTGCGCGTGAATCAGGGTGGGTTGTGCCATGGCGCCCATTGTGCGGCCATGGCACCCCCCTCGGAATGGCCTCGGCTTATTTCAGCGGCGTGAAGAGCGTCGTCAGGCGATCCGGCGTGCCTTCGATGCGCACGAGCTTGGGATAGCGCAGCCCGTCGTGCCACTCCACCTTCACGGTGCGGTACAGCTCGTCGGTCTTCACCAGCAGCTCGATCGGCGCACTGCCCGGCAGCTTCGCGGCGGTGAGGGCCTCTTTCAGCAACTCGGCCTTGTAGGCCCGCCCGTTGACGGCCAGCAGCGTGGCGCCTTGCGTCAGCCCGGCCTGGAAGGCGGGGCTGCCCCAGCCCACGCGCTTGAGCTTGTCTTGCTTGCCGATGACCAGGCCGAGCGAATAGCTGAAGTCGGTCGATTCGTCATGGCTTTCCCAAGCTTTGAAGAAGCTGCTCGGCTCTTCACTCCAGCCGAGTTGCCAGCCGGCATGGCGGATACCGGCCAGCGGCGCGCCGATTTCGTGGGTGTCGAGCCGCTTGCGCAGGAAGGCGGCCCACTCGTAAGGCAGCACGCGATTCAGTTCGCGCACCACGTCATCGAAGGTGTACGGCAATGGCGCGACGCGCTTCGGTTCGACACCAAAGAAGTTGCGGGCGAAGTCATCGAGCGAGCGTTGGCCGTTCGTTTTTTCGCGGATCAGCATGTCGGCTTCGAGCCAGATCAGGCGCGCTTCGTCGTAGTAATCGGCGCTGCGCTGAAAGTCGCGCCAGTAGCCGTTGCGGTAGGCGGAGACGATCGGCTCGTTGGTCGTGTCTTGCAGGTTGCGCCAGCTGCGGCCGGCGCGGGCATCGAGCGCGGCCGCGGTATTGGCCAGGCTGTCGCGGGCGTCTTCCTGGCTGAACAAGCCGGAGCGTGCGACCAGCACCGAGCCCCAGTACTGCGTCTGGCCTTCGTAGACCCACAGCAGGCTGTCCTGCATCGGTACGTTGTAGTTCGGCGTTAGCAAATCGGCGGGGCGGCGGAACTTGCCGTCCCAGGAATGCGTGTATTCATGCGGCAGCAGATCGCGCCCGATCGGGTTTTTCTCCCACTCGGTGAAGTAGGTCGGCTTGACGCCGTTCTCGCTCGACTCGTGGTGCTCCAGGCCGATGTGGCCCAGCTCGTCGCTCAGCAGCAGCAGGAAATCATAGTGCGCGTAATGCCGCGAGTTGAAGACCTTGTCGGCCTGCGTGACGAGTGCGCGGTGCGCGGCCAGCTGCGCATCGCTGACCTTGATCTGCGAGGCACGATCGGCCATCACGTTCAGCGTCACCGGGGCGCGGCCGGCTTCACGTGCGCCGGGGTCGAGATCGAAGCGCTGGAAGTTCTTGCCGGCAAAGATCGGCGAATCGACCAAGGTCTCGACCGAGACCGGCTTGAAATCGAACTTCGCACCGCTGCGCCCGGCGGTCTCGAGTGCCGTGCCGGCTTCCCAACCGGTGGGCAGCGTCGCACTGGCCTTCACATTGATGCGGCTGACCGCATGCCCGGCCGGGTAAAGCAGCATTGCATCCCATTGCAGGTTCAGCATGTCCGGCGTCATCACCGTGCGGCCGGCGCCATCGATCGGCGAGAGGTACTGGAACTCGATCTCCAGTGCGCTGGCACCCGAGGGCACCTCGACCTGGAACGCATGCGTATCCAGTGTGTTACGCAGCCAGTCGACAGGCTTGCCACCAGCGCTGATCTTCAGCGCGGCGATCTGCTGCACAGCACCGGTCGGCGAGTGGTGGCCGGGAATCCAGCGCGGGTACAGCAAGGTCAGCGGCCCGGCCTTCACCGGCACGGTTTGCTTGACCTTGAAGATCTTGTGATCGAGGTCGGTGGCATCGACATCCACCGTGATGACGCCCGGGTAGGCCGTGTCTCGAACGGGAGGCAGAGGCTGGGCCGCCAGGTGGGCGGCCGCGGTGAGGCCGAGGGTCGCGGCCGTCATTCGCAAGAGGGCGTGCATAAGGGCTTCCTTGTTGGGAGGCCAGCACGATAAGCGATGAGCCCGTGTCTGTCGGTTACGGCTTCACGGGGTGTGTTGTCCAGGCGACGCGCTGCTGGATTTGTGACATCGGGGTGCATGAAAGCGTGGCTTTCATGCGGGCCGAGCTTGGACTCTCAACACCGGCATGTGGTCATTACCGATGGTCAGGTGATCACCTCGCCTTGAGCGGTGATGATCAGCGTTGAACGGTGGGCATCGAATCGGTCAACGCGGTATTGGCCGGCGTGGCGACGCTGGCTGATGGCGTTGAATGCTGGCGCCAGGTGGATTCCAGGCGCTGCAACTCCTCCTGCTGACGCGCCTGGCTGCGGTCGACCACGCCTTGCACGGTCATGCCGATGGCCACGAGGCAACTCAAAGCGACGGCGGCCCACAACGCAGTCAGGGTCGACGGGGCGCGTGCCCAGGCGGGCATGTCGTTCCAGGCACGGATCAACGCACCGCGTAGGCGCAGCGTGAGCGAAGCGTCACCGGAAATGCCACTGCCGCCACTGCCAATGCGGTGATGGTCGAACACGGCGCTCATACGTCAGCTCCAGCGGAAGCTGCCTTGATGACAGGCGCATCAGGCCAATGATGGGCTTGCAGCACCGGCAAAGCGGCCTGATAGCCAAGTGCATGGTCTCCCAGATCCGATTCGGAAGTGTCGTTGCCGTAGCTCGTCAGCGTGGAACTGCCGTGGTACCAGCGCCGCACATCTTCTACCCACTCCGAATCGTTGGCCATCGCACGGCTCCTTGGTTCGGCCCACAACGTGTGAGCACATGGGGGCCAATGGTTGCGAAGCCAAGCGCCGACCGCTATCGGGCGACTGAGCGAACTGCTGTAAGGCTTGACCTACAAACTAGGGGGGATGCTTGCGAGCCGCAGGGGTCTTTTATGGGGACGCCCGGTACGAGGCCGGCCTGATGCGTCTCGCCACGCAATGACACAGTGGCGGCTGCTCGGCTGATGCTGTGCTTGGCAGCGTGGCTGCTTTCCATGATGATTTGTCGCTTCATGACGGGAGACCGCAATGGCCCAGACCCCATGCATTCGTGTTGGTATCGGTGGCTGGACCTTCCAGCCCTGGCGCAACAATTTCTATCCCGATGCCTGGCCCCACAGCCGCGAACTCGAATACGCCAGCCGGCGCTTGACGGCCATCGAGGTCAACGGCACCTATTACAGCTCGCAGAAGCCGGCCACCTTCGCGAAGTGGCGCGATGAAACGCCCGACGGCTTTGTGTTTTCGCTGAAGGCCTCGCGCTTTGCGACCAACCGCCGCGTGCTCGCTGAAGCGGGCGAATCGGTGCAGCGCTTCGTCGGCAGTGGCATCGCCGAACTGGGCGACAAGCTGGGCCCGATCGTCTGGCAGTTGGCGCCGACCAAGCGCTTCGATGCGAGCGACATCGAAGCCTTCTTCCAGCTGTTGCCGGGCGAGGTCGGCGGCTTGCCCTTGCGCCACGTGCTCGACGCAAGGCATGAGAGTTTCAAGACGCCGGCTTATCTCGAACTGGCGCGCAAGCACCGCGTGGCCACGGTGTTCACCGAGTCCGATGACTACCCGGCGATCGCCGATGTGACCGGCGATTTCATCTACACCCGGTTGATGCGCCATGAGGCGGCGCTGCCGCAGGGCTATCCGGCACCGGTGCTGGACCAGATCGGCCAATGCGCCCGCGTCTGGGCGGCCGGTGACGAACCCGAAGGCCTGCCGAGGATCGCGCCGAAGCCGGGCGGCACCGGGCTGCGCGACGTGTTCGTGTTCTTCATCAGCGGCGCGAAGGAGCGCGCGCCCGCCGCGGCGATGGCCTTGATCGAGCGCTTGGCGTAAGCGAGTCGCGAACCCTTGGCTTAGCTGTTCAACACCTTCGTCCGCAAACGCGCGCTGGCCTCATGCAGCAGTGCGGCCATCTCGGGTGCGAATGCCCAGTGGCCCGACATCGAGGCCACCGTCAGCGTGGCGTTGGGCCAAGCCTGCGCCAGCAGCCAGGCTTGGTCAAACGGGCACACGATGTCGTAGCGCCCATGCACGATCTCGCAGGGCAGGTGAGCGATGGCGGCGATATCGGCCAACACCTCGCGCTCGCGCGGCAGCACGTTGAGCATGTAGTGATGTTCCAGCGTGGCCAGCGTCAGCGACTTGGCGTGCAGCTCCACAACCGCTTCGGGGTCGGTCGGCGGGGCTGGCATTGGCGGCACCGAGCACATGCTGTGTTCGAACTCGTCCCATGCAATGGACAGCGCCATGCGTTGTGGGTGGTTGGGTCTGAAGATCGGCGCGGTCAGGTCCAGCAGATCGTTCAGGTTGCGGGGGCGGCGGCCGGCGATGGTTTCGATGGTGTCGAGGAAAGCAGCATGCCGGTCCGGGAACACCTGGCGCGCTTCCCACAAAAACCATTCGATGTCGGCCGGCCGGCCGAGGAACACGCCGCGCAGCATGAAGCCCGAGCAGCGGGCTGGGTGGGCGATGCCGTATGACAAGGCCAGGCGGGTGCCCCACGAGCCGCCAAACAAGGCCCAGCGTTCGATCGACAGCAGGCCGCGCAGC
>CAXTCD010000268.1:0-5111 GCA_964242145.1 uncultured Rhizobacter sp.
ACACCATCGTTCATACGCGTGCGGCCAATTCAAGACGGGATGACCAGCCGCTTACCTTTGACGCGGCCAGGAAAAAAGGGCCCGAAGGCCCTTTGGGATCGATGCAGCAGACCGCTCAAGCCAGACGGCCGTGGCATTGCTTGTACTTCTTCCCGCTGCCGCAAGGACAAGGATCGTTGCGGCCGATGTTTGGCAGGTATTGGCCGAGCTCCGAGGTGTCTTGCTCCTGGACGACGCTGCCGTCTTCATTGGGGTGCGTGTAGGTCACGTTGCCGATCGCCTCGGCGCGCTCCTCGATGGCTTCGGCCGCCTGGGCGATCTGCTCCTGGGTCTGCACGCGCACCGTCATCAGGATGCGGGTGACATCCATCTTGACGACGTCGAGCATCTGGCTGAACAGCTCAAAGGCCTCGCGCTTATATTCCTGCTTCGGATTCTTCTGCGCATAACCGCGCAGGTGAATGCCTTGCCGCAGATAGTCGAGCGAGGCCAGATGCTCGCGCCAATGCTGGTCGATCGACTGCAGCAGGATCATCCGTTCGAAGGGCGTAAACTGCTCCGCCCCGACACGTGCCAGCTTCTCGGCAAATGCCGCGTGGCCGGCCTTGACGACCATCTCCAGGATGTCTTCATCCGAGATCGCACTGCTCTTCTCGACGTGCTCCTTGAGCGGCAAGTCCAGCTGCCATTCTTCGCTGAGCGTCTTCTGCAAGCCCGGCAAGTCCCATTGCTCTTCGACGCTCTCGGCCGCAACAAAGGTGCGAACCACATCGTTCAGCGTGCTTTCGCGCAGGCTCGTCACCTGGGCATCGAGGTTCTGCGCTTCGAGAATCTCGTTGCGCTGCTGATAGATGACCTTGCGCTGGTCGTTGGCGACGTCGTCGTACTCCAGCAGCTGCTTGCGAACGTCGAAGTTGCGTGCCTCGACCTTGCGCTGCGCGCCTTCGATGCTGCGCGTCACGATGCCGGCTTCAATGGCCTCGCCCTCGGGCATCTTCAGCCGGTCCATGATCGAGCGCACACGGTCGCCCGCAAAGATGCGCATCAGCGGATCTTCCAGCGACAGATAGAAGCGCGACGAACCGGGGTCACCCTGGCGGCCCGAACGGCCACGCAGCTGGTTGTCGATGCGGCGCGATTCATGGCGCTCGGTCGCGATGATGCGCAGGCCGCCAGCGGCCTTCACCTGGTCATGCAGGCCTTGCCATTCGTCGTGCAGCGTCTGCGCGCGCGCCGCTTTATCGGCCTCGCTGACCGATGCATCGGCTTCGATCACCTGAATCTGGCGCTCGACATTGCCGCCCAGCACGATGTCGGTTCCGCGGCCGGCCATGTTGGTCGCAATCGTGATCACGCCAGGGCGCCCCGCCTGGGCCACGATCTCGGCTTCCTTTGCATGCTGCTTGGCGTTCAGCACCTGGTGCGGCAGCTTTGCCTTTTGCAGCAGGTTCGAGATCAGCTCGGAGTTCTCGATCGAGGTGGTCCCGACCAGCACCGGCTGGCCGCGTTGGTGGCAGTCGCGGATGTCGTTGGTGACGGCCTCGAACTTCTCTTTGTTGGTCTTGTAGACCAGGTCGAGTTCGTCCTTGCGGGCGGTTGGCCGGTTCGGCGGAATCACCACCGTCTCCAGGCCGTAGATCTCCTGGAATTCGTAGGCTTCGGTATCGGCCGTGCCGGTCATCCCCGACAACTTGCCGTACATGCGGAAGTAGTTCTGGAACGTGATCGACGCGAGCGTCTGGTTCTCGCTCTGAATCTCCACGCCTTCCTTGGCTTCGACGGCTTGATGCAAGCCATCGGACCAGCGGCGGCCGGTCATCAGGCGGCCGGTGAATTCGTCGACGATGGTGACTTCGCCATCCTGGACGACGTAATGCTGATCGCGGTTGTACAAGTGGATGGCGCGCAGCGCGGCATACACGTGGTGCATCAGTGTGATGTTGGCCGGGTCGTACAAGCTCGCGCCATCCACCAGCAAACCGGCTTCGCGCAAGATGCGTTCGGCATTTTCATGGCCGTCTTCGGTCAGGAAGACCTGGTGCGACTTCTCATCAACGGTGAAATCACCCGGCTCGATCACGCCTTCGCCGGTGCGCAGGTCGAGTTCACCGATCTGCTTTTTCAGCTGCGGTACCACCGCATTGATGCGCACATACAGCTCGGTATGGTCTTCGGCCTGGCCGCTGATGATCAGCGGGGTGCGGGCCTCATCGATCAGGATCGAGTCGACCTCATCGACGATGGCATAGCTCTGGTTGCGCTGCACGCGGTCGGCGGTCTCGTAGACCATGTTGTCGCGCAGGTAGTCAAAGCCGTATTCGTTGTTCGTCCCGTAGGTCACGTCGGCGGCATAGGCCGCCTGCTTGGCTTCGCGAGCCATCTGCGGCAAGTTCACGCCGACCGTCAGACCCAGGAAGTTGTAGAGCTTGCCCATCCACTCCGCATCGCGGCGGGCGAGGTAGTCGTTGACGGTGACGAGGTGCACCCCTTTGCCGGCCAATGCGTTCAGGTAGACCGGCAAGGTCGCCATCAGCGTCTTGCCTTCACCGGTGCGCATTTCCGCGATCTTGCCGTTGTGCAGCACCATGCCGCCGATCAACTGAACGTCAAAGTGGCGCATCTTCAGCACACGCTTGCCGCCTTCGCGAACGACGGCGAACGCTTCAGGCAGCAAGTCATCGAGCGACTCGCCCTTGGCGACGCGCTGTTTGAACTCTTCTGTCTTGCCTTTCAGGGCCGCATCGTCGAGTTTCTCGAACTGCGGCTCCAGCGCATTGATCTGTTGCACCACCTGCCGGTACTGCTTGAGCAGACGGTCGTTGCGGCTACCGAAAATCGTGGTGAGAAGCTTGGGCAACATGCGGGGGTGGGGTATTGAAGCTGGTAGCAGCGGGAAGGTTTTGAAGCCACGACGCACAAGGCCACGGCGCTCAAACAAGATGCGATTGGGAACTGGGGTCAAGCCTGCGATTTGCAAGCCTTCACCACCGCGTTATCGCGAGAAAAAGCCGCGAATCTTAGCACCCGAGGGGGTGCAAAAACGTCGACTCAGTGACTGGTCCGAAAGCGGCCTCCGGAGGATGCCAAGTCGGCCGTGATCGGCACCGACGCCTTGCCAGCAAGGAACTTCGCCGGGTCTTGAAGCACGCCTTCCACCATCACTTCGAAGTGAAGATGAGGGCCGGTTGAGCGACCGGTGGTGCCGACCTCGGCCACCCACTGACCGCGCTTGACCAGGTCTCCGGCTTTGACGAGGATCTTCGAGGTATGGGCATAGCGGGTGATCAGGCCATTGCCATGATCGATTTCGAGCAGATTGCCATACGCCGGGTGCGGGTCGGTCGATCGCACGACACCACCAGCCGCCGCCAGAATCGGCGTGCCGATGTCGGAAGGGAAATCAAGCCCGGTGTGCAACGCAGGGCGGCCGGTGAAGGGGTCGGTCCGGAAGCCAAAGCCCGAACCGACCTCGCCGTTCACAGGCCGGCTGTTCGGCACCATCAGCGCTTCCAGGCGCTTCTCGAACAGTCGGGATTCAATCATCGTGAAGAGGTCGGTGCTTTGCTCGGTGGCTTCATCCAATGAAGACACCATGCCATTGAGTTGATCGAACGATGGCGTGCGTGCCGGAACAAAAGGGCCGCCTTGCCCGCCACGTGTTGATGCAGGCGCCAGGCGCAGGTCTTCCGGCTTAACGCCAGCCAGGCCCGACACACGCTCACCAATGGCTTCGAGCTTGATCAGCTTGGCCTGCATCTCGCCAACCTTCTGCGCCATCGCATCGAGGTTCTCACGCATGAAGCGATCGCGTTGCGCGAACTCGTCGCGCACGACAAGCTTCACCAGTTGGCTCACCACGGGCCAGCCCTCTCGCGCAGCTTTCAGAAAAATCACGTGATACACCGTGCCCGACAACAGCAGCAACACGATGGTCAACACCGCCAACGCAGTGGCGATCTGCAATCTGTTGAAGCGCAGCACGCGGGTGCGGGCCATGCTTCCATGTGTGATCAGTATTTGCATCGCTAAACTCCTTGTGGTGAAACCGAAGTTTTCCCCGGTAACCCCCAACGCCTTGCGCATCGAAGAGGCGCTGAATCGCTGCGCCCCACTTGTGCGGCTGCGGCAGTTGCTGCGTGAATCCAATGAACGCTTCGATGCAATCCGGACTGTCTTGCCAGCGGCCTTGGCCGCCCATGTAAAACCCGGCCCCGTGGATGCTGATGGCTGGTCCTTATTGGTCGCCAACGCATCGGTTGGTGCCAAGCTTCGCCAGCTTCAGCCCCGGCTGGAGAGTGCACTCAAGCTCAGTGGCTGGCAGGTTACTGCAATCAGGATCAAGGTTCAATCGAGCTGATACGAGACGTATCGCGAGAACCTTGCAGCAGTGTTTGGTTGGTGCCCCCGGCAGGAATCGACGATCAAGTGTTGATCGATGTTCCGGTCGCAAACGCGGGATTTGCGCGGGCGGCTTCGACTTCTTGCTGGCTACTCAATATGACCTTCAGAACAATTTTGATAAGGACACTAGTGGTGTCAACTCTGCTTTTGGCCGCCTGTGGAGGCGGCGACGAAGCATCTTCCTCCGACCCAAATGCGCCGATGAATGGGCCCGACAAACGCTACACCGATCCACACCCTTCGGCCCCAGGCAGCTCCGCACGCAGCCAAGAACCTCATGCCTTGAGGAAATTTTCAATGGTCGAAATCAGCAAGGCCCCGCAAGTCGTCTTGTGGCCTTCATAGGCGACCGGCACGCCATTGATCGTGTGATCCGGATCTCCCTCAGCGATCTTGCCGTCGTTGTGACCGCGCTTTGGGCAGGTGCAGGCATCGCCTTTCAAGGCAACCGGAATGCCGTCAATCGTGACGTATGACGCCCCACTGGCAACGACCTTGCCGCCGTGGTCCGTGGGATCGCCAAGGCGGATGACCTTGGGCATTTCAACTCCTTGAGAGATTCTTGGAGGGCAGCAAGCCCGCCCTGCAAGCGGCTTCAGACTGATGCAGGCAAATCTTCGCCATCATCTGTCTGGTTGGCTGTGGCAATGGCCGAAGGCAGGTCGACGCTGATGTAGGTCAGATCGACCCCTCGCACCTCGTTGGCTTGA
>CAXTCD010000269.1:0-5093 GCA_964242145.1 uncultured Rhizobacter sp.
CTGCTGGAGCAGCGCGCGCTGCGCGGGGCTGAGCCGTGCGCGGCGCTCCGTCAACACGTTAGACGCTTCCGCCGATGAAGCCGGCAACGAGGCATCTGACGAAGAGCCTGTCGAAAGAAGGACAGACGAAAAAGGACCTGACGAAGAAGAATCGGACGAAGAAGACATGGTCGGAACAGGCTCAGGCAAGAGCAGGCTGTGCATCGGCCTGCTCAAGTTCTTCGATCAATCGGGTTTCGATCTGCAGCGCCAGTTCGGCGACCGTCGGGCCGTTGAACAGCAGCGCGGGGTGCAGGTCCACGCCATAGGCGCTGCGGATGCGCGCGATCAGCTGGATCGCCAGCAGCGAGTCACCGCCCAGCTCGAACAGGTTGTCGTGCGCGCCGATCGGCGTGATGCCCAGGAATTCGCTCCACATCGCAGCCAGGCCGTCTTCGACCTCGCCCTGCGGCGCCTGATACGGCGTGCTGAGCTGCGGCCGGCCATGGCTGCGCTGCTTCGACAGCGGCGCGGCCAGCAGCCGCTCGGCCAGCTGGCCCGAGCGCTGCGCCGCACGCTGCTCGGCCAGCGGCAAGGTCGACACCAGCACTTGCACCAGCGACGAATCGGCCAGCAAGGCTTCGAGCAAGGCGCCGGCCTGCGCTGGCGCAATGCCCACGCCCTCCGGCAACTGCTGGCCGGCGGCCATGCCCAGCTCGCGCCAGGCATCCCAGTTGACCGAGATCAGCGGCCGGCCTTCGCGCCATTCGCGGGTGGCCACGGCGTCGAGATAAGCATTCGCGGCCACATAGTCGGCCTGGCCGAAGCCCCCGGTGATGGCGCTCAAGGACGAGCACAGCAACATGAAGTCCAGCGGCTCATCGCGCAGCGCCTGCAGCAGATGCCGCGTGCCCGCCAGCTTCGGCGCGAACACCCGCTCGATCGCTTCGCGGCTGCGCTGCGCGATCAAGCCCCCGCCGCCGACGCCAGCCGCATGGATCACGCCATGCAAGCTGCCGAAGCGCGCACGCGCCTGGGCCAGCGCCGCCTGCACGCTGGCGGCATCGGCCACATCGGCCTGCAGCCACAGCACCTCGGTGCCCAGCGCTTCGAGCGCCTGCAAGCGCTGCTGGGCGACTTCGCTCAACTGTCGCGTCAGCAACACCAGTTTCGCCTGCCAATGCTGCGCCAGATGGCGGGCCAAGCTGAAGCCAACGCCGCCCAGGCCACCGGTGATCAGGTAAACGCCGCCTTGGCGCAGGCGCGGCTCGACGCGATCGCCGCGCGCCACCGGCTCGAAGCTTTTGAGCCAGCGGTGCGGGCCGCGATAAGCGATGGCTTCGGAATCAGGTGCATCGGCATTCGCTGCGGCAGCGCTTGCAATCGATGGCGTGGCCGCTTCGGCGAGCAGTTGCCGCACGAGGTTTGCTAGGCGATACGACGCCCCCTCGGCATCCACTGTGTCAGCCACGGCCACATCGATCAAACGGCATTCGACGCCCGGCAGCTCCAGCGGAATCACCTTGCACGGTCCGTGAAGCGTGGCCTGGTTCGGCTGCAGCCGTTCGGTGCCGGTCACGTCTTCCAGGCCTTGCGTCACGACCATCAGGCGCAGCACACCGCGAGCCGACGTGCCCTGCCCCAAGGCCTGCCCCAGCGCCATCAGGCTGTGAAAGCCGCGCTCCAGTGCATCGCTGTGCAGGCTCCACAGATGCCAGACCTGCGACACCGGTGCGCTGCGCCCAGCGTGGCGCAGCAATTCAGCCAGGTCGCCGGCATGGTCGGGCCGTGCCGTGTGCTGGCCCGGCGAAAGCTCGCAATGCGCCTCGCCGGCCTGCGCGAACAGGACGGTATGACCTTGGGCGCGCAGTGCTTGCACCAAGGCTTGGCCGAGGCCTTGCGCATCACCGAGGATCAGCGTGGATCGGGCAACATCCGTTACCGTCGTTACCGCCGTTACCGCCGTTGCGGCAGGCAGCGGCTTGCTGCGGGCCCAGTGCGGCGCGAGCAGCCAATCCGTGAGCAGGCGCGGCTTGACTGTGTCAACGCTTGGCGCAGCGAATGGCGCCGCCTTGCGTGCCGCAGGCACCTCCACATGACCTGCCGCAGGCGCATCGATCCAGTACGACTGGCGCTCAAACGGATAGCTCGGCAGCGGCACGCGGCGTGGCGATGGCAAGGCATCGGCCACGGGCTGCGTGTCGATGCCGGCAATCCACAACTGAGCGCAGCAGCGGTCGAACTGCGCGGCATTCGCGTCGCGGCGTTGCGGGTGGCATTGCGAGGCCAGCACCCGGTGCGCGCCGGAGGCCGCCATCGGGTGCCGCCGGGCCAGCGTGCTCAAGCTCTCGCCCGGTCCCACCTCCAGCAACACACGGCCGGGCTGCGCCAGCAGCGTGCCCAAGCCGTCGGCAAAGCGCACCGGTGCGCGCAGATGCTGAACCCAATAAGCCGGGCGGGTGGCCTCGGCTGCGGTGATCAGCTGGCCGCTGAGGTTGGAGATGAACGGAATCTTCGGCGGCGACAAGCTCACCCGCTTCAGCAAGGCTTCGAACTCGGCAAGCACCGGTTCGACCTGCGCCGAATGGAAGGCGCGCGTCACATGCAATGGCCGCGCCGCGACGCCCTGGGCTTCAAGGCCGCGCTGCGCGGCGGCGATCGCCTGTGGCGAACCCGACAGCACGCACAAGCCCTCGGCATTCACCGCCGCCAGATCGCAGCCGGCCTGCAGCCAGGCTTGCAATTGCGCCTCCGGCAAGCCCACGCTCAACATCGCGCCCGCTGCCGTGCCCTGCAGCAGCCGGCCGCGCGCAGCGATCAGCGGCAAGGCGTCTTGCAGACTGAACACGCCGGCCAGGCAGGCGGCGACGTATTCACCGATGCTGTGGCCTAACATCACATCGGGATGCACACCGCGGCTCATCCACAAGCGGGCCAGCGCGTATTCGATCGCGAACAGCGCGGGCTGCGTCAGCTCGGTTTCGTTCAGGCGCGCGGCGGCTTCTTCGTTCGATCCGTCTTCAGCCCACAAGGATGGGCGCAGATCGAGCCCGAGTGGCACCAGCAGCTCGCAGCAGATATCGAACTCTGCGCGGAACACCGGCTCACGTTGGTACAGCGCCTGGCCCATCGCCAGGTGCTGCGCGCCCTGGCCGGGGAACAGGAAGGCGACGCTCGGCCGCTGCGCGCCGCGCTGGCCGCTGAAAAAGGCATCGGCCGGCCGTTCGCGCAGGCGCTGCGCGGCTTGCGTGGTGGTGTTGGCCAACACCGCCGCGCGATGGTCAAAGCGGCGGCGGCCCACGCGCAAGGTGTGGGCGATGTCGCGCAAAGACGGTGCAGCCACCGGAGCCCCATCGGACGCAGGGGCCGACGGCTGCCCGGCAAACTGATGCAACCGGGCCGCCAGTTGCACCAATGCGGTCTCCAAAGCCTCGGCGCTGCGGGCTGACACAGTCAGCAGCTCGGTGCGATCCACCGGCCGTGCGAACACGGCTTCGGCCGGGGCTTCCTGCAGCACCACATGCACGTTGGTGCCGCCCATGCCGAACGAGCTGACGCCGGCGCGGCGCGGCGTCTCGCCCGCCGGCCAAGGCCGCGCCTCGGTGTTGACATAGAAAGGGCTGGTGGCGAAATCGATTTGCGGATTCGGGCGCTTGAAGTTCAGGCTGGGGGGCAGCGTGCGGTGCTTCAAGGCCATCACCGCCTTGATCAAGCCGGCCACGCCCGCGGCCGCGTCGAGGTGGCCGATGTTGGTCTTGACCGAGCCGATCGCGCAGTGGCCGGTCGCGGTGCTGCCGCCCGCGCGAAAGGCTTGCGTCAGCGCGGCGATCTCGATCGGGTCGCCCAGCGTGGTGCCGGTGCCGTGGGCTTCGATGTAGCCGATGCTGTCCGGTGGCACTTCGGCCATCGCCTGCGCCGCCAAAATCACCTCGGCCTGCCCGTCGATGCTGGGCGCGGTGTAGCCCACCTTGGCCGCACCGTCGTTGTTCAGCGCCGAGCCCTTGATCACCGCATGGATGGTGTCGCCATCGGCCAGCGCATCGGCCAGCCGCTTCAGCACCACCAGCCCGGCGCCGCTGCCGATCACCGTGCCGGCCGCATCGGCATCGAAGGCACGGCAATGGCCATCGGGTGAAAGGATCGAACCGGCTTGATGGCGGTAGCCGCCGTGCTGCATCAGGTTCAGCCACACGCCACCGGCCAGCGCGGTATCGGCCTCGTGGTTCAGCAGGCTGCGGCAGGCCAGATGCACCGCGACCAGCGAGGTCGAACAGGCCGTCTGCACCGTGACCGCCGGGCCGCGCAAATCAAGCTTGTAGGCCAGCCGGGTAGCGAGCGAATCTTTGTCATTGCCGTTCATCAGCCCGATCAGCGCCGAGATGTCATGCGCATCGCGGCGCACGGACGGCAGCAGATGGCGCAGCAGATAAGCGTTGGCGCCGCAGCCGGCAAAGACGCACGTCAGGCCGGCCTGCGCGGCATCGCCATAGCCCGCATGGTCGAGCGCCTGCACGGCGGTTTCGAGGAAGACGCGCTGCTGCGGGTCGAGCTGCTCGACATCGCGCGGCGTGTAGCCAAAGTAGCCGGCATCGAAGCGGTCCATGCCATCGAGCACCATGCCCGACTTCACATGCGCCGGGTCGGCCAGCAATTCGGCCGGCACGCCGCGCGCCGCCATCGCTTCGCTGCTGAAGTGCGTGACCGACTCGACGCCAGCGCGGATGCGCGACCAGAAGGCATCGACATCGTCGGCACCCGGAAAGCGGCCAGCCATGCCGATGATCGCGATCTCGGCACCGGTGGAATCAAAGACGTCGCTGGCGTCGTCGTGGGCGTTCATGCGCGGTTCCGTGAGGGAGTCTTGCGGGGCAGGAAGGTCGCGCGCTGGCGTTTCGCGCGCTCATCGGCCTGCTGGGTCGAGGCGGGCACCGGTGTGCTGCCCGTCTGCAATGCGCTCAGATGAGTGGCCAGCCTTTCGACCGTCGTGTACTTGAAGAGATCGACCACTGCGGGCCGTGCATCGAGCTGCTGCGCGAGGCGGCGGTGCATCTGCAGCAAGAGCAGCGAATGCCCGCCCAGCTCGAAGAAGTGATCCTGCCGCCCGACCTGCGCGA
>CAXTCD010000270.1:0-5049 GCA_964242145.1 uncultured Rhizobacter sp.
GACCAAATCGCGCTGGTGGCGATCGACCATCTGGCCGCGTGCATTGACCTCGGTGTCAACGTGTTCGAGCAACGGTGTGGCGCTGAAGCCGCGGTCGCGTTCTTCAACCAAGAAAGATTCATCGCGATTGTCTTCGCGAGGGGTTCGGAGATCTCCGAACAAGGACGTCAACATTCAGTTCCCCCTGGGGCACGCGCGTCGAATGCACGCGGTCTGGCGCGCAGTCTAGGGGCGTGTGCGACGCAAACCATCCCCATCTTTGAAACGATTCGTCTGGCGAGTGTTTCGGGCTGTCGCAGCCGCCCTGCAACAGGGCATGGGCTCAGGCAAAGAAGCGGCTTGGTGGCGCACCGACCGATCGCCGCACCATCGCGGTGAAGGCGCTGGCGCTGGCATAACCCAGCTCGGCGGCTATCGCCCCCATCGAATGCTTTTGTGCTGCCATCGACAGGGCTTTGGCAAGCAAAACCTGCTGGCGCCATTGAACGAAACTGGTCTTCAATTCCTGGCGAAACAGGCGGGCCACCGTGCGCGGGCTGGCGCCGGTGTCCTGGGCCCAACCTTCGAGCGTGGCATGCCGTGTCGGGTCATTCAGCACCGCTTCGCACAGGCTGCGAAGGCGCTTGTCGATGGGCATGTCGACACCCAGGCGCACCGGCCGCGCACGGCGCAGCTCATCGAGCACCAGTGCACTCAGGCGCTTCTCGCGTTGCAGCGTCGGCGCTGGCAAGGCCGAGCCTGCAGGGTCGGGCGTGATGCTCAGCTCCAGCACCAGCGCGCGCAGCAACTCCGAAACCTCCAGCACACGGCACTGTTGCCAAGGGCCCGACTCATCAGCGGCCACGCCGGGCCCGCAGCGATGGCGTGGCTGATGAAGGTAGAGCGTGCGCAGGTCGGCGTCTTCCAGCACGCTCACCGCGTGAGCCACCCCGGCCGGTATCCACAAGGCCCGCGAAGGCGGAACGATGTAGGTGCCTCGCGCGGCGGTCAAACGAATCACGCCGGTGGTCGACAGGCTGATCTGCGCCCACGGATGGCTGTGCTGCGCGACCTCGGTCTCGGCATTCAACTGCAACTGTTTGGCACGCAGCGGCCGCGCGACGGTGGGCTGATAGAGGTGCGGTGTCAGCGGGCCGATGGTCGGGTGGGCCGCGGCCGGCGTGGCCTGGCCGTCATCCTTTTGTCGATCTCGCGTGCGGCCACTGGTGCGGGTTGGGGGCTGAATAGAGCGCGCTGGCATGGTTGGCTGGATCTCGATAGAACTTGACTGTCTATCGTAAACCCGTCGAACGCTTGCGGTCTACGATCGTGTACCCCGCCATCTGCCATCTGTGAAGAGACCTGCATGAGTTCAGCCGCCATCCCCTCCGCTGCCATCCCCTTGACGCCGCTGCGTCAGGACGTGACCGTCATCGGCCTCGTGGGCCTGGCCCACAGCGTGAGCCATTTCAGCCAGCTGCTGCTGGCGCCGTTGTTCCCGTGGCTGAAGGATGCGTTCGGCGTCGGCTACACCGAGCTGGGCCTGTTGATGACGATCTTCTTCGTCGTCTCGTGCGCGGTGCAGGCGGTATCGGGTTTCGTGGTCGACCGCTTCGGCCCGCGCCCGATCCTGTTTGCCGGCCTGGGCCTGTTGGGCCTGTCGGCCTTCGGCTTCGCGGCCAGCCAGAGCTACGCGATGCTCGCGTTCTTCTCGATCGTCGCCGGCATCGGCAATGGCGTGTTCCATCCGGTCGACTTCACGTTGCTGAACCGCAAGATCCACCCGAAGCGCCTCGGCCATGCGTTCAGCGTTCACGGCATCACCGGCAGCCTGGGCTGGGCGCTGGCGCCTGCGATGCTGGTGCCGCTGGCGATGGCGTTCTCGTGGCGCGTAGCGCTCGTCAGCGCCGGTGCACTGGCCTTTGCAGTGATTGCCGTGCTGTGGCTGAACCGCCATCAGCTGTCATTGGAAGGTGCCTTTGCCGCCAAGCCGGCAGCGGTGAAGCCCGGTGCGGCGGAGGGCAACTTCGACTTCCTATCGATCCCGGCGGTCTGGATGTGCTTTGCCTTCTTCTTTTTCTATGCGATGGCCTTGAGTGGCGTCCAGGCCTTCGCGCCCGAGGCTGCGCGCTTGCTGCACCAGGTGCCGGCCCCTCTGGCGGCGATGTGCCTAACGATCTACATGGTCGCAAGTGCCGGCGGCATGGTGGTCGGCGGTTTTCTGGTTATCGACCCGTCGCGCTGCGAGCGCATCGTCGGCGTGGGCTTCGGCATTGCCGCGTCGATCGCATTGACGATCGGCTTTGCCGATGTGCCGGCGTCGGCCGTGCCGGTGCTTTTCGGTGCGATGGGTTTTGCCGCCGGCCTGGCCGGGCCTTCGCGCGACTTGATCGTCAAGCGCTCTGCGCCCGATAACGCCACCGGCCGCGTCTACGGGGTTGTCTATTCAGGCCTGGACATCGGCCAGGCGGTCGCGCCCTTGGTGTTCGGCACGCTGATGGACCTGCATCGCCCGAAGGATGTATGGCTGGGCATTGCGATCGTGCAGGCGGTGCTGATTGCCAGCGCCTTCAACGTGCGCCGCGTGCGCCGCACTGCGCTTGCCGCGAGCACCTGACGGGCCAACCGGTTCGAGGCACACTCTCGCTCTTCTTCAAGAGCCTGTGCCTCCATGACGACTTCATCGCCCTCCCGCCTGGCCGGCCATGTGCTGGTCGAAGCCCTGATCGCCCAAGGCGTCGATACCGCATTCGGCGTGCCGGGTGAAAGCTATCTGGCAGTGCTCGATGGTTTTCACGAGCACCGCGATCGCATCCGCTTCATTGCCTGCCGGCAAGAGGGCGGGGCCGCTTTCATGTCCGAAGCGCAAGGCAAGCTGAGCGGGCGCCCCGGCATCTGCTTCGTGACCCGCGGGCCAGGCGCGACGAACGCCAGCATCGGGCTACACACCGCGTTTCAAGACAGCACGCCGATGGTCTTGTTCATCGGCCAGGTGGCCAGCGATCAGCGCGACCGCGAAGCGTTTCAAGAGCTCGACTACCGCCAAGTGTTCGGCCCGGGCACCTTGGGTTTTGCGAAATGGGTGGGCGAGGTTCATGACGCTAAGCGCCTGCCCGAATACGTCGCTCGTGCCTTCCATACCGCGATGCAGGGCCGCCCGGGGCCGGTCGTGCTGGTGCTGCCCGAAGACATGCTGACTCAGGCCACCGACGCCGCGGTGCTGCCCCGCATCGAGCCCGCGCAAGCCTGGCCGGCACCGGGCGCGCTGCGCGAAGTCCGAGCGATGCTGCTGGCTGCGCAGCGGCCTTTCGTGATCGTTGGCGGCAGTGGCTGGGACGCTGCCGCTTGCGATGCGATGCAGCGGTTCGCTGAAGGCTGGAACCTGCCAGTGGGTTGCGCCTTCCGCTTCCAGGATTTGTTCGACAACAACCACCCGAACTACGCCGGCGACGTCGGCATCGGCATCAACCCCTTGCTGGCCAAACGCATTGCCGAGGCCGATCTGGTGATTGCCGTCGGCACGCGCCTGGGTGAGATGACGACCGGCGGCTACACCTTGCTGAAGGCCCCACGGCCGCATCAAAAGCTGATCCATCTGCATGCCGGCGCCGAAGAATTGGGCCGTGTCTATGCCGCTGATTTGTTGCTGCAATCGAGCATGGCCTGCGCTGCGAAAGCCTTGGAAACGCTGGCGCCACCGACGCAACTACCTTGGGCCGAATGGACGAGCGCGGCGCACGCCGACTACGAAGCCAACCTGATTGCGCCGAGCATCGCGCCGCTCGACATGGCCGTGGTGATCCAAACCGTGCAGCGCCTGGCGCCGGCCGACACCGTGTTTACCAATGGCGCGGGCAACTACGCCGGTTGGCTGCACCGTTATTGCCGCTACCCCGGCCTGCAACGCCACGGCCGCACCCAGCTCGCGCCGACCTCCGGCGCGATGGGCTACGGGGTGCCGGCGGCCGTGGCGGCGGCCTTGCTTTACCCGCAGCGAACCGTGGTCAACATCGCCGGCGATGGCGACTTCCTGATGACCGGGCAGGAGCTGGCCACGGCCACCGGCTACGGCGCGACGCGCCTGATCAGCATCGTCGTCGACAACGGCACCTACGGCACGATCCGCATGCACCAGGAACGCGAGTACCCGGGCCGGGTCAGCGGCAGCGATCTATTCAACCCCGATTTCGCCGCGCTGGCGCGAGCCTATGGCTGGCAGGCAGGCCGGGTGGAACGCACCGAAGACTTCGAAGCGGCCTTTGCTGCGGCCCTAGAGGCGGGGCGGCCGACCTTGCTGCACCTGAAGTTGTCGAGCGATATCAGCACCAGCCGTATGACCTTGAGTGCGATCCGCAAGGCCGCTGAAGCGAGGCGTTAGTTGGCGCAAGACGCACGCCGGTAGCGGCCTTTTCTCGATGCGAGCCAGCGACGCCAGGGCACCGCCAGAGCACCGCCAGAGACGCAGCGAGCGATCGTGAAAGAGATCAGCGTGCCCGGGGCGGCGTTGGTCTTCGAAGGTGCGCGCCGGTCAGGTCGCCGCTTTGCGCCGTGAGCCCGCGAGCAACAGCACGACGCCGATCAACACGACGCCGGCCGCCGCCCATTCAAACGAGGTGACGACCTCGCCCGCGATCATCACGCCCAGCAGCATCGCGATCACCGGGTTCACGAAGGAATAACTCGATGCCACCCCGGTGCCGACATGACTCAACAGCACCATGTAGGCATTGAAGGCGATCAACGAGCCGAACGCCACCAGATAGCACCACGCCGCCAGCGCCTGGGCTTGCGGCGGCCATTGCGGTGTTTCCTGCTGCAGTGCCGACATCCCGAGCAGCACCAGGCCGCCGCAGATCATCTCGCTTGCAAAGCCGGTGGCGCCGGGCGCGAGCGGCAGGCTGCGCTGGCTCAGCACGCTGCCGATCGACCAGGTGATGCAGGCCAGTGCGATCGCCGCCAGCCCGGCCGGTGAGGCCTGGAAGCCCGCGCCCTGGGTCAACATCAGCACGCCGACCAGCCCCAGCGCGATGCCCGCCAGCTCCAGCCGGCCGGGCCGCAGGCCCCAGGCCA
>CAXTCD010000271.1:0-268 GCA_964242145.1 uncultured Rhizobacter sp.
CCTCACACAGCCATTGGCTGCATAAACGGGGCGACAACTACCTTGACACGCGCCGCGACTCGTTCATGTCGATCACCATCGATTCGATGATCGTCACCCCGCGCTTGCCAACCCTTCTCAGGTCGCCATCCCTTCAGCCTCAGACCCCTCCACGCTCATTCCTCATTGGAATCTCGCCCCTCTCTCCAGGCTCATTCCTCGTTGGACAAGACTCTCAGGCTTCGTCACGAAAACGTATCCAACGTTGCGTACAGTCTTCAGAATCTCG
>CAXTCD010000271.1:368-4828 GCA_964242145.1 uncultured Rhizobacter sp.
AATCTTTCGGCGCAATCGCATGATGCGCAAGTCGATCGAGCGATCGAAGACGTCCTAGCTGCGTTTATGGGCTTGCTCCATGAGCTGATCATGGTTCAATGGGCGGTTAGGGTGGCGAGCAAACAGTGCCAGCAAGTCGAATGCTTCAGGCGCCTTCAGGGGGCAATGCAGGCGCTTGCAGAGGCTCGGTACCCCACGAGCCTTTCCCGGTCCAGACGAACTCTCGCTCCGTGTTTTCAATCATGCCCGCGATTCTGCGGGATCTTCTTCGCGTCAGCCTTCCGCGCCCTCAGGCTTCGTCACGAAAACGTATCCAACGTTGCGTACAGTCTTCAGAATCTCGGGCTTGTCAGGATTGGTTTCAATCTTTCGGCGCAATCGCATGATGCGCAAGTCGATCGAGCGATCGAAGACGTCCCAGCCGCGGTTGTGAGCCTGTTCCATGATCTGATCACGGTTCAATGGGCGGTTAGGGTGGCGAGCAAACAGTGCCAGCAAGTCAAATTCAGCCGCGCTGATTTCGATGTCCGCGCCGTCGGATGCAGTCAGGCGCCGTTCGTCAAGGTCCAACTGGCAATGGCCGAACTGAACACGAGTTGCAAGTAACGCTGCTTCCTGCGGTTTCGGAGTTGCTGGTATTGAATGCTTCAGGCGGCGCAAGACCGATCGAATGCGCGCCAGCAATTCGCGCACTTCGAAAGGCTTGGGCACATAGTCGTCGGCGCCCAATTCCAGGCCGACAACACGGTCGACCGACTCGCCGGCCGTCGTCAACATCACCAAACCAACCCGCGGATGCGCCTCACGCAACCAGCGTGCGAGAGACAAGCCGTTTTCTCCTGGCATGTTGACGTCGAGGATGGCCAGGTCTGGCAGCGATTCGGCCAAGGAAGCGCGTGCCTCAGCCGCGTCTGCCGCTGCACGCACCGTGAAGCCATGGCGCCCAAAATATTCGCCGAGCAGCGAGCGCAACTCGGGTTCATCGTCTACCACCAGCACCACCGGTGCCGCGGAGGTGTCGCCTTGTCTCATGGCTTGCGCTCCTCTGGGCTGTGTTGAATGGCCCGAATCATATCGGCCGCTCTCAGATGATGGCTTCGAGGACTCATTGCTGTTGAACAAGTCAGTCAGCCATTGCGCGTGAAATGAAGTGCTCATGAAACTGGGGCCTCGATCGATCGCAACGCGGGCGAATGTGAATGGGAATACATAGGCATCAGAGGCCGCTCAAGCACCGCTGGACGCTGCACGCAACGCTCAATGCCACGCGTTCGGCGAGGGGTCGGTTGCGGCCTGCCCTCGCCACTGAAGGCGCTCGCGGCCCTGGCCATCAATCCGCCATTGGAAATGGCGCTCCAACCATGGCTGTGTCCCTGTGCGCAGGGTTTCAGATGAAGTCAGCGCTTCGTCGAATGGCACAAGATAGGCGCGACGTTGCGCGAACTCGAACACCTTCAGCGCGGTGCCTTCACGCGAACCGACGCGATACCGGCTGAAAAACACAACCTGCCTGCGCGATGGAGAAAGAAAGCGGGCCGGCTCACCCAAGGTGTCGGGTAGCACAGCCTCAGCACACAGCGCCACATTCGCCGGATGCAGCGCCCAGCTTTGCAGGCTGCGCACATCAAAAACCGTTTCACCATTGAGCAGCAACAGGCTTGCGTCTTCATCCACCTGCCAGACACTTTGCGTATCGAATGAAGTGATTTCAAAGGGCCGCAGCGGTTGGCCTTGGCTTCCATCAAGCCATTGCAAATTGGCACGTTCACCGACCGCGCCGCTGGCGCGCGCCAGTGGTCGAATCACCAAGCGCTCGTTCTCATGCATGACCAACTGGAAACCGACACCAGCGACCAACAAGGCTGGGCAAGCGGCATTCGGCAGTTCCAGCACGAAACGGAAACTGCTGACATTGCCGTTGACGGAGGGCAAGCGCACCCGTTGGCCGCACCAGAAGACCGAGCAGTCGGCAACGGCCGGTGAACCGTCCGCATCCTGACGTATGCCACGCAAGACATGGAACGGCGAATCGGCCTCCAATACTGCGTCACTCGCCGGGTCAACCTGCAGGCTTGGCATGAAGGCTTGCATGATTCAGGGATTCTCCAATTCGGTGATGCGCCTTCGGCGCAGGCAAGCACTGTCGATGGCTGCTGTATCGGGGCCGTTTCAATCCCTTTGCTGTTTTGTTTCGTTTGTTGTGGCAAGCCCATGGCCCGTTCACCCATCGCTCTGCAGCCGCTGGTCTCCAGCCTGCATCGTTATCATCAAACGCATGCCTGCCACCCTTGCCGGTCAACTGGTCGTTGCGATTTCATCGCGTGCCTTGTTCGACTTCGAAGAAGAAAACATTCTCTTCGAAGCCGGGGACGATCGCGCCTATATGCAGCTTCAATTGGAGCGCGTCGGCCAGCCCGCCAAACCTGGCGTGGCGTTCTCTCTGGTGCGCAAGCTGCTGGCATTCAACAAGACCCCCTCGGATTCATCGGTCGAAGTTGTCATCCTTTCTCGCAACGACCCCGTCTCTGGCATGAGGGTCTTTCGTTCGGCACAGCACTATGGGCTACCGATCAATCGTGGCGTGTTCACGCGGGGCGAGCCACCCTGGCGCTATTTGAAGCCGCTCAACGCTCACCTGTTCTTATCGACCAACGAGCCCGACGTGCGATCGGCTCTGACGGCCGGTGTGCCCGCGGCGCGTGTGTTCCCGCATTCGGCACGCGCTTCGGATGCCCATCCGAACGAAGTGCGCATCGCTTTTGATGGCGACGCCGTGCTCTTCTCAGACGAAGCCGAGCGCGTCTTTCAAGACGGTGGGCTTGATGCCTTTCAAGCTCACGAGCGCGCCCGCGCAGCGCTGCCCTTGCCTGCCGGCCCATTCAAGCCATTGCTCGACGCATTGCAGTTGCTGCAGCGGCAAGAGTCACCGCTGATGCACATCCGCACCGCGCTGGTCACGGCGCGCAGCGCACCGGCGCATGAGCGAGCGATCCGCACGCTGATGGAATGGGACATCGAGATCGATGAAGCCATGTTCCTGGGCGGCTTGCCGAAGGGGGCCTTCCTGCGCGAGTTCGAACCCGACTTCTTCTTTGACGATCAAAGCGGCCACATCGAAAACGCATCGGCGCATGTGCCCTCAGGCCATGTGGCATCGGGCATCTCAAACCCTTTTGATCAGTCGAAGTAGCAGGCCTTAGCGTTTGAGCCATTCCAATCCGGCTGAGGTGCCTGCTCTTGGACGGTATTCACAGCCGATATAGCCGTCATAGCCCATGCCATCGATCAAAGCAAACAACTCATCGCAATTCAGTTCGCCCGAGTCAGGCTCATGGCGCCCTGGCACACCGGCAATTTGCAGATGGGCGACCTGCCCGGTCGGAAGGTAATCATGCAATCTCATCGCCACATCGCCTTCAACGATCTGGCAGTGATAAAGATCCATTTGAACCTTCAGGTTGGCGGCTCCTAACATCAGTCACGACCGCATGCGCATTGGCCTGGCGGTTGAGAAAATAACCCGGCATGTCGCGCGGGTTGATCGGCTCGATCAACAACTCGATGCCTGCATCGGCTGCTCGTTGCGCCGCCCATGAAAGGTTCTCGCAATAGACATCGCGCATTTGCGAGGCATCTGCATAAGGCGGGATCACACCGGCCATCACATGCATTCGCGAGCATGCGAGCGTTGATGCGTAGTTCAAGGCCAGTGCGATGCTTTCCTTGAACTGCGACTCTCGGCCAGGCAAGCTGGCCAAGCCCCGGTCACCGCGAGCCCAATCGCCCACCGGCGCATTGAACAACACCTGACGCAGGCCATTCGCACTCAGCAAGCTTGCAAGCTGCTTCTCATCGTACTGATAAGGGAACATGTATTCGACGGCATCAATACAAGAAGCTCAGGTTCGCAGCAAAGCGCGGCATTTTTCAAGCCTCGATCACGCTGCGGCGACACCGTCTTGCGCCGAGATGAATGCCTTGCGAAAGGCCATGGGCTTGGCAATGCCTCGCACGGGCTCCTGCGCCGTACCAGCGCCGGAGATGACCAAAGAGCCGTAGTTCAGCACGCGCCCCATTACGGTCTGATCGACCCTTATCGATTCAACCTTGCTAATGCTGAGCTCGATGGTTTGCCGCGCAATGAAGCCATGCTTGACCAGCACACGCTTGTTGGTGATGGCCAGTTCGGTGGCCTTATATTGGATGTAGGCATACAACCAGAACAGCAGGCCTACGCCAAAAGCCGGCAACAGGACGAGCCCCAACAAAATCGGCCCCGACAAAACCCAGGCGCTGATGCGTGCGGTGTGCACCACGGTCTCACCTTGGGTCAATGCATCTTCGATGTAGCTGGACATGGTCACCTCGGCTCAAAACAAGCCGCCACCATAGCAGGCATGGCAGCTCCTGATTAGCGACAAACCTCAGTTGCACGAATGAGGTGAGCAGGAGTGGGAGGT
>CAXTCD010000272.1:0-4826 GCA_964242145.1 uncultured Rhizobacter sp.
GGAGGGGGGCGTCATGGGTGAACCTTTTCGTCATTTGTAACAGGGGCGATTGTGCGCAAGTTCACGCCCTGTTTTGTGGGTACCTGACCATCTGTTACAAAACTATGGTACTGCGCATCAGGGCTGCAGAGCGAGCACGAATTCACAAGCCGCCGCAAGGGGCCGAATTTGCAGGCGCTTGCCCGGCCCGACAAATTCGATACCCTGCCGCTGCTGTTCATCAACCCGGGAACCTCATGAAAAGAATTTCTTGCTCGACCGTCGGCGCGCTTGCGCGTGCTGTTGCGCTGTCGTCGCTGGCCGCGGTCTGCGGTGCGAGTTCGGCCACCGAAGCGCCGATTCAAAACGTCGTCGGCCTGTCGGCCAGTGCCAGTGTCGATGTGGCCAAGGATCTGCTGAGCGTGACCTTGTCGACCACGCGCGATGGCGTGGAGGCGGCCGCGGTGCAGGCGGCGCTGAAGCAGGCGCTGGACGCCGCGCTGGCCGAAGCCAAGAAGGTGGCGAAGCCGGGACAGATCGATGTGCAGACCGGCAACTTTTCGCTCTTCCCGCGCTACTCGAACAAAGGCGGCATCACGGGCTGGCAAGGTTCGGCCGAGCTGAAAGTGGAGGGGCGCGATATCCCTGGCATCGCGCAGCTCACCGGCCGCATCCGCACCTTGACGATTGCCCGCGTCGGCACCGACCTGTCGCGCGAGCAGCGCGAAAAAGTCGAAGCGGAAGTTGCAGGCCAGGCCATCGAACGTTATCGCGCCAAGGCGGCCGACTATGCGCGGCAGTTCGGCTTCAGCGGCTTCACGCTGCGCGAGGCGACCGTCAACACCAGCGAGCCGGCTCACTTTGCGCCGATGATGATGCGTGCGAAGGTGGAGTCGGTGTCGGCAGACGAGGCCTTGCCGGTCGAGTTGGGCAAGGGCACGGTGACCGTCAACGTCAACGGCACAGTTCAGCTGACCAAGTAGTGGAGGCCTGCCGGCGGCTGCACCGGAACGTTTTCGCCATCGGCCGATCAGCCGTGGTGACACAGTCGACAGGAGATGAGCCATGGACGAACCCCGCTTGAACCATGTGCAGTGCCTGAGCCCTCAGGGCCTGCACCGCATGGCCTATTGGGAATGGGGCGAGCGCGACAACCCGCGCGCACTCGTCTGCGTGCATGGTCTGTCGCGCCAAGGGCGTGACTTCGACACCTTCGCGCAGCAGATAAAAGGCGACTACCGCGTGATCTGCCCCGACGTCGTCGGCCGCGGCCAGTCCGACTGGCTCGCCGATGCCGCGGGCTATCAGGTACCGACTTACGTGGCCGACATGGTCACCTTGCTGGCGCGTGTGAACGCGCAGCGCGTCGACTGGGTCGGCACGTCGATGGGCGGGCTGATCGGGCTGGGCCTTGCAGCTCAGAAGCATTCGCCGATCGGCCGTCTGGTGCTCAACGACGTGGGCCCGGTGATCGAACTGCAGGCGCTGGCCCGCATCGGCAGCTACATCGGCCAGCCTCAGCACTGGGCCAGCCTGGAAGAAGCGGCCGATGCGATGTGGGCCATCTCCAAAGGATTTGGGCCGCACACCCGTGAGCAATGGCTGGCGCTGACGCGGCCGATGCTCAAGGTGGACGGTGAGGGTTTCACCTTCCACTACGACCCGAAAATTGGCGTGCCGTTTCGTGCCGTCTCGCCAGACGCTGCACGCGCAGGGGAAGCGGTGATGTGGGCGATGTATGACAACGTGCAGGCCCCGACCTTGCTGCTGCGCGGGGCCGACTCCGACTTGCTGTCACGCGAGACTGCACACGCCATGCAGCAGCGCGGGCCGCGCGCGGAGCTGCGTGAATTCGCTGGTGTCGGCCATGCGCCGATGCTGACCGCAGACGACCAAATCGCTGCTGTACGGGAGTTTCTTTTGCGCGCATGAAGACTGCCTTGATGGACAGCCGCCAGCCGGCTGCGCCGATCGTCCAACTGGCCGATGTATCGGCCGACGAATCTCGCGAAACCGAACTTTCCCAATTGCAGCGCGCGCGCGCATTTGCCGAACCCTTACTGACCGGCCAGGTGCTTGATACCGGCGAAGAGGCGCTGCTCCATGCCGAAGGGGTGGCCAACATCCTGCTGGGCATCGGCGCGGCGCCTTCAATGGGCGCCGCGGCTTATCTTGTCTATGCAGGTGACTTCCTCAGCAAGCCCGATGAAGTGGTCAGCAAGGCGTTTGGGCCGTCGTATGCAGGCCTTGTGACGCACACCCGCAAGCTCGTGCAGATTCAGCGCGCAGCGCGCGAAGCGCAGGTGCATGACGAGAAGCGGGCCGAGCAAACCGAGCGCGTGCGCAAGATGCTGCTGGCGTTCTCGCGTGACCTGCGCGTCGTGCTGCTGCGGCTCGCATCACGCTTGCAGACGCTGCGCCATTTCGCGATCACCAAGCAGCCTTGCCCGCCGCTGCTGGCGCGTGAATCGATGCAGGTATTTGCGCCGTTAGCCAGTCGTTTGGGCATCTGGCAGATCAAGTGGGAGATGGAGGACCTCGCTTTCCGCTTCCTGGAGCCTGAGCACTACAAGACGGTCGCGCGGCTGCTCGATGAGAAACGTGTCGAGCGCGAGCACGGCATCGAAGCGTTCCGCCAGGCGCTGAGCGATGACTTGACGCGCAGCGGCTTGACGGCCGAAGTGCAGGGGCGGCCGAAGCACCTGTACAGCATCTGGAAAAAGATGCGCGGCAAGGCGCTGTCGATCGATCAGGTACTGGATGTCCGCGCGTTGCGCGTGATCGTCGGTGACGTGTCCGAGTGCTATGCCGTGTTGAGCCGCGTGCATGCGCGTTGGCACGCTGTGCCGGACGAGCTAGACGATTACATCGCGCGGCCGAAGATCAACGGCTATCAATCGCTGCACACCGTGGTGCTCGATGAACACGAGCGGCCGGTGGAAGTGCAGATCCGCACCCGTGCGATGCATGAACATGCGGAGCATGGTGTCGCAGCGCACTGGGCCTACAAAGAGGCCGGCACCAAGGGCTATGCCGGTGTCAGTGCCAGTGGAGATTTCGATGCGCAGGTGGCCGAGGCACGCAAGGCGGTGTTGCGGCAACTGCTCGCGTGGGAGCGTGATTTCGCCGAGGCAGGCGATGCGCCGGCGGAAGCGGTGTTTGACGATCGCATCTATGTGTTCACGCCACAGGCCGCAGTGATCGAGCTGCCTGCGGGTGCCACGCCGATCGACTTTGCCTACACGGTGCACACCAACATCGGCCACCGCTGCCGCGGTGCCAAGGTCGATGGTGCGATGGTGCCGCTGAACACGCGGCTGCAAAGCGGGCAGACGGTCGAGGTCAGCACCATCAAGGAAGGCGGGCCATCGCTCGATTGGTTGAACGCTGACCTGGGCTATTTGCAAAGCGCGCGTTCGAAGGCCAAGGTTCGGGCGTGGTTCAACGCGCTCGCGCAACAGGCCACGATTGCACGCGGCCGCGAGGCCGTCGAGAAGGTGCTGCAGCGCGAAGGCAAGACCTCGGTCAAGCTCGACGATCTCGCAGCGCAACTCGGCTTTCGCCATGCCGATGCGCTGTTCGAACTGGTCGGCAAAGACGAGTTCTCGCTGCGCAACATCGAGACGCAGTTGCGCCCGGCCGAGCCTGCGCCGGTGATCGACGAGATCATCAACCTGCGCCGCCCGCGAAGCGATGAGAAGGCGCTCAAAGGCGGTGTGTTGGTGGTCGGCGTCGAGAGCTTGCTGACCAACCTCGCGCGCTGCTGCCGCCCCGCGCCGCCCGATGCGATCGGCGGTTATGTGACGCGAGGCAAGGGCGTCGCGGTGCACCGCGAGCGCTGCTCCAACTTCCGCCAGATGGCCTCACGCACGCCAGAGCGCGTGATCGTTGTCGAATGGGGATTGCCGCGTGGCGATCGGCCTGCGCTGTATCCGGTGGACGTGATGGTCGACGCGGCCGACCGGCCGGGCCTGTTGCGTGACATCTCCGAAATATTCGCCAAGGAGAAGATGAACATGACCGGCGTGAACACCCAGTCGATCAAAGACGTTCGAGGTCAAACGGCCTGGATGACCTTCACCGTGGAAGTGGCCGATTCAGCGCGGCTAACGCATGTGCTGTCATTGGTTGCCAAAGTCTCTGGTGTGAGAACGGCACGTCGTAAGTGACATCATCAAAAACGGTGCTATAGTTGCGGGCTTCAGTAGGCGCGTAGCTCAGCTGGTTAGAGCACCACCTTGACATGGTGGGGGTCGTTGGTTCGAGTCCAATCGCGCCTACCAATAATTTGGTAGTTGTCTTAAAAAAGCCCGCATGCATGCGGGCTTTTTTTCTTTCAAGGTTCTCTTCAGAACCCAAAGTTCAGCGCACCGAGTTGTAGTCGACCGGCACCCAACCGTAGCCCTGGCCTTCGATCCGCAGGTGGCCCAAGCCAGGGAAAGGAAGGTGCGCGCTTCCAATCAGGTAGCCTGCCTTGGCTGCATCGGCATAAGCCTTCTTGCGCTGCGCTGCTGCGGCTTTGGAGTCGACGTCAAACGCGATCGTCACCGAGGGCTGCGGGAACTGAACGGCGGCCACATGCATCAGGTCACCCCACAACACCAGCTTCTGGCCCTTGGACTCGACCGAATAAATCGTGTGACCCGGCGTGTGGCCCGGTGCGGCGATCGCATTGATCCCGGGGGCTATCTCGGTGTTGCCTTTGAAGGGCTGAAACTTGCCGGCAGTGACATAAGGATTGATCGAGTCTTGTGCGCCCTGGAAAAAGCCTTTCTGCTCCTTCGGTGCCTTTGCCAGATTGTCAGCGCTGAGCCAGAAATCGGCGTCGCGCTGGTCGGCACGCACGG
>CAXTCD010000273.1:0-4759 GCA_964242145.1 uncultured Rhizobacter sp.
TTGCCTTGATCTGGCACCTGTCAACGTTCGATCACACTAAATTGCGCGAAGAGCCAAAAAATGGAGGCTGCGGCAATGGCGAGGGGCATGGCCGCCAAGATTTCTCCGCCTGCGGTAAATAGCAGATTGCTCAACTCGCAGTAAGCCGATCGACGACTACTTATGCAATTCCGAGGGAACGCGATGGCCCCAGATGCCATGCGCACGGCGAGGAATGCAATAACGAATGAGAAGGCGATTCCTCCCCAACCGAGATTACGGCGGGAGGCCTTGAATTTCACCCACGGTAACGCAGCGATGACCACGAGAAAGACGCACAGGCCGATGGACGCGGGGTCAAAACTTCTCTCAGGCCGATCGACCAACAAGGCAATCGGCATGGCGACCAGAATCGTTGAAAGCAACAGTTTGAAGATGAACCACACGCCGTTGAGCAGGCTGATCAAGGTCTGGAAACCTGAGGCGCGCCCTGAATAACTAGGTGGTGTTTTCTTGATGGATGGGAAAAGAGGCATGGGTATCGAAAGCGTTTCTAACGTGAATCATTGAGGGGCGGCCGAATGCGCCCAGCGCAGGCTTGAGCCCGTTGGCTGGGCTCCGCGGGCCGTGTCAATGGATGGTCTTTAAATTGCCTGCCCTGGCGATACCTGCTTGCGCCCGGCCACCAGCCAGCCGCGCACCGCGCTGCCGCCTTCCTGGCGCAAGGTCTCTTCGGTGATCTCGGCCAGTTCGAAGCCGGCCTCGGCCAGCGTCTGTTCGACATGGTGCCGTGAATGGGTGTAGCGGCCGTGCGGCTGCAGGCGGTAAGGCAGGCCTTCATCATCGGTCATGGCTTCGACGGTGAACACGAGCGTGCCTTGCGGGCGGATCGAGTTGCCGGCGGCATGCATCAGTGCCTGCAGGTCGCCGAAGTAGCACAGCGTGTCGGCCGACACGATCACGTCCCATTGCCCTGGCGACTCGGTCAGAAACTCGGTCAACTCGGCCTTGTAGAGATCGGTGTAGACGGCCTTGGCCTTCGCATGGTCGATCATGCCGCGCGACAGGTCGACCCCTGCCAAGATGCGCGCCCAGGGCGTTATCAGCGGCCCGCACAGGCCGGTGCCGCAGCCGGCATCGAGCACCACGAATTGCCGGGCCGGCGCAGGCAGATGGCGCGCTAGCATCGCGGCGCAAAGCTGCGGGGCCTGGTATTGCAGCCGCTCGTTGAGCTGCGTTTCGAAGCTGTCGGCGAAGCGGTCGAAGGTGTATTCGACGTAGCTGTCGGGCGCACGCTCGGGCACGTTTTCGCCAGAGCAGGCGGCGTGCATGTGGCGGGCCATCGGGTGGTCGGGCTCATCGTCCAGCCATTGGCGAAACACCTCGGCGGCCTCTTTCACCTTGCCCATCGTGTAGTAGGTGATGCCCAGCAGCTTGCGGCCGTCGGGGTGGCCCGGCATCAGCTGGATCGACTTGCAGTAATAGCCGATCGCGCCCTTGATGTCGCCCTCGTCGGCATGCAGCAGGCCGAGGTTGTTGTGGGCGTTCAGGTGCTCGGGGTTCAGCTCGATGGCGCGCAGGTATTGAGCGCGCGCCTGGGCAAACTGGCCCTGTGCGCGATACAGCGCGCCCAGGTTGTTATGCAGATCCGCTGAATCCGGCGACAGCCTCGCCGCTTGCTCATAGGCGTTCGTGGCTTCGGGCAGGTGATTGCGCGACGCGTGGATGTTGCCGAGGTTGTTGTGATACCCCGCGAAGTCCGGCACCTGCCGGATGGCTTGCTCGATCGATGCGATGCCTTCGTCGCTGCGCCCGGTCTGGTGCTGCAGCATGCCCAGCAGATGCAACACATCGGGATGCGCCGGCGACAGCGCAAGAATGCGCCGGTAGATCTGCTCGGCGCCTTCGAGCTGGCGTGCCTGGTGCATCTCGATGGCTTTGAGCAAGGCCGCTTCGAGGCTGATTTCCTCGGGCTCGCTTGCGCTCAGTTCTTCAACGGGTGATGCCGTATTCATCGCGCTGCTCCTTCGAACCTGATGTATTTCTGTATGAACATGCAAGAACTCAAGTGCGAGCCTGCATGAAGGCCGAGCTATAGAACGCTTTCGCAAATTCGAGTGCCTTGCGGTCCATGTCGGCAAAGCCCAGGGCGTTGGTGCGCTGCTCGGGCAGTTGCCAGTTCTGCGTGTCAGTTTTGCGGGTGGGTGTGATCTGGTCGGTCTCGCGATCGATGCGCACGTGAACCGAATAAGAGACTCGCTCCAGCTCCTCAGACCACGCCTTCTTTTTCATGACAGGGTAGGTGACATGAAAGTATTCCCAGTCTTGATGGACGCCAGAGATATCGATGCTTGCGTGAGGGAAGTGATCATCGCTGTCTTCAGCGAACCAGCAGAACAGGTTGCGGTCATTGCCGCTGCCCGGTCGCTTGATGAATTTTCCGGCATAGGTGCTGGATTTGAGTTCAACGGTATCGGGGATGCTGGTGGTCTTCATGGCTTCTCCTTTGATGTGGCAATCCATCGGAACAGCGTGCAGGCCCGTCGGCTTGCACTTTCAAGGGCAGCGCTAACCGGTGGGCAGCGCATGCGAGATCGGCGATCGGCTGATTCAATCGCCATGACGGCGAAGAAACGCTTTCTGAATGTCATCCGGCAAGACGCTGTAGTTGTCTGCCGATCCATACCAGCGTGTGGACGTGCTTTGCCCGGTTCGGCTGAAGAAGCCTGCCCACGATTTGCCGGAGGCGGTGTCGATCACGAGCGTGGCATGCTGCACTGGGCAGTTGTGGGGCAGACACCGATCGATGATCAGGTAAGCGCCGCTTTCCCGAACCGGCGCTTCGACATCCAGCCGGGCCCAGAGCGCCATCTCGGCCTTTGGAAGAATTTGCTTCAACACTGCTTTTACCGGAGCTTGCTGCAGCAAGCTCGCTTTGGTGCTCAAGTGGTCTGATGGATATTTCCCCACCCACGCGCGCAGCGGTTCCAGGTTTTCGGCGTGAGCTGTAGCGCTCAGCCATAGCATTGCGGTCATGAAAAAAGCCCTGAGCAAGCTTTTGCTGCTGCGTTGGCGATCGTTTGAATTCATGTATGAATTTTGTGAAGCGCTGTCATCGGATGGGCATTGTCTTTTTTCAGGCAGTCTTCGCACTTGACAATGGACTTTGAGTAACCCGGCCCTGTACCAAAGCTTTTATCGATGCCAGCCAGCTTTTGTTTGGCGATGTCCAGGTAGAGCGTTCCGCATTGAATGTTTTTAGCTGCGTCGGTCATCTCGCTGTGCTCGAAATGGATGTCTTTGGGTGAGCATTTGTTGACCATCTCGACCGCACCCTTGGTCATCTGCATCAACCCAGTCGCTGAGGACTTGGCGTTCTTCAATGAGGGATCGAAGTTGGTTTCTTTCCAGATCAAGCAGATGACAAACTCGTTCGAAAATGTCTTGGACTTGTTGTTGTCTTTAACCAGTTTCTTCAAGTCGTCGTAGTTCATTTTTTAAGCTTCCGCTGTGTCGTGTCGAGGGGGTAGCCCATGGTTCAGGCCACCGAATTTTTAACGCTCAAGCAAACGCATACGCGAATTGCCCATCCGCGGCCGTCACCTTGACGCCCGCGATCGCGCGGCCTTCCATCATTCGCGTCAGGAACTCGCGGCTGATGTCGGGCAGCATCGTGTTGGTCAGAATGGAGTCGATCATTCGCCCACCCGATTCGCTTTCGGTACAGCGGCTAACGACCAGGTTGACCACATCGTCACCGTATTCGAACGGAATCTTGTAGCGGGCCTCGACGCGCTTCTTGATGCGATTCAGTTGCAGCTTGACGATCTTGCCGAGCATCTCGTCAGACAGCGGAAAGTAGGGGATCGTGACCAGCCGGCCGAGCAGCGCGGGCGGGAAGATCTTCAGCAGCGGCTCGCGCAGTGCCTTGGCCAAGCCTTCGGGCTCGGGCATCAGCTCCGGGTCTTTGCACATGCTGGCAATCAGCTCGGTGCCGGCGTTGGTGGTCAGCAGGATCAGTGTGTTCTTGAAGTCGATGAAGCGGCCTTCGCCGTCTTCCATGAAGCCTTTGTCGAACACCTGGAAAAAGATCTCGTGCACATCGGGGTGAGCCTTCTCGACTTCGTCGAGCAGCACCACGCTGTAAGGCTTGCGGCGCACCGCCTCAGTCAGCACGCCGCCTTCGCCATAGCCCACATAGCCGGGCGGCGCGCCCTTGAGCGTCGAGACGGTGTGCGCCTCCTGGAACTCGCTCATGTTGATGGTGATGAGGTTCTGCTCGCCGCCATACAAGGCCTCGGCCAGCGCGAGTGCGGTCTCGGTCTTGCCGACGCCGGAGGTGCCGGCGAGCATGAACACGCCGATCGGCTTGCTCGGGTTGTCGAGGCCCGCGCGCGAGGTCTGAATGCGCTTGGCGATCATCTCCATCGCATGGTCTTGGCCGATCACGCGCTGGCTGAGCAAGGACGCCACTTTGAGGATGGTCTCCATCTCGTTGCGGGCCATGCGCCCGACCGGGATGCCCGTCCAGTCACCGACGACGCTGGCCACCGATTGGTAGTCGACCGTGGGCAGGATCAGCGGGTGTTCGCCTTGCAAGGCAGCCAGTTCATCTTGCACGCGCTTCAGTTCGGCCAGCGTCGCGGCGCGGTCGGCATCGGACAGCTTTGGCAGCTCGGCGGCCACGGTTTCGGCCGCTTTTTCAGCCGTCTTTTCCAGCTTGCTGCCGGTGCCTTCGACCGCGCCGACCACGCCGCGCAGCTTGGCGCGCAGTGCGAGC
>CAXTCD010000274.1:0-4723 GCA_964242145.1 uncultured Rhizobacter sp.
CCACTTTGCTGGTCAGCCTGCTGATGCTGTTCGAGCACAGCGCGCTGAAATTGTTCTTGCCTGCAGAAAACGCGCTGGCAACGGCCGGGCACATCAACATCATCGTCTCCTGGAACTACATCCTGCTGGCAATCAACGTCGTGCTGCTGGGCACCGTGCGTGCCACCGGCGCGGTGTTTCCGCCACTGATCATCCTGGCGATTGCGATGTGGGGCGTGCGCATTCCGGTGGCTTACCTGTTGCAGTCACGCTATGGCACCGAGGGCATCTGGTGGAGCTTCGCCGTCGGCTCGATCGTGGCACTGACTCTGGGCTCGCTGTATTTCCGCTTCGGCAACTGGCGACAGGCGCGCATGCTCAGCCCCGGCGTCGCGCGGGCGCCAGCAGCTCCTCGCCGGGCCTGATTTCAGAACGGCAGCCGTGTGCCGGCTGCGCGCGCGGCTCACCGAATGGCCCGGCATCACGCCCGGCCGATCGAGTTTGCGACGCCAGCGCTGACCTCCGCGCTCACGCGCACGGCGCCACAGCGGATGAGCGACTACGATTCGCCCATGCTGACTGCTTCACTTCCCTCTCGAACCTGGCTGCGGCCTGACAAGGCGATCCGCCAACGCTTCCGATCCTGGTGGCAGGCGCGCTTGCCGCGCACCGACACGCTGCTGCTCACCCAACGCAACGTTTACATCTTGCCGACACGCGCCGGCCTGATGTTCGCGTTGACGCTGGTGGTGCTGCTGCTGGCGTCCATCAACTACCAGTTGAGCCTCGGTTATGTGCTGACCTTTCTGCTGGCCGGCAGCGGCATTGTGTCGATGCATGTGACCCACGCGACCTTGCGCGGGCTGACGCTCCACTTACGCGCACCCTCGCCGGTGTTTGCCGGCAGCCCGGCGCTGCTGGATGTCACGCTGACCAGCAGCGGCCGGGCACGCTTCGGCATCGGCCTGCGGATGGAGGCCGCGTCGGCCAGCAACCTCGCCTGGAGCGATGTGCCGACCGGCGGCCAGGCCAGCACACAGGTCAGCTTCGTGCCTGCCGAGCGCGGTCGCCATCAGGTGCCGACGCTGAGCGCGGAGACGCGCTTTCCGCTCGGCCTGTTCCGCGCCTGGGCCATCTGGCGACCGGCGGCGCAAGTGCTGGTCTATCCGCAGCTTGAGCATCCGGCCGCGCCGTTGCCGGCCGCCCGTGTCGTGCCAGGCGGCCCGGCTTCGCGCCGGCAAGCCGAGGGCGGCGAAGTCGAAGGCATCCGCGCTTATCGGCGCGGTGATCCATTGAAGCTCGTGGTCTGGAAGAAGGCCGCACGCAACCTGGAAACCGGTGGCGATCTGGTCAGCCGCGACACCAGCGCATCGGTGCAGCAAGCACTGTGGCTCGAATGGCAGCAATGCGCCGGGCTCGCGCCCGAAGCGCGGCTCTCACGGCTGGCGGCCTGGGTGCTGGCCGCCGATCGTGCCGGGGCTGACTACGGCCTGCGCCTGCCCAACCAGGAACTTGCGCCGGACCAAGGCGACGCTCAGCGCCGCCGTACCCTGGAGGCACTCGCACTATGGGCATAGACACCGCGACGCTGCGTGGCCGGCCCGCCGGCCTGGTGCGCCATTGGCCCGGTTGGAAACACCTGCCGCGCGAGACCCGCGACACCTTGTTCTTGCTGGCCGTGATCGGCTGGACAGTGATGCCGCATGTGATGCACCTGCCGTTGTGGTGCGGTCTGCTGACCGCCGCCGTGTTGCTGTGGCGGGCGCGGCTGGCCATCACGAACGCGGCCCTGCCCGGCCGCTGGACGCTGGTGGCCGTGCTGGCCCTGGCCGCCGTGCTGACCTTTTGGTCTTATCGCTCGCTGCTCGGCAAGGAGCCGGGCGTCACGCTCGCGGTCGTGCTGATGGGTTTGAAGACGCTGGAGTTGCGAGCGCGGCGCGATGCCTTTGTCGTCTTCTTCCTCGGCTTCTTCCTGGTGCTGACGCACTTCCTGTATTCGCAGTCGCTGGGCGTCGCCGCGGCGATGCTGGTCTCGGTGTGGGGGCTGTTGACCGCGCTGGTGCTGGCACACATGCCGGTGGGCCAGCCAAGCCTGCGCCAGGCGGGTGTGCTGTCGCTGCGCACCGCGATGTATGGCGCGCCGGTGATGATCTTGCTGTTCGTGCTGTTCCCGCGCATCGGGCCGTTGTGGGGTGTGCCGCAAGACGGCAAATTCAAGACCGGCCTGTCGAACACCATGCGCATGGGCACGGTGGCCGAGCTGGCACAAGACGACAGCGTGGCAATGCGCGTGCGCTTTCTCGACGGGCAGACGCCGCCGCCCGAAGCGATGTATTTCCGCGGGCCGGTGTTGTCGCAATTCGATGGCACCGAATGGAATGCGAGCCTGTCGTCGCTCGCGCCGTCGCGCAGCGAGCTGCGCACCCGCGGCCGCAGCTACCGCTATGAAGCGACCTTCGAGCCGCTGCGGATGAACCTGCTGCCGCTGATGGAGGCCACCACGCAGATCGACCCGATCGATAACGTCAACCTGACGCGGCGTGAAAGCCTGACCTGGGGCACGCAGCGCATCATGCTTGAGCGGCTGCGTGTCAACGCCACCGCCAGCATCGATTTCAGCTACGGCCCGCTACAGAAGACGCCGGTGCTGCGCGAATTCCTCGCGCTGCCCACCGGTTTCAACCCGCGCACGCTGGCCTGGGCCAGGCAGCTTGCCGCCGACCCGAGCCACGCATCGGACACACCCGCCCAGTTCGCCCGCGCGGTGATGCAGTACATCCGCACCGGCGGCTTCACCTACACGCTGGCCCCTGGCTTGTATGGCGAGGCCGACCCGCGCGCCTCGATCGACGAGTTCTGGCTCGACCGCAAAGAAGGCTTCTGTGAACACTTCGCCTCGGCCTTCGTGGTCGTGATGCGCGCGCTCGGCGTGCCGGCCCGCGTGGTCACCGGCTATCAGGGCGCCGACCCGCTGCCCGTCGACGACTTCTACATCGTGCGCCAGAGCTATGCGCACGCCTGGGCCGAGTACTGGCAAGAGGGCATCGGTTGGGTCCGCGCCGACCCGACCTCGGCCGTGGCGCCCGACCGCATCGTGCGCAGCCGCAACCTGGCGCCGGCGCCTGGCTTCATGGCCGGCGCGCTGGGCAACGTCAGCCCGGAACTGATGGCCCGGCTGCGTAACGGCTGGGAGGCGATCAACAACCGCTGGAACCAGTGGGTGCTGAACTACTCGCGCGGCCAACAGGTCGATCTGATGAAGAAGCTCGGCTTCGATTCACCCAGTTGGGAAGATGTGACGCTGCTGTTGATCGGCGCACTCAGCGGCCTGAGCCTGTTGGGCGCCCTGTGGGCTTGGTGGGATCGGCGCCGCCAAGACCCGTGGCAACGGCAGGCGCAGCAACTGCGGGCGGCTTTGAAGAGCCTGGGCCTGAGCGCCGCCGAGCATGACGCGCCGCGTGCACTGGCAGCGCAAGTGGCACAGCGCTTCGGCCAGAAGGGCAGCGCGCTGGCCGAACTGCTCCACCGCTTCGATGCACAGCGCTATGGCCGCGACGCGCTGACCCGACCTTCCAGCCCATGGCTGCAGACGGTGCGCGGCGAAATCAAGGCACTGCGGCCCTTGTTGAACGAAAGTGCGCCCCGATAATGCAGGCATGGCCACATTGCTTCGCTACTTCGTCAAGCGCTCTAACCTGACAACCTCAGGCGTTCAAACCCACTTCGAATGCCGTCAGCACGGCCCAGCGTCTCCAGCTCGGCGAGCTTGGCGTTCGCTCGTGCTGGCATCCTTGCTGGGTGCCAGCCTCACCGCGGCACCGGCCGAAAGCCATGCCAAGAAGCCGGGCAAGAAAGCCGCAGCGGTGGCCCAAGACAGCGCGCCTGACCTCATCACCTACGGCACGCGTGAAGACGTGATGCGCCTGGCCGCTGAAATCGCCGAGCGGCGCAGCCTCGATGTGGCCTGGGTCAAAGACACGCTGGCCGAGGCACGCTTCGTACCGAACGTCGTCAAGTACATCATGCCGCCGCCGGCCGGCACCGCGAAGAACTGGGCGGCTTATCGCAATCGCTTTGTCGAGCCCCGCCGCATCCGCGCCGGCATCGACTTCTGGCGCGACAACCAGAAATGGCTGCAACGCGCCGAAGCCATGTATGGCGTGCCGCCAGAAATCATCGTCGGCGTGATCGGGGTCGAGACGATCTACGGCCAGCAAATGGGCAACTTCCGCGTGCTAGATGCGCTGTCCACCTTGTCATTCGACTTCCCTGCCGAGCGCAAAGACCGCAGCGCCTTCTTCCGCGACGAGCTGGAACAGTTCTTGGTGCTGTGCCACAGCGAAGGGCTGGACCCACTGGCACCGAAGGGCAGCTATGCAGGCGCAATGGGCATGGGCCAGTTCATGCCAAGCAGCTGGAACAAGTACGCGGTCGACTTCGATGGCGACGGTCGCGTCGACCTGCACACCAGCCCTGCCGATGTGATCGGCAGCGTAGCGCACTACTTTGCCGAATTCGGCTGGCAACGCGGCATGCCGGCCCGTTTCGACGTCGCCGTGCCGGTCGAAGCGACCGATCGAGCCGCCTTGCTGGTGCCCGACATCCTGCCCAGCTTCACGGCCCAGCAGTTCACCGAGCACGGCGCCGGCCTGCCACCCGCCGCGCGTTCGCACGACGGCAAACTCGCATTGATCGAACTGCAAAACGGCGAGGCGGCGCCCAGCTATGTGCTGGGCACCGCCAA
>CAXTCD010000275.1:0-4654 GCA_964242145.1 uncultured Rhizobacter sp.
TCACAGGAGGCGGCAAGGCCAGTGCGACGCTGCCGCAATTCAAGGCGATCAATACTTACTTGGGCAACCTCAAACGCTCTTTGAGTGGCACCTACCATGCCTTCGCCTTTGCCAAGTACGCCCATCGCTATCTCGCTGAGGCCCAATATCGTTTCAACCGCCGCTTTGATCTGCGCTCCATCCTCCCGCGTCTCCTGCGGGCCGCCTGCCTTTCACCTCCCACTCCTGCTCACCTCATTCGTGCAACTAAGGTTTGTCGCTAATCAGGAACGCGCATGACCTCGGCGCAACGCGCGTTCATGTGCGCGACCGCACCGAACATTGCGCGCGTTCATGCCATCGTGCCGGCTTGCACCCAAAACGGCTGCGCCATCGAAGGGAAGATTTGGTCAACGCATCTGCGATGGACGCTGCCGACGTGGCAGCGGTGCTGATTGCCGATCTCGATCAGGGACTGAGCACTCAAGAGGCGGCGCGCCGCCTTCTTGCGCAAGGCGCCAACGAGCTGCACGCGGCCCCCCGGCCCGCGCTCTGGCGGCGCGTGCCGGTGCAGTTCCAAGACCCGCTCGTGGCGTTGTTGCTGGCGGCCATCGTGATCGCGTTTGTCGCCTGGTGGATCGAAGGCCGGGCCGGCTGGCCGGTGGACGCGCTCGTCATCGCCGCCGTCGTGCTGGCCAATGCGGCGCTCGGTCTCGTGCAAGAAGCCAAAGCTGAAAACGCGGTAGCGGCGCTGGCGCGCATGACCACCGCCAACTCGACCGTGCTGCGGGGCGGGCAGCGCCAATCCGTGCCCAGCATCGATCTGGTGCGGGGTGACGTGCTGGTGCTGAACGAAGGCGATTGCGTGGGCGCCGATGCGCGCTTGGTTCAAGCGGTGTCACTGCGTGTCCGGGAAGCTTCGCTCACCGGCGAGAGCGAAGCCGTACTCAAAGACGCCGCTACCCTGCCCCAGCCAGCCGCGCTGGGCGAACGCCTGAACATGGTCTTCAAGGGCACAGCTGTGGTACAGGGCAGCGGGCGTGCCGTGGTCACCGCGACAGGCATGCAGACCGAGGTGGGCGGCATCGCCCGCCTGCTGGAAGCCACGGTGGCAAAGCCCACGCCGCTGCAACAAGAGGTGGCGCGCACAGGGCGCATGCTGGGCCGGGCCGTCGTGGCCATCGCGATCGTGGTGGTTGGCACCATCCTCATGCTGTCGGACGTGCGCCGTGCCGCCGATCTCGTCCCGGTGCTGCTGCTGGGCGTGTCTCTGGCGGTGGCAGCGGTGCCCGAGGGACTGCCGGCGATCCTGTCGGTGGTGCTGGCGCTGGCCGTGCAGCGTCTGGCCACTCAGCATGCCCTCATGAAAGGGCTGTCGTCGGTTGAAACGCTGGGTTGTGCCTCGGTCATCGCATCGGACAAGACCGGCACGCTCACCCGCGCCGAAATGACCATTCAGCAAGTCGTCACCGCCTCGGGTCGCACGCGGATCACCGGTATCGGCTATGCAGCCGAAGGGCGGGTCGAGCACGCTGGCGCCGAGCTCTCGGCTGGGCCGCTGCTGGACGAACAGACCGTGGTGCTGAGTGGGGGCAGCTTGGCCGGCAACGCTCATTTGCGGCAGGCAGCCAACGGTGCATGGGAGATTCAGGGCGACCCCACCGAAGCCGCCTTTCTGGTGGCCGCCCGCAAACTGGGGCTTGGCGACGAACGGGAGCGCCGGTTCCAGCGTGTCGGTGAAATCCCTTTCACCTCAGAGCGCCAGATGATGTCGACGATGGTTGTCGACCGCGGGCACGACCACGCACGGATGCTGATCACGAAAGGCGCGCCAGGCGCATTGCTCGCGCGCTGCACCTGCCTGCGTGTGGGAATGAAAACCATCGAGCTCGACGATGTGATGCGCACGCATCTGCGAGCGCAAACCGACGCACTGGCCAATGCTGCACTGCGCACGCTGGCCGTGGCTTACCGGCCACTGGCACCGGGTGAAAACGCAGCGGCTGCGCAGGGCTTGGAGCAGGGGCTGGTGTTCGTCGGCATCGTCGGCATGATCGACCCGCCGCGCGCCGAAGCGGCGGTGGCCATCGGCGAGGCCCAACGCGCCGGCGTCCGGGTCATCATGATCACCGGCGATCACCCCCGCACGGCAGCGCGCATTGCGGCCGATCTGGGCATCGTGCCGGCTGGCGCCAACGTGCTCACTGGCAAACAGCTTGACGCGCTGGACGCGGCCGGCTTTGCCCAGGCCGTGCGCCAAACCTCGGTCTTCGCGCGCGTTGCACCAGCCCACAAGCTGCGCATCGTGAGCGCCCTGCAGGCCGACGGCCATGTGGTGGCCATGACCGGCGACGGGGTCAACGACGCACCGGCGCTGAAAGCGGCCGACATCGGTATCGCGATGGGAGTGACCGGTACCGAGGTCAGCAAGGAAGCCGCCAGGATGATCCTTGCCAACGACAACTTTGCGACCATCGTGCACGCCGTGCGAGAGGGCCGCAGCGGGTTCGACAACATCCGCAAGTTCTTGCGCTACCTGTTGTCATCGAACATGGGCGAAGTGCTAACGGTGTTTCTGGGCGTGGTGGGGGCCGGGGTGATCGGCCTGACCGGCAATGAGATCGGGGCTTCACATGCGGTGGTGCTGCCGATGCTGGCCACGCAGTTGCTGTGGATCAATCTGGTCACCGACTTGGGGCCCGCGCTGGCATTGGGCATCGATCCGCCCGTCGGCGACCTGATGGCACGCAAGCCAAGGCCCACGACCGAGCGCCTGGTCGACGGCCGCATGTGGCGCAACGTGGTCGAAATCGGTTTGGTGGTGGCCGCAGTCACGTTGCTGACCATCGACATGTACCTCCCCGGCGGCCTGATCCAAGGCAGCGACACGCTCGCCACGGCGCGCACGGCAGGCTTCACGGTGCTGGTGTTCGCCAGCCTGTTCAATTGCCTCAATGCACGCTCGGACAAGGCAAGCGCCTTTGTGCACCTGTTCGCCAACCGCTGGCTTTGGGGCGCGATCGCGCTATCGGTGGGGTTGCAGGTGGCGGTGGTGCATGTGACTTGGCTCAACCTGGCCTTCAGCACGGTGCCTCTCACACTTCAGCAGTGGGCCGTGTGCGCGGCGATGGCGAGCGGGGTGCTGTGGTTCAGTGAACTGCGAAAGGGGGTGAGTCGCTTGCTTGCAGTGTGATATCGCTTCCGTTGCTACCGCGATCGCCAACTATTTGATCAGCAGCACCGGCACGTCGCAGTCGACCATCACACGTTGCGCCACGCTGCCGAGCCACATCCGGCCAACGAGCCCGTGTCCATGGGTGCCCATCACGATCATCTGCGACTTCTCGCGCAGGGCGGCCTCGACGATTTCCGTGCCTGCCACGCCCACCCGCCATTCGCAGCGATAGCGCAACGGGTGGCGGTCTAGAAACAGCTTGATCGGATCGAGAACCTTGTTGGCCTCGTCGCAATGAAAGTCTTTGATGACACCCGTGCCCACCATATGTAAAACGCGGGGTGGCATGGCAGGCTGAATGTTCAACACCAGCAGTTCGTCGTCAGGCCCGGTCAGGCCTTCGTGTGTCACGAGAAAGGCCAGGGCCTTCTTGGTGCAATCGCTTCCATCGGCGGCAAACAGGAGCTTCATCGTTTTTCCTTGCGCTGAACGGGTGGTCAATCACGGCGACCATGCGCGGGCCGGTGTGGCCGGTCTGTTCGGTAGGGCACGCAGGCCCGATTTACTTTCCCGCTGGCTACCGCACAGTCGCCTCAAGCCGGCGCAAATACTCGAGGTCGGTGGCACCGGCAGCTATCAAGTGTGGGCCTTGCGACACGGCGCTCAAGCGGCGCTGCTGCCCGGCAAGACCTGTATGAACCCGTGGCGGACTCAGTGCTTCAATGAATCAGCCGCCGTGCCGAACACCCTGTCCCACAATGAACTGGTGACCCCGTAGCAGCCCGGCTGCTGCGCATGGTGATGCATTGCATGCCAGCGCTTTCGATGCTTCATCCACGCGTTGTCTGCACGCCAATGGTGGGCCGCGTGATGCGTGACGGCATAGGCAAAGTAGCCCATCAGCAGGCCGAGCGTGATCGCACAGGCAGAGCGCAGGTTGCCGAGCATCCATGCCGGAAGAAACACCAGCATCAAGATCAAGGAGGCGCTGAGCAAGGTGGGCGCACAGATGAGCGCGCTGGGGCGCCTGTGGTGCGCCTGATGCCAGCCGCGAAATGGCTGCAACCCGTGCAGCACGAAGCGATGCAAGGCGTATTCGATGGCAGTCCAGCCCACAACGCCTGCGAATACGAGGCCAGCCACGGAGACGATGCCGCCGCGGGGAACCGCTTCAACAAGAAAGGCGGCCAGCGTCAACATTTTTTCAACATAGGCATGCGGCGCAACGCCGTCTGTTCGGTGACGAACAGTGGCTTTTCTCGCGCCGCGCCGAGACGTTGAAGCGGTCTTTCTACGCTGATCTTCCCCCTATGTCTGCTATAGAACATAGTGATCACCGTTGTTGCCTTTGTGAAGTGCCTGCTGAAGCATTCGCTCTCTAGGGCATCCATCCCCTCAGGAGCCACGATGGCCGTTCACTCAGACCCCCGCGAGAACCATTTGCTTGCCGCCCTTCCCGAATCCGAGTGGGAACGCTGGCTGCCACAGCTCGAATGGGTC
>CAXTCD010000276.1:0-4625 GCA_964242145.1 uncultured Rhizobacter sp.
AGCTCGATCTGGCGCCTGTCAACGTTCGATCACACTAAATTGCGCGAAGAGCCAATCTTGAAAAGCTAAGCTCTAACGTTTGCTTTAAGCGGCCTGCCGGTGACGATCCGCTTGAACGAGGCGTTAGGCCGCACCTTTCACCGACGAGATTCGAGTCCGGCATAGAAAACAAGGGAAAGCACGGGGAATTTGTGCCGACTTTCCCTTGAGGTGGTGATTTACTTTTTAACGGATCGCTGCGTCCGTTATTCGAGTATGGGCATCAGTGACGTGCAGACCGGATTCTTCCAAGTCTTGAAGGCACTCATCTACATCAAGCCCCGGAGTTTTCTCTCCTTTGCGGAGCTCAACCGTTTTAAACGGCGTCCAAGGAGCGTACTTCGCGGGCAGGTTAGCTCCTTCGGAATCAGTGGTAACGGCAAATACGCGGTCCGGACCGCGAAAAATGTGAACTTGCATTAGTTGTTCCATTAGTTGCGACGCAATGAATCACGCTGACCTCCAGTTCTCAAGTTGCACGGTCGTAACAATGATACGGGCTCTGGAAGGGGGACGTACCGCGGGCGTACCTTGGATGCATCTTGGGTATACCTCGCCAAGCGAGCGCTTGAAGTTGCCCGCCGCCAGGCTGCATGCATGACGAGCGCGTGAGCCGCTCGCCACGATGTCGGCTCACACACTGCTGGCGGCCGCCTCGGCGCTGGCGCTAAGAAAGTCCAGCAGCGCCCGGATCTTCGGCGCCAGGTGTGGCCCGGCGCTGTAGAGGAGGTAAGCCGACCGCTGATAGGTTTCGCTCAGCTGCCATTGCGGCAACACGCGAACCACGCTGCCATCGGCCAGGCCCTGTGCGGCGCTGAAGGCCGGAACGAGCCCGATGCCCGCGCCGCCGGCTACCGCGGTGGCCAGCGCCAGGCTGTTGCTGATCGAGTACCGGCTTGACACCGTCACCGTCATTGTTTCATCGCCGCGTTGGAAGGGCCAGGTCGGGCCGAAGGAGCCGTGGCCAAGGTGGAGGCAGCGGTGCGCAGTCAGCTGATCCGGTTGCTGCGGTGTGCCGTGCTTTTGAAGATAGCTCGCCGCAGCAACGAGCACATAAGGGGTCGCGCACAGCCGCAATGCGGCCAGGGCAGGCGGCAAGTCTGCAGCGATTCTTACCGCGACATCGATCCGTTCATCGATGAGATCGATCGGGCGATCGTTCAGCACGACCTGCAAGTCGACCTCCGGATAGGCATCGATGAAGCCGGCCAGCCTGGGTGCCAGCCAGACCTGGCCGAAGGCCACCGGCGCCGAGATCCGCAGCAGGCCGGTGGCGGTGCTGCTGTAGTGGCCGGCGAGATCCTGCACGTTGCGAGCAGCGCCCAGCAGCTTCTCGCATTCGCGGTGGATGTGGCTTCCCATCTCGGTCAACGCCAGTGCCCGGGTGTTGCGAACCAGCAGGCGTGCACCCAGCGATTTTTCCAGCCGGGCCACGCTGCGGCTGACCGAGGAGGGCTCCACACCGAGCACGCGCGCCGCCTGCGAGAAGCCGCCACAGTGCACCACGTGGGCAAAGGCGGCCATCTCATTGAGCAACATCATCTCCGCTCCTTCTGTCGTGGCCGGGCTTGGCCCGGCCATCGCACCTTAGTTCACCCGCGTGACTCTCGCTGCCGGTGGTGCAAGCTGCGGGTGCGCCTTCAGGTAGGCCAGAAGCGCATCGATGTCTTTGACGAAGCTGTTGGTGATGTTCTTGCCTTGCGTCACCACGCTGAAGTTATCACCGGGGCCGGGCGCCATGAAGTTGGTGAAGGTGACACGGTAAATTTTGGCGGCATCGAGCGCGCTGCCGTTCAGGCTGACCGAAGCCTCGATCACGCGGTGGCCCTGGCCGTCGGCGGCACCGGCCGGTTGGGCCGCATCCCAGGTGTAGCGCAAGCCGGCGCTGGGTTGCAGCAGGCGGCCGCAACCGTTGGCGCCCAGCGGTTTGGCGGCGCAGTTCGGCGCTTCCCATTGCTGCTCGAGCAAGCGCAGCAGTTGCGCGCCGGTCAAGTCGGCCGTGACCAGTGTGTTGGAGAAGGGCGCGACGGCCAGCAGGTCGCCTACGGTCACTTGCCCGCCGTTTTGGAAGATCAGGTCGGCGCGCACGCTGCCCGGGTTGATCAGCGCGAGGTCGGCCTGCGGACCACCAGCCAGATAGGCATCGGCCATCAGATCGCCTAAAGCGCCTTCGGCGCTTTCATCGCGGGTCGGCGTCGATGACGCGGGCATCAGCGCGCGCTTGATGTCGGCGCTGATCGATCCGGCCAGGGTGTTCTTCAAGGTCGCCGTCAGCGCCACGTATTGATCGACCAGCGCGGCCACGGCCGCGTCGGGCGCCAGCGCGGTGTAGCCCTCAGGCAGCGTGGTGTTCAGGCCGTTGATCACCGGCAGATTGTTGGCGGTCATCGCGGTCACGCCGGTGCCGGGCAGCAGGGTCAGGTCGATTGCGGTGACCGCGCTGCCATAGAAGCCGGTGGAGGTCAGCAGCTTGCCGTTGACGCGGCACACGTACTCTTGATGGGTATGGCCGCTGACGACGACGTCGACGTCCTTCGACAGCCCTTTGATGATCGGCACGATCTGGCCGGTCAGGTTCGGGCAGCTGCTGTCGTTCAGCATTGAAGCGGTGGTTTGCCCGCCTTGGTGGATCAGCACGACAACGGCCGTTGCGCCTTGGGCCTTCAGTGCCGCGGCCTGGGTGTTGATGGTGCTGACTTCATCGAGGAAGCTCAGCCCGGCCACGCCGGTGGAGGTCACGACCGAAGGCGTGTCTTTCAAGGTCAGGCCGATGAAGCCAACCGAGGCTGCGCCAAAGCGCTTGAGCGTGGTGGCCGGGAAGAGCGTCTGGCCGGTAGCGTTGTCGATGGTGTTGGCGGCGAGGTACTTGAACTTCGCGCCGGGATAACGGCCTTGTTGCAGGCAGGTGTCTTGCCCGGTCACGCCGCCAGGGAAGCAGCCGCCGTTCTGGATGCGCAGCAGCTCTGCCTTGCCATGATCGAACTCATGGTTGCCCACCGAAGTGATCTCCAGGCCGAGCTGGCCGAGGATGTCGACCGTCGATTCATCGTGCGTCAAGGATGAGCTGACTGGCGAGGCCGAGATCATGTCGCCGGCCGCGACGACCACGTTGTTCGGCTGGCCTGCCTTCAGCTGCGCCACCAGCGTGGCGAGGTAAGCGGCGCCACCGGTGCGCACAGCGGTACCGGCCGGGTTGGCAGGGTCTTTGACGATCACCGAGCCGCCGTTGTTGGCGGCTGGCACTTCAAAGTTGCCGTGGAAGTCATTCATCGCGATCAGCCGGACCGAGACCGGCATGGGCGCTGCGGGCGGCGTGGCGGTCGCGCTGTCGTCTTCACAGGCGGCGAGCGTGGCGGCGATGGAAATCAGGGCTGCCAGACGCAGCAGCGATGCAGGAAATGCCATGGTGTCCTCGGATGCGTGGAAGTTGCGTGGAACTGCGTTGAACAGGGCTGTCATCAATGGATCTGCGATGGCGCCGGCGGGCGTGGCGAGGCCTGAGCCCGCCGGCCCGTGGGCCCTGCAGCGCGGGCGCATTGTCACGTGGCTCGATGACAAGCGCGCGAGGCACTACAGTGCAGGCCTTTGTTTGGTATCGATCGAGGGCGCGACGAATGCGGCGAGTTTGGATTTCAGGGGCATGGATTTCGTGGGCATTCGTCGTGATGACGGCCCAGGCGGCAGATGAATCCACCCCGCTCTCTGATGTGAACGCCGGTGCCTGGGCGCCCGCTCAGGAATCAAGCCACAGGTCGGAACATGCCGATGTGCAGGCCCAGATGAAAGCCGCAGCCGAGCTGACACAGCAACAGTGCTATGGGCTGATTCACCACGACACCGATGAGTTTGCGCAATGCGTGAACGAGCGCCTGCGCGACCGCCGCCTGAAAGCGCCGCAGCGGCTCGGGACGCAGTATTTCGGCTGGGTCGGTGCGGTGAACTCGATGCGCATCGGCATGCCAGGTGCGCGCGAAGCGGCCGTGCAGTTCCTCAGCCCGTTGCGGGCGATGCAGCGCCGATTGCAGCTGAGCGACGCCGAACTGTGCCGCAGCGTGCCTGGCGACTGTGTGGCCCGAACGGCGCGCATGCTGCAGATGGAGCGCGAACGGCGTGACGCCGAACAGTCAGACATGCTGCAGCGCTCGCCAGCGCGCGGGCGCGGCGTTCAGCCGGTGCCTTCGGCTTCACCGTGAACTGAAGTTGATGCTTGAGCGCCGGTTCAGGGTCGGCTCACGAGCGCTCAAACAAGGCTACAAAGACGGCACCTGAGCATCTGGGAATGCGAATCGGACGGACACCAAGCCCTTTGTATCGTCCCGGCGCCATGCTGCCTCTGCCGTTATTCGAGTGAAAGCACGGCCTTGACGGTGGAATCGAGAGCGGCTTTTTCGATATATCCGATGGCTTTCGGATTTTCAGCCACGGCCTTTTTAATCAGTTCTGAATCCGCCAGTTGCTTCGGCGCTTTTCCTTTTCCCGTGAAAATGATTCGCGACCAGGTGGCTTTGATTTGCGCGATGTCGCGGCCGGTCATCTTGCTATAAAAGTCCGCATAGTTTTTTGATGAATCCGACTGGTCCCACGGA
>CAXTCD010000277.1:0-4624 GCA_964242145.1 uncultured Rhizobacter sp.
CCCACGGAACCCATGCCTGGTTTTTCCCGAGGTAGATATCCGCAATCTGCTCTTTTGTCGGCGGGGTCGCTTCCTTGTTGATGATGACAATCAGGTCTGTAGCGAAAGAGACGCTCGTACCGATAGCAAATGAACCGATTAATAAGAATTTCGCCAGCAAGTGGGTCATGTGGGCGCCTCTTTAGAAAATAAAGTCGAGAGTCAGGCTGATGACGGTTGCTTTGTCGTCGACCTTGGCGGCGGTCTGAAGATTCCAGAACGAAGTCAGATAATCCAGGTTCTGATTTTTGACCCGTTGAACCTGGAGTTTCAAGTCCGTGTTTTTCATGAAGTCCCAGCGCACACCGCCGCCCATGTCTTGCTCGTTGGCGGCCGTCGTCAGGCCAAACGTGCCCGGGCTCCTTTCTTTGATTTTCGAGAAAATCAAATAGGGCGCAAAATTTCCAATGCGCACACCGCCGCTCAGATACCACGAGAAGAATTTGCCGAAGACTTCATCCACACTGTAGTTGCTGTCTCCGGTGATAAACCACTGACCCGGATCATAAGTGCCGCCGAGGCTGGCCAGCTTGTAATAACCCACGGGGCCGCCGGCATAGCTGTAGTCCATTGCTTCGAATGCCACGTGAATACTGGTATTTCCGCTTTGCATCGTATCCACGGCAGCAACCAGTCTTTTGATGTCGAAACCTCCGGTAATGAGGTGGCTGTTGGTTTTGCCGAGTTGCAGTTGCAAGTTATGAGTTACAGAACCTGCTTGAAGGCGATAGCTGATATCGGCACCATCGCTTGTTCTGGCCGGGTTGGTCACAGCAATGCTGTTGGGAATTCGCGCCCAGGGCAGCGAATATCCTACATTTTGTGTATCGGACCGGTCGAAACTGGGGAGCACCGTGCGACCGACCCGAATGGCCAGATCCGGGCTGAGCTTGTATTTGACATTGGCCCACTCGATCGCGGGCCGAAAATTGCCGTCGCTGTTTTGGCGAGATATGGCTTGTACGACAGCGCTGAGCTTGTCGGTGATATCGGCATCGACCTGAAGGCCGACGCGGCTGTCGACCGCCATGCTGAGACTCCGGGTATAGCCCGCCCCATGTGCCTGATAACTTGTCGCGACATAGTCGGCGAGTTTGTAGTTTGAATGGACGGCCCCCAACGTCCCGAATCCAGAGACCGTCAGCGCGTCACCGGCTGCTGTGGCCGGTGAGGAAGAAAGGGTCAAAAAACTCAGCAGAAGAAGCCTGTTGACAGGAATGAATAAGGTCATCTGGAATACCTTTAATGTGTAGCAGCCATTCGAATGTCGATGGATTCATTCGATAGGACTGAGCTCGCGAGCCTGGTTTCTGATGCCATGGTAAGCAAGTAAGCCCGGAACGAATTCCGGGGCGCTCCAATTGCCATCACGAGATCAGCGATTGGTGCGCCCGAGATCGACTTGTCGCCGCGACAGATTGACAGTGGCGATGGGTCGGCAGCATTTGCCACTCTGTTATCGACGCAAGCGAAACACGCTTGAGCTGAAATTGAAGCAAAACTCAGTTCTTCATCAATGGCTCAACGCAGAAATCAAAGGCGGCTGTCCAAAGACAGCGAAAGCAGTGAAACCGGCGCTGCTCGCGCAGGCCTGATCGTTTGGCAGGGGTCGTCGCGCGTCTAGCGTGGCGTCAGCACCACCTGATCGAAAGCCTCCATGGCATCGTCGCCTTGCTCTAGCAACCCGATCGATACCGATTGCTCGCGGGTGCGAGGCGTCAGCCAGCGGGGTACGCCGACATCCTTGCGCACGTGGCCATTGCCGGCCAGCAGCAGCACGCCGCGCCCGGCCTGCGCTTCGACCGCGCGCGCCATAAATTGGTCGCGGGCGATCTGGGCCAGCGCCATGCGCCCGGCCATCGCGTCATCGACCATGCCGCAATGGCTGGCCTCGATGGTGGCAGCGTGCGCGGCGCGGATGTCGCCAGGCACCTCGGCTTCGAAGCCGTTGGCGGTCAAGCCCTGGCCGATGACAGCCTGGGCGTCGCTGCGTGACACATTGGCCGCGACGATCGGCAGGTCGTAAGCCAGCGCCAATTCGATGAACGGCTTGTAAAAGGCCCAGTTCCAGCCGGACGCTGCCGGCCGGCCGGCAGCGATCACCGCATCGGCATCGGGTTTCGTGGTCTGCGCGCGCAGGCGATTGATCTCCGGTTGTCGTTCGCGGTCGAACTGTTCCAACAGCAGCGCCGGCCGTTGACCGCGCGCCAGCCATCCCTTGAAGGCTTCCAGCCGCAACGCATGCTGCGCCGCGTTGTCATGCACCTCACCCAGCAGCAGCACACGATGGCCGTTGGCGGCCGACGCGATGTCAACGCGGGTCTCGGGAACGGCGCACCCGGGCAGGGCTTGCAAGATCAGCAGCGCGGTTAGCGCAGTGAATCGGAATGGCAGGTTCATGGGCGGGCTTTCGGTGATCTTGCGGTGATCTTTCAGTGACGCCAGTGCGGAAGTGCGGCCGTACCGTAATTTGAAGCGTTGATCGCAACCCGAGCGAAGTGGCTGCCGGCCATCCAGCCCGCGGAGGCGCATTGTCGCGATATCAGCGCACAGTGATCGTTGGAAACAGCGCAGCTTCCTCGGTTAGAGGTTGACTCGAATCAAGTCGCTGACCTTCCGCGGCACGAGGCCGTGCCTGTATGGTGCCCATCTTGCGTCTGCCTTGCTTCTCTAACGTAGCTGCAACTGCGCCAGCGTCGGGAGCGGTCGGAGCCGGGTTGCGTCGCGCTGACTGTGTCAACCCGATGCGGCCCTTCTCGATCCAAGCCACCGGCACCCCCCGCTCACAGGGTGCCGGTGACGGCTGCCTGCATCAGCACGACGCGCCGGATTGTGAATGCCACCCACTGTGAAGCAGGGGCAGGACTTTCGAGGCGGCCTTGTCGGCCGCCCCGTGAATGCGTCAGCGGCCCAAGGTCGACGGCGCAGTGGTCCGAGTGATGGGCGAATGGGCAGGGGGAATGAAGCTGCGTCCCGCGTTGCTTTGTTCGCCGCAGTAGCGGATGAACTCTTCTTCGTAGCGCTGTGTCAGCCGCCGCTGGTCGACCGGGTCCATCTTCTCGTAGAGTTTGATGAAGCGCGTGTGCTCTTCCTCGTAGACATGGTGGGCCACAGCGCCACGAATGTGTTCGAGCTTGTCCAGGTAAGCGTGGCTCATCGGATCGATGGCTTCCAGCGCGGCCATCTGAACCTTGGCGGCGCTTTGTTCGGTGTAGGCCATCTCGGCATGGCCCTTCTCGTGCGCCGATGCGAGGGCCGGGTAGATCACCGATTCTTCGGCGATGGAATGGCCGGTCAGCAACACGCCCAGGCGTTTCTGTGCAGTACGCCGTTCCTCGGCCGTCGCGGCAGACCGGACCGCGGTGAATGCGCCTTCGATCTCAAGGTGATGGTCCAGAACCAGGGCCAGCCAGGTTCCCGGGCGGGCGGCCGCGCGGGCTTTGGCGCGGGCTTCGATGCGCGCTTCGTCGCTTTCCATTGGCGTGACGGCGGCAATGACTTTGTCAATGACAGACATGGCATTCCTTTCAAATTGGCGGGCTTGGGCAGGTGCGAAACCACGCATTCACCCATGGCTAGCGCAGCGAAGAGCGCGCGACACGCCCCTCGCTGATCACCGGTTAGCGATGCGCTTGTCAGCGCTTTGGAGTCAGCGCTTTGTGTTCTGCTTTTGGCTGTGACGAGACAGGTTGGCGCTGCCTCGCTGGTCGCTCGGCTCCGAGGGCGATGGGCTGCGTGCAGATGGGTTGTTACGCTGCTGCGATTGCGATGATGAATCCGCTGCGCTCGGGCCCGAGGGCAATGGCCGGTTCGATCGCGACGATGGCGATTGGGGCGACTGCGGTGATCGCGGCGATTGCAAGTTGGATGACTTGGACATCTGCATCTCCTTCAATGAATGACGGAAAGGAGAAGCTACGCCTGCGCGCTTGCGCACTACGTAGGACGCTCAAGGCAGCTCAGGTAGGACGTGGCCTATCGCAGGTCGGCCGGCCGCAAGGTATTTGTTAAAGACGAAGGTTCAATGCGGCGACACAAAAAGGCCGGCGACGACAGGCCAAGTGACGCCTTTGAATCTCTTGCCCGTCAACTCCACGTCTATGTTGCTGAAGATCGGATTCAGCCCCATGGCATCGCTGGCGAGAGAGTCCTGGACATGCAGATGGATGTGCGGCCAGTCGGAGTGGCCCGAGTTTCCACAGTGGCCCAGCAGTTGACCAGCTTTGACACGAGCCCCTTTTTCGACCGTCACGCTCTTGCGCTTGAAGTGAGCTAGGAACACGAAACGATGGTCCGTGAAAGTGGAAGACAGCCGCCTGGGCGACGTCATGGAGATCAATCTCAAGCTCCGTGCGGCTTACGCGATCCTGGGACTGCCCCAGCCGCCTAGCGTCCAAGATCCCGACCAGGCGCCCGCGCCTATTCCTGCCGAAGTCGAGCGGGTGATGGGCTTGATCGAGAACATCACGTTCACGGTTGGAGAGAAGTCCGGCTTGACCAAAGCGGAGACCGTCACGACACGTGCCTTCACCGTAAGCGGCTGGTCATCCCGGCTTGAATTGGCCGCACGCGTATGAACGATGGT
>CAXTCD010000278.1:0-4414 GCA_964242145.1 uncultured Rhizobacter sp.
CCGCGTCGCACCAATCATCCAGAGCCGCTTCGGCTCAAGTCCGACAGGCTGCTAGACGAGCCGGGGCAAGGCCGCGTGCTGGTCATCGACGGTGGCGCTTCGTTGCGCCGGGCGCTGGTCGGTGGCAATCTGGCTGCAGCGGGCGCGAAGAACGGGTGGGCTGGCATCGTCGTCGATGGCTGTGTGCGTGAGAGCGCGGAGTTGGCGGCCAGCGCGATTGGCATTCGCGCACTGGCGCTGATGCCGCTGCCGACCGAGAAGCGTCAGCAGGGCCAGCGGGACATCGCGGCTCAGATCCAGGGCGTGTGGGTGCGGCCCGGCGACCGGCTGTATGCCGATGAAGACGGCATCGTCGTGCTGCCGCTTTCCGCCGCGCTGGCTGCATGAGTTCGCACGACGTGAGCCAAGCGCCGCTCGTGTTGTTGACCGGCTTCGATGCGTTCGGGGGTGACACAGTCAATCCGAGCTGGCTGGCCGTGCAGGCGCTGCAGGATCGGGTGATCGCCGGCCACCGCATGATCGCCGCGCAACTGCCGACTGTGTTTGGTGAGTCGCTTCAAGTGCTGCGGGGCTTGCTGGTTGCGCATCGGCCAGCGCTGGTCTTGTGCACTGGCGTCGCGCGCGGGCGATCGGCGCTGTCGATCGAGCGCGTCGCGATCAACGTCGACGATGCCCGCATCGCCGACAACCGCGGCGCGCAGCCGATCGACCAAGCGGTGGTGGCCGGCGGGCCGGCGGCTTACTTCAGCACGCTGCCGGTGAAAGCGATGCGGCAAGCCTTGCTGCAGGCGGGCTTACCGGCCGAGGTGTCGCAGACGGCGGGTACCTTTGTCTGCAACCATGTCTTCTATGGATTGATGCACACGTTGGCACATCAGCCGGCCGCGCCGCGCGGTGGTTTCATCCACCTGCCGGACCTGCCGCCGTCGCCCGGTGGCCTGCCGCTGACCGACATCGTGCGCGGGCTGGGCCTGGCGGTGCAAGCGGCACTGTCGTTGGATGCCGAACTGAATGGCGATCTGCGGGTGTCTGCCGGCGCCGTGCACTGAACGCCTGCGCGGCTTGGACGGTGCCCGGCGCAGCCCACGCGCTTAAGGGCGCACGATTTCGAGCAAGCGGTCGAGCCCACCTTCATTGATCGCAACGATGGCTTCGTCACGCACCCTGGGTTTGGCGTGATAAGCCACGCTGAGCCCGGCCACGCCCATCATCGGCAGGTCGTTGGCGCCATCGCCGATTGCAATGGCCTGCGTGGGCGAGATGCTCAGGTCGGCACAGGTCGATAAGAGCATGCGCCGTTTCTCTTCACCATCGCAGATGTCGCCCCAGGCTTGATCGACCAGGCGGCCGGTCAGCGTGCCATCGGCGATTTCCAGCACGTTGCTGCGAGTGAAATCAATGCCAAGCCGGTCACGAACGACGTCGGTAAAGAAAGTAAATCCACCCGACACCAGCAAGATCTTCAGGCCCTGCGCCTTGCAGGCCTGCACCAAAGCCTCGGCGCCGGGGTTAAAGCGCATGCGCTGATCCAGCACCGCTTGCATCGCCGCGACCGGCACACCTTGCAGCAGGGCGACGCGCCGGCGCAAGCTGTCTTTGTAGTCGGTGATTTCGCCACGCATCGCGGCTTCGGTGATCGCGGCCACCTCGGCCTTGCGCCCGGCCGCATCGGCGATCTCGTCCACGCATTCGATGTTGATCAGCGTCGAATCCATGTCGAAGGCGATCAGCTTGAAATCGCTCAAGCGCAGGGGCGGGGTGATGAGACGGATCACAAGGCCGGCAGGCGTGGGGGCGGTCATGGCGTGGGTGATAAAGCCTAAGGGAGGGGCGATTGTCTGCGATGGCCCATGCCGCTTGCGTCAAGGTGGTGCACCAAGGTGATGGGATGGGCGCAGGGGTGTGGCGTGGATGATGCTGAATGAACGGATCGAGCTGCTTCTGTGTCATCGAATACAGCCCAAAAGATCACGTGATACCCCACTTCGATAACGTTATCCGTGCACGAACTGTTGGCAGCGCCCACACTCTGCGGCGGGGGCACGTGGTTTGCGAAATATGAGAGTGATCCCGATTGCGCCTTGTCGTTAAAGGCAGAAAATCGGATCGCGTTCCACGGGCCCATTGGCCAAAATCCTGAACGCTTGGTGCGGGTCAGGTAAGCGGGACTGGGTGTCGCTGGCAGTTTGCAGCGGGCTTGGTGATTCAAGAGCAGGACTTTGCCATCAAGGCAGTGCATGAAAATCAATAGCCTTTTGCGTTCTCTTTCTCTTCCAATGGCGTTGATCGCCCTGACGCCTGTTTTTTCTTCCATCGTTTCAGCTCAAACCACTTCGATGCCTGCTGCGGCAGCCTCTGGTGCGCGTGAGTCAGATCCGGTGTCTCGGACGTCACGCGATGCTTCCAATCCCATGCGCGTGATCATCGAAGCGGGGAAGATCAAAGCGCGGGGCAAGGGCGATGGCGATTCGCCTGACGGCACGCCATCGGCGGCTGGCGATAAAAAGCCGTCACCGCGACCGGTCGTCATCACACCCGCGCCGCGGCCTCCGGTTACGGCCTTGCCGAGCGCATCGAGCGCGATACCGCGTGCGGCCAACACACCGCCCAAGGGTGCTGCAGCCGCATTGCCAATGGTCAAGCTGACGCCGGGCGAGTCGGCCGCGTCGACCTCACCCTTTGGTGCCTTGCCGGGTGTGGCTGAACCCGCGACCGATGCGGCAGGCGGCGATGCTTCGGCCAAGGCGAACGGGCGTATCGACCCGGCGGCTTCCGCCGTGTCTGCGAGCGCCCAGCCTCTGGTGGCGCTGAAGCTCGCGCAGATGGTCGAGCCTTTTATGCCCGATTCCGTTCGGCGTCGCATGAAGTCGAACGCCGAGGTCATTGTCGACTTCACCGTCAACACCGATGGTTCGGTCTCCAACGTTGTGATTCAGTCTTGCCCGATCAAGACTTTGGAGTCGCATGTGATCGAGGCCGTCAAGCAATGGCGTTATGAGCCGGTGCGTGAAGCCCGGGAACATTCGGTTCAACTGCTCTTCCGCATGGAAGAGTGACCCAGGCCCGCTGCCGTTTTGCGAGGGGCGTCTTGGAATTGGCGCTCAGCGATTCGAAATCGTCGGGCGTGCTGGTGAGGCCAGCGGTCGATCATCGATCAGCAACGCCGGCGCAGGCTCGCGGCGCTAGAAGACAGAAGAGACCTTAGCTCCGGTGAAGGCCGCCGAGCTTCAGATCAACGGTTGCCGCTCGGTGAGCGCCGCTGGATTCACCTCGCCGGCCTGCCGATTCAAGCGGGCTGCGACGGCGTTCCCAGCGAGCGCAGCACATCACGGATCAACTGCGCGCGGTCGATTGGCTCCTTGGTTTCACGTTCGATGCGCAGCTTGTCGTTGCCGGCCAGCTTGATGTGGCGGTTCTTCTGCACCAGTTCGATGATGCGCATCGCATCGACCGGTGCGTTCGGCCGGAAGCTGATCACCATCAATTGCGGCGCCGCGTCGATCTTCACCACGCCATACGGCTTGGCCAAGACGCGCAGACGGTGCACATCGAACAAAGTCTGGCCTTGCGGTGGCAGCTTGCCGAAGCGGTCGGTGATTTCTTCCAGCAAGGTGTCGATCTGCTCCGGCTTGTCGGCCGTGGCCAGCCGCTTGTAGAGGCTCAGGCGGGTGTGCACGTCGCCGCAATACTCGTTGGGCAACAGCGCGGGCGCATGCAGGTTGATCTCGGTGGTGGCCGACAGGGGGCTCAGCAGATCGGGTTCGCGGCCGGCCTTCAGTGAGCGGACGGCTTCGCTGAGCATGTCGTTGTAGAGCTGGAAGCCGACTTCCATCATGTTGCCGCTCTGGTTCTCGCCCAGCACCTCACCGGCACCGCGGATCTCCAGGTCGTGCATTGCGAGGTAGAAGCCCGAGCCTAGCTCTTCCATGTTCTGGATGGCGTCGAGCCGCTGCGCCGCCTGCTTGGTCAGCCCTTCGACATCGGGCACCAGCAGGTAAGCGTAGGCCTGATGGTGAGAGCGGCCGACGCGGCCGCGCAGCTGGTGCAACTGCGCCAGGCCGAACTTGTCGGCGCGGCTCATCACGATGGTGTTGGCACTCGGCACGTCGATGCCGGTCTCGATGATGGTCGAGCACAACAAGATGTTGTGGCGCTGGGCCACGAAGTCGCGCATCACGCGTTCCAGCTCGCGCTCGGGCATCTGGCCGTGAGCGACGGCAATGCGCGCCTCGGGCAGCAGCTCCTGCAGCTTCTGACGCCGGTTCTCGATCGTCTCGACCTCGTTGTGCAGGAAGTAAACCTGGCCGCCGCGCTTCAGCTCACGCAGCGCCGCTTCGCGGATGATGCCGCTCGACTCGGTGCGCACGAAGGTCTTGATGGCCAGGCGCCGCTGCGGCGCGGTGGCGATCACGCT
>CAXTCD010000279.1:0-4400 GCA_964242145.1 uncultured Rhizobacter sp.
GGCACAGCGCGCGGGTCATCACCGGGCCCGACAGGTCGGCCGAATGGCCGGCGCGAGAAACCATCGTGATCTCGGCGCCCAGCACGCGGCCCTCGTCGTCATAACCGGCTTCGTACTCGTACCAGAAACAATGGCGCCGCCCGGTGATCAAAAAGTCGTCATCGCGGTCCAGCCGCAGCTTGACCGGCCGGTTCAGCTGCCGCGCCGCCACCGCCGCAATGCAGGCAAACGGTGCCGACTGCGACTCCTTGCCGCCAAATCCGCCCCCCATGCGCCGGCATTCGACCTGCACGTGATGCGCCTGCAAACCCAGCGCATGCGCGACCAGGTGCTGCATCTCGCTCGGGTGCTGCGTCGAGCAATGCACCAGCATGCCGCGGTCTTCTTTCGGAATCGCGTAGCTGATCTGGCCTTCGAGGTAGAACTGCTCCTGCCCGCCGACCTCAAAGTGCCCCGTCAAGCGCCGTGGCGCCGCGGCAATCGCCGCTGCCGCGCCGCCTGCGCTCGAGGCGCGCGCCAGGTGCATCGGCGGCAGCACATAGCGACCCTCGGCGTGGGCCTGCTGCGGCGTCAGGATCGGCGCCTGCGCCTCGACGCTCAGCACGCTGCGGGCCTGCGCGGCAGCGCGGCGCGCAGCGTCACGCGTTTGCGCGATCACCGCGAACACCGGCTGCCCGACATAGCGCAACTCGCCGGCCCATCGGCCATCGGCGTCCTTCGTCAGCTCCGCCAGGATCGGCTCGTCATGAACGATCGAGCCGCAGTCGTTGACACCGGGAATGTCGGCCGCCGTCAGCACCGCGACTACGCCTGGCAGCTGGCGGATGCGCTCGATCGCCAGGCCCGTGACACGGCCATTCGCCACTGGCGACAGGCCGAGCGCGGCGTGCAAGGTACCGGCCAGTTCGGGCTGGTCATCGATGTAAGCCGCCTCACCGGCCACATGCAGATGGGCCGACTCATGGGGCCGGCTGATGCCCACGCGCCGGCCCACGCACTCGCCTTCGCGCAAGGCCTGCTGCGCCTCGGCATCGGCATCGATGCGCAGCGCGGTGTTCTTCAGGTGATTGCCATAGGCCTCGATGGGTTGAAGCAAAAATGGTTCGCGTGGCTTGTTCATCTCAAGCTCCTTGCGCGGCCGCATGCGGCATCACGCTCCAGACGCTGGTGGCTTGCGGCGGCAACGGGTCGTGGTGCCGGGTTTCGAGCCAGAAGCGCTGCAACAGGTTCTGTGCAACCTGCAAGCGATAAGCCGCGCTGGCCCGCATGTCAGACAAGGGCTGGAAGTCTTGCGCCATCGCAGCGCGGGCGGCATCGACGGTGGGCTGCGTCCATGGCTGGCCGATGACAGCCGCTTCGGCCTGCGCGGCGCGCTGCACTGTCGCGGCCATGCCGCCAAAGACGAGGCGCACGTCGCTGACTGTGTCACCACTCAGGCGCAGCGACAGCGCAGCGCAAACGGCGGAGATGTCGCTGTCGAAACGCTTGCTGATCTTGTAGACCCTCAGCACGCGGGCCTGCGCGGCCGTGACCGCGGCCGCGACCGGCAGGGGCACGATCAGCGCCTGCACGAATTCGCCAGGCTGCAGTTGGTTCTTCATATAGCCGAGGTAGAACGCGTTCAATGGAATGCGGCGGATCGTGGTGCCTCGGCGCAGCTCGACCCGCGCATCCAGCGCCATCAGCACCGGCGCCGAATCGCCGATCGGCGAGCCATTGGCCACGTTGCCGCCCATCGTGCCGGCCCACCGGATCGGCAAGGACGCAAAGCGCAGCCACACCTCGGTCAGCCCGTCGAAGTGAGAGGCCAAGGCACGCCACGCCGACTCCAGCGACGCACCGGCGCCGATGTGCAGCGCACCGTCCACGACCTCGATGCGCTTCAGTTCATCGACCGCGCCCAGATGAATGATCTCGCCCAGGTCGCGGAACTGCTTCGTGACCCACAGGCCGATGTCGGTGGCGCCGGCCAGCAAGCGCGCCTGCGGCTTGTGTTCGCGCAGCGCAGCCAGCTCATCGAGCGTGCGCGGCGCATGGAAGTGATCGAGCCGCGCCGAGCCATCGGCCTCACGCTGCTGCGGGTGGGGGGCAGCGTAGTGGAAGCCGACCTCCTGCTTCAAGCGCTGCAGCGCGTCGATCACCGGCGCGGTATCGAGCGTGACCGTTGGCAGGTCAAACATGCGCTGGCCGGCATCGAGGATCGGTCGATAGCCGGTGCAGCGGCACAGGTTGCCCGACAGCTCATCGGCCAGCGCTTGCCGGCTCGGCCGCTGTCCGCAAGCCTGATGGCGCTCATAGCTCGACCACAGCGACATCACGAAGCCCGGCGTGCAGAAGCCGCACTGCGAACCATGGCAATCGACCATCGCTTGCTGAACCGGGTGCAAGGCCTGGCCGCGCTTCAGGTCTTCGACGGTGAACAAGGCCTTGCCGTTCAAGGTCGGCAAGAACATCAGGCAGGCATTGACCGCCTTCAGGCTCAGCCCGCGCACCGGCGCGTCATCGCCCTCGGCCCCCGACGGCAGCTCGCCGACCACCACGGTGCAGGCACCGCAATCGCCTTCGTTGCAACCTTCCTTGGTGCCGCTGCAGCGGGCGTCTTCGCGCAGCCAGTCGAGCACCGACCGCGTCGGGTGGGCGCCTTGCACTTCGACGATGGCACCGCGGTGATGGAAGCGGATGGGCTGAGAGGTCATGGCAGGGACAATGGGTTGCAAGGCAGACCTGCGGCCACGGGGTGGCTACGATGGACCAATCTGCCGATGAAAGACTTATGACACAGCGAGCCGTTTTCAACAACATGATGTGCCCGAGCGATCAAGCACGCGGCATGCCGCTGAGCGCGGCGCAGGTACGTCGCTTGCACTGAAACGCCCATGCCTCACCCGACCCGCATCGCGCTGCGCGGCGACCTGCTCGATTTCACCGGCATGCCCGAATGGGGTGCGATCGAGTCCAGCGCCGTGCGCTTTCGGCCCGACCACTGGCTGCTGATCGACCAGGGCGTGATTGCGGGCGCGCAGCCCGGCCATCAAACCCCCGATGCCAGTTGGCAGCTGCACGATCACCGCGGCCGGCTGATCCTGCCCGGCTTCATCGACACCCATGTGCACAGCCCGCAGCTCGAGGTGATCGCCAGTTACGGCAGCGCGCTGCTCGACTGGCTCGACACCTACACCTTCCCGGCCGAGCAGCGCTATGCCGATGAGGCCGAGGCGCAGGCCGGCGCCGCGCGCTTCCTCGACGCCTTGCTGGCCCACGGCACGACCAGCGCGGTCGTGTTCCCGACCGTCCACAAGCTCAGCTGCGATGCGCTGTTCGCTGCGGCCCAGTCCCGCCGCATGCGCCTGATCGCCGGCAAGGTGCTGATGGACCGGCACGCGCCGCCGGCCTTGTGCGACGACGTCGCCCAGGCCGAGCGCGATTGCGTCGACCTGGTCGAGCGCTGGCACGGCGTGGATCGGCTGAGTTATGCCGTGACGGTGCGCTTCGCGCCGACCAGCACGCCAGCCCAACTGGCGATGGCCGGCGCGCTGTGCGCGGCCTATGACGGCCTCTACATGCAGACGCACGTGGCCGAGAACCGCGACGAGGTGCGCTGGGTTCAGCAGCTATTCCCTCAGGCGAGGAGTTATCTCGATGTGTATGCCAACGCGGGCCTGCTGACGCCGCGCAGCGTATTGGCCCACGGCATCTGGCTCGACGACACCGACCGCGCCGCGATCCGCGACAGCGGCGCGCAGATAGCCCACAGCCCGTCGTCGAACCTGTTTCTCGGCAGCGGCCTGTTCGGCTGGCGCGCCGCCGAAGCCGCCGGCGCGGCCGTCAGCATCGGCAGCGATGTCGGCGGCGGCACCAGCCTGTCGATCCTGCGCACGCTGGCCGATGCCTACAAAGTGCAGGCGATGGCGGGCGAGCGGCTGACCGCGTGGAAGGCCTTGCATGCGGCGACGCGCGGCGCGGCCGAGGCCTTGTCGCTCGGGCATGAGATCGGGTCGCTGGAGGTAGGGGGTGTCGGGGATGTTTGTGTTTGGGAGTGGGCGGTGGGGGTTGTGGCGCAGCGGCGGATGGCGGTTGCGCTTGAACTGCATGAGCGGGTGTTTGCTTGGATGAGCTTGGGGGATGAGCGGAATTTGGTGGATGTGTTTATTGGAGGAGTGAGGGTGAGTGGTGGTTGATTTTTGTTTGCGTGTGGGTGGAGGTCGGGATTGCGTCCCGACGGCCGCCTCACTTTCTTTTGCTTCGCCAAAAGAAAGTAAGCAAAGTTCCGAAGGCGGGTGCGCTCATTTTGCGAAGCAAAGTGAGGCGCACACAAAAGGCGACCCGGAGGGGTCGGTCCGGCAATGCCGGACTGCGTTGCGGTGCTCGGAGTGGGCAGGGTCGCGCAGAACTCGCTACGC
>CAXTCD010000280.1:0-4189 GCA_964242145.1 uncultured Rhizobacter sp.
TTGCTCATCGCCGCGCCGTGGCCCAGGTAGCGGATACCGGTAGCTGCTTAATGAACTTCGCAAGGGCGACTATTGAACTTGGCTCATGTTGGAAATCCCGCCACCATTATCGAAAATAATGGTCTGCGTAAGTCCTAAGACTGCTAAAAGCTCTCAAAAAGTCCACGCCCGAATCGTCTGGAATTGAGCCAAGCGCTTGATGAGCATCATCAAATGCGGAAATGGGCTCGAAACAAATCTTTGAAGGTTTTACGGCCAAGCTTTTCGGCACCACCGAAAAATGCGAACCGTTGACACCAATCGAGCCGACGCTGCTTCGTCAGACGCTTGGCGATTTCGCCGCCATCGCGGCCGCCCGAATCGACTGAAGTCTTTTGCGTAAAGGCAATGCAGCGATTCGCCCTGCATGGCGCGCCTTCACGAGATCGATTTCAAATGTCACGCGGAGCATGTGATATTCACAAGCGACCAGAACTTACATTTGAACCGTTTGAGCCCCACCCGGTATCTACCGTAGAGACAACCAAGTGCCCGCCGTGATTCCCACCCCTGCCCCACCATTTCCGAGCAGATCGTCGGCAATGTCCGTTAGTGCAAAGGACGATGTCGAAGACCGCCGCCTCGTGCAGCGTGTGTGCGAGAAAGATTCCGCTGCCTTCGAGGCGCTTTATCGCCGTTACCACCCTCGCCTTTGCCGTTTCCTATACCGCATGCTGCGGCCCGAGCATCTGGTCGAAGAGGTATTGAACGACACGCTCTATGTGGTCTGGAATCAGGCAGAGCGATACAACGGCGAGAGCAAGGTTTCGACCTGGATCTTCGCGATCGCTTATCGAAAGGCGCTGAAAGCCTTGTCGCGCCATGACGAGCCGATGTCCGAGCTGGATGAAGACGAATCGGTCGTCGACGTCAGCGAACAGCCCGAGTCACGCATGAGCCAGTCGCAGGCTCGCACCGCGATCGACGAAGCTTTGCGCAAGCTGCCCGTGGACCAGAGAGCTGCGGTGGAGCTGACGTACTTCCACGGCTTTACGTATCCCGAAATCGCGCAACTCGTGCAGTGCCCGACCGATACCGTCAAAACGCGGATGTTTCACGCCCGCCGCCGCTTGAAAGCCGCGCTCGCTGGGCAGTTGGGAGATTGGTTATGAACAAAAACTTATTGCAACCAATCGTGAAAGATGTCGGCGTTGCCGCATCGCCACGGACAGGGGAATTCACATGAGCGGCCGGATCGTTCACCTCGAACCCGATGTGCATGCCACAGTGCAGATCCTGCTGCCGTGGTACGTCACGGGCAAGCTGGAAGACAGCGAGCGCAATCAGGTCGATGAGCACCTGCAGAACTGCCCAGATTGCAGCGGCGAGCTCGAAGTCGAGCGCCAGCTGCAATGGATGCAGCCGCAACAAAGCCCGCCACTCGACGTCAATGACAGCTGGCAAAAAATGCGGCTTCGCATCGATGCCACTGCGGTGCCGACGCCCCAGGAAGCCGCACCTCGCCCAGCCCGCGCACGCCACCACACCGCGCTGAAGCCTTCGGCCGGCCGAGGCCGTTCATCGCCTTGGCAGTGGGTCCCAGGTGCTGCGCTGGGCCGCGCCTGGGCCGTGCCGGCGATGTTGTCGGCCGGCCTTTTGATCGTGATCGTGCAGATGCAGTTCTCGACGCCCAAACTGGCAGGGGACTATCAGGCCCTCGCTTCACCGGCCACGGAGGCGGCTACCGCTGTCGTGCGCTTCCGCCCCGAAGCCACCGAAGCGCAAATCCGACACAGCTTGAATGAGAGCGGTGCGCGCCTCGTCGACGGGCCAACTGTCACCGACGCTTACGTCGTTCGCCTGCCTCGCAACCGCTATGCTGCTTCGCTGGACAAGCTGCGCAAAGATCCCGCAGTTGCCCTTGTTGAAGCACTGGAAAGTGCACCTTCGCCATGATTGTTTCAAGCCGCACAACGTTCACGCCCGCCCCTGCGCGCCGACTTCGCCTTTCAGCGGCGGCGTGGCTGTGCGCGCTGACCGCGGCATGGACGCTGGGTACCACAGGAAGCTGCGCGTGGGCCCAGGCCGCCTCGCCTGAGGCTCCGGCGGCAAGCGCGGTTTCTGAACCTTCATCAACCGAATTACCGAACCAGGCTGACACGCCGGCCTTGCCATCATCATCATCATCATCATCAGCAGCAGCAGCCAGCGGCGTCGCCACAGCAGCAGGTGAATCAACGACGCCTAACCCGGCGGCTGCACGTCAGGTGCTCGCGATGTTGCGCCTCCCGGTCGCCCACGCCCGCGTCGATGGTGGCTATGGCGCCTCAGGCTATGACGACGCTGTCGGCGCACGTTCGCGGGCTCGTATCAGCAAGCGCATCGCCTCCGCACATGGGTTCAGCATCGTGACACAGTGGCCGATGTTGCCGCTGGGCATCGATTGCGTCGTGTTGTCGCTGCCGCCTGGGGCCGGCGTCAATGACAGCATCAACGCGCTGCAGGCTCATCGCGAAGTGCTTTGGGCGCAGCCGATGAATGAGTTCGAAGCGCAAGGCCATACCGATCCGCTGTATGCGTTGCAGCCATCGGCCGCCCCCTGGCACCTCGATGACCTGCATGCGGTGGCCACCGGCCATCAGGTGCGCGTGGCCTTGGTCGACAGCGGTGTGGACGCCACCCATCCCGATCTTGCCAAAGCTGTTGAAGCCAAAGAAAACTTCGTTGACGGCCAGTCATACGCCAATGAATTCCATGGCAGCGCCGTCGCCGGCCTCATTGCGGCACGCGCCGACAACGGCATCGGGATCGTCGGCATCGCGCCCGAAGCCCGGCTGCTGGCTTTGCGCGCCTGTTGGGAAATCAATTCCCAGCAAACCCGTTGCAACTCTTTAAGCCTCGCCCGAGCGTTGAATTTCGCGATCGAGCGCCGCGCAGAAATCATCAACATGAGCTTGTCGGGCCCGAACGATCTGTTGCTCGGTCGGTTGATCGATGTTGCGTTGTCGCGCCGTCAGCAGGTCGTGGCAGCCGTCGATGCACGTGTGGCCGATGGGGGCTTCCCGGCTGCGCACCCGGGCGTGATCGCCGTGGGTGAAGCGCCGTTTGCAGCGCTTCCTTCGGCGTGGACGGCGCCGGCCCGCGACATCCCCGCGACCGCGCCTGGCGGCTCATGGCGGCTGGTATCGGGATCGTCCTTCGCCGCCGCTCAGGTGTCGGGCTTGCTGGCCGTGCTGACGCAGGCCCATATTGACAGTGCCGAGTCCAATGAATCTTCAACACGGCTCGTTCGCCTGCCTGGTGGTGGCATCGATGCGTGTTCATCGCTGATGCTTGCGGCCACCGGTGCGGCGCAAACCGGCAAGTCTTCAGGTTGCCGTGCCGTGGTCGCCGCCAACACATTGACGACGAGGCCATAGCACTTTGGGTTCGGTTGTTGTTTGCCGCGCCTTGAGGCGTGATGCACCTCGATGGCTTCGCCGAACTCTGTTCGGCGCGGCGGCGTTCGCCTGCGCGTCTTCCGTACAAGCCCAGTTTGCCGGCTCGCTGAGCCTGAGCAGCCAGGCGCGCTATCACGGCTCGGGCACACGCGATGTCGGCCCGGTGATGCGTGCAAGCGTGATGGTCGATTCACCGTATGAGTTGACGGAAGGCGCCTACGCTGGCCTGTCCGGTGTTTGGCGCACCCGTGATGCCGGTATGGCGTATTCCGACACCCAACTCGGTTGGAGCGGCCGGCTGAACGCCTTCGATGCACTGAAGGCACTGGATGCCGGCTGGGGCTGGGATCTCGGTGTCCACCGCATGCATTACGGCGGTGGCACGACGCGAAAAGACTTCCATGAATGGATGGTGGGCCTGCTGGCACCCACTTGGTCGGCGCGCATGTGGTATGCCAAGAACTATTTCGTCGGCACCGGCTGGAGCCTGTATGCCGAACTGAATGGAAGCATTGCGCTTGATGCCAACTGGCGCCTCTTCGCCCACCTCGGCACCGAACACTACGGCCGGCCTACCGGGCCCGATGCGCGGATTGCGGCGAGTTCCGATGCCATGGTCGGCGTCAGTTATGTCATTGACGATTGGCAATTCCGCGTGGCACGTGATGGCCTGATCCACGGCGATGCACCCGCGGTCATGGCTGACCGCGCCCGTCACCCCGCCTGGGCATCGACCGTCAGCGTCGCGTTCTGAACCCAGGCCTCGCCAC
>CAXTCD010000281.1:0-4165 GCA_964242145.1 uncultured Rhizobacter sp.
GAAGCCCAGGCAGGCCAGGTCTTTCAGCTCGTCGCGGGTCATCGGGCCGGTGGTGTCTTGCGAGCCGACGCTGGTCATGCGCGGTTCGCAATAGGTGCCGGGGCGCACGCCGACTTGTTCGCCGTTGACGACGGGCAGGCCGCAAGCTTTGCCGACCATCTTCTGTGCGAGCGAGAAGCCCTTCTTCGTGTCGGCCGGGTTCAGCGGCAGGCGGAACAGGGTGCTGGGCGGCAGGCCGAGTGCTTCGCGGGCCTTGGAGGTCAGGCCGCGGCCGATGATCAGCGGAATGCGGCCACCGGCGCGCACTTCGTCGAACAGCACATCGCTCTTGACCTTGAATTCGGCAATCAGCTGGCCGTTCTTGAAGGCTTTGCCTTCGTAGGGACGCAGCTCGACGACATCGCCCATGTTCATCTGGCTGACATCGAGCTCGATCGGCAGGGCGCCGGCGTCTTCCATCGTGTTGTAGAAGATCGGGGCGATCTTGCTGCCCAGGCAGACGCCGCCGAAGCGCTTGTTGGGAATGAACGGAATGTCTTCGCCGGTGAACCACAGCACGCTGTTGGTGGCTGACTTGCGGGAAGAGCCGGTGCCGACGACATCGCCGACATAAGCCACCAAGTTGCCCCGGGCACGCAGGTCTTCGATGAACTTGATCGGGCCGCGCTTGCCGTCGTCTTCAGGCGCTGCTTCTAAAGGCTGGCCGTCACGCTTGTTCTTCAGCATGGCCAGTGCATGCAGCGGAATGTCGGGGCGGCTCCAGGCATCGGGGGCGGGCGACAGGTCATCGGTGTTGGTTTCGCCGGTCACCTTGAAGATGCTGACAATGATGCTGGTCGGCACTTCGGGGCGCGAGGTGAACCATTCGGCATCGGCCCAGCTCTGGATCACCGATTTCGCATTGGCGTTGCCTTTGTCGGCCTTGTCCTTCACGTCATGGAACTGGTCGAACATCAGCAGCGTGCTCTTCAGGCCCTTGGCGGCGACGGCGCCGACGGTCGCGTCATCGAGCAGATCGATCAGCGGGCTGATGTTGTAGCCGCCCAGCATGGTGCCGAGCAGTTCGGTGGCCAGCTCGCGCGATATCAGCGCATTGGTCTCGGTGCCGTGGGCAACGGCGGCGAGGTAAGAGGCCTTGACCTTGGCTGCATCGTCCACACCGGCTGGCACGCGGTGCGTCAGCAGGTAGACCAGGTTGGCGCCTTCGCCGGCTGGCGGCGCCTTCAGCAGATCAATCAGTTCACTGGTCTGCTGGGCAGACAGCGGCAGCGGCGGGATGCCGAGCATGGCGCGTTCTGCAACGTGTTGGCGATAGGCTTGAAGCATGTATTTCTCTCCGAGTGAAGCAAAGCGGGATAAGACCCAGGGAACAAAGAGCGTGCGACCGCGGCGGGCAGGGCCCTGATCGACAGAAGGATTTCAGGGTGGCTGGCCGGCCGCAGGCCACTGCAAGGCCGTGATCGGCCGCCGTTGCACGCGCCTCCCGGCGCTGAAGCCAGGCAGCGTGCGTGGAAGGTGGCGGCCTGTGGTCATGATCCGGATCGCCTGCGTGATCGAAGGGTGGACGGAGGTGGACGAAGCTCGGGTGAAGCTTGTGGTGCTTACTTGCCAGCGGCGGCCGCTTCAATGGCGGCGGCCGAGGCACGTTGCTTTTCATGCACGCAGGCATCGACCAGGCGGCGGCCGGCCTTGGTGTCCATCAGCATCGACTTGTTGGCGATCTGCAGCAGCAAGGTCACGCCTTTGACGTCTTCCAAGCGCAAAGCGCCGGTGGACGACAGCACCGGCTTCATCGTGTAGACCTTCTTGGCAAAGGCCACGTCGACATAGCCGGGTGTTTTCGGGTTGATGCTGACGTCGATGGTCTGGTTGAAATCACATTGGTAAGGGCCGTAAAGCGTGCGCTCGGCCGCATCGAGTTGGGTTTGATCGGCAGGTGCCAGCGGCTTTTCTGCAGGTGCCGTGGCCTTGCCTTTTTTGATCAAGGGCTTCAGCGCGGGCTTGGCAGCGGGCGCGGCTTGTTGCGCGAAAGCGGAAGCGCTGAAAAGCGCCACGGCGACTGCGAATGCGGCTGTGCGGATCATGGGATCACTCCGGAAAATTAAAGAAGCCCGGATTGTGAGGGGGCGCTTCATTGGCGTCCGAGCCACAGATTCCGTCTTTGAAACAATTTGCAGGCGTGGCGTGGAGGCTCGCACGATCGGGGCTGCGATGGCGGGCTTGACGAACCACGCCGCGGCGGCGAACACCTCGGTGGTCATGCGCTTCCAATCGGCCATCAACGCGCCTGCGAGGCCGGTCTGCGCGCTTGTGTGTGACCCGAAAGTGATGGCATGCCGTTGTCCGGTTAGAAACATTTGCTCGACAACTGCGCGGAACTTGTTGAGCCGGTACGCAACAGAAGCGGCCGCGACCCACGCAGGTGCCTGGGCAAGCCGACCGAGGCGCGGCAGAACGGCGATCGTCATGGCGTGGCCTCGCTGAAGAATGCCTGGTGAATTTCCACCGGCAGCGCCTGCCCGGTTTGCACGGCGCGTTCGAGCACATGCCAGAAGTAGCGGTAGCTGGCGCGGTCATGCAGGGTGTCGCGGTAGCTGATGGGCGCCCAGTCGGCGGCCTGCGCTGCGATCAGGATCTCGATCGCCTGATCGGTCTCGGCGGCGGTTGGTGCGAAGGCGTCGACGATCGGGCGGATCTGATCCGGGTGGATGCTCCACATGCGCAGATAGCCGAGTTCGCGCGCTGCCTTGTGCGCGGCTCGCCTGAGCAGATCGGGCTTGCGGAATTCGGTGACCACACAGTGCGATGGCGTCTTGCGGTAGGTGTGGCAAGCCGCGGCGATGTCGAGCTTGGCCCGCAGCACCAGCGGATGCTCGAACTGGCCGGTTGCGCTCATGCCGGCCAACGGAATCGCGCCGCGATGCGCCGAGACGAAATCCATCAGCCCGAACGACAGAGATTCGACACGCGCATGGGCGGCCATGCGCTGCACGTCGCGCAGCGCGCCATGGGTTTCAATCAGCAGATGGATCGGCAGGCGCCGGGCGCGGCCTTGCCCATGCCCGTGCTCGAGCAGTGCGCGGTCGATCGCGCCGATGGCGCGTTGCGCCTGCGCTGCATCCGCAAGCTTCGGCACCATCAGATAGGCCAGGCGGCTGCCGGCGCGCTTGACGAGGGTGTCGACGTCGGATTCGAACGCGGGGTGGTCGTAGGGGTGGATGCGCGCGCCGACCCGGCCGAAGCGATTGAGTGGAGACACCACCATCTCGGCGATCAAATGGGCATGTTCGGCTTCACCGCCCACGGGCGCGCCGTCTTCAGCATCGAGAGTGACGTCGAACACCGGCCCCAGGTCGGCCTGCAACTGCAAGCTCTTGTGCATCCGCGCTTGCACGCCGGCATAGTGATCACAGACCGGAAGGGCAGGCGCACGCTCCGACGCGTCGAACAACGCTTGCCGGGGATGCACCTTGGAATGAGTCATGGTGGGGCGGGCGGGGCAGGTCGAAAAAAAGGCCAGCAGTGCGTGCCGGCCCGGTGTTTCGGCGCCGCAGCGCCGGGCCGTTTTACAGCAGGTGTTTGACGCCGTCTTGCTCTTCCAGCAGTTCTTGCAGCGTGAGGTTGATGCGCTCCTGGCTGAAGGCATCGATCGCGAGGCCTTCGACAATCTTGTATTCGCCACCGACGGTGGTCACCGGGAAGCCGAAGATCACGTCCTTCGGAATGCCGTATTCGCCGTTCGAGGCCACGCCCATCGTGACCCACTTGCTGCCGGTGCCCAGTGCCCAGTCACGCACGTGGTCGATGGCGGCATTGGCGGCCGAGGCGGCCGACGACACGCCACGCGCCGCGATGATCGCTGCGCCGCGCTTGCCGACGGTGGGCAGGAAGGTGTCTTTGTTCCAGACTTCGTCGTTGATGAGCGCTTTGACCGACTGGCCGTCAATCGTCGCAAAGCGGTAGTCGGCGTACATCGTTGGCGAATGGTTGCCCCAGACGGCGAGCTTCTCGATGCCGGCGACGGGCTTGCCCGTCTTGGCGGCGATCTGGCTCAGCGCGCGGTTGTGGTCCAGGCGCAGCATGGCGGTGAAGTTCTTGCGCGGCAGATCCGGCGCGCTCTTCATCGCGATGTAGGCGTTGGTGTTGGCCGGGTTGCCGACGACCA
>CAXTCD010000282.1:0-4154 GCA_964242145.1 uncultured Rhizobacter sp.
GCTGGGGTACTTGGCGGCAATGGCGCTGCAGGCGCTGTCCTTGGGCGCGGTGCTCGCAACCCTTGTGCTCGCGTTGGCCTTTGGCGCCGGCCTTGCCGCGCAATCCCGTCTGGTGCGCTGGCCGGCGCATGCGCTGCTGGTGGTCATGCAATCGACACCGATGGTGATGCTGATGTCGGGCGCTGGCGTGCTGCTCAGCAGCGCAGGTCTCAGCACGCCGGCGATGGCCTGGCTGGCCGCGGTCTGCGTGCTGGGTCTGTTCAACGGCAGCAACGCTGGCCAGGCGGTCGCCGAGGCCCGCGCGGGCTTGCTTGCCGACGGCCGGCCGGCCCGTCTGCGAGATGCCGCGATGCGCGCACATGCACAGATTGCAGCTTTCGCCGTCAATGCGACACGCGGCAGCCCTGTGGCCTCGCTGATCGGTGTGCCGGAGTTGCTGGCCGCGCAGACCGACATCGCCTCGTTCTCCAGCGAATCGGCGACCACGTTCGGGCTGCTGCTCGTGTTCTACATGACGCTGGTCTCATGTGTCGTGGCGGGCCTGGGCGTGGCGCAGCGATGGATGCAATGCTGTTCAACGCGATGGGGCGAGGTCGCGCCATGAACGAGGCGCTGCTGCAAACGCTGCCCGGCTTCGCGTGGGATTTCGGCCATGCGCTCGGAGTGAATTTGTCGCTGGCCGGCAATGCCTTCGCCATCGGCTTGCCCGTCGGCCTGGTGCTGGGCGCGCTGCGCCTGCCTCCGGCACCGCCCGGCATCGGCGGCCAATTCGTATGCGGCCTGCGCAGCACCTGCGCGCGCGGGGCCGGCCTCGCCGTGGCGCTGATGCGCGCGGCGCCGACCTTTGTCGTGATGTACGTGTTGCTGGAAGCCCTGCCCGCGCGCTGGGCGTTATCGGCGCCGCATGCCGTCGCCTTGGCACTGGCCGTCTATGCCTCGGCTTATGTGGCCGACAGCGTGCTGGCCGCGCTGACCGATCGGCAGTCGACGGCGCGCAGCAGCGCTTTGCCCTTTCTGATGGGATTGGCGCGCGTCTACTTCGTGATGGTGCTGTCGAGCGGCTTTGGCGCAGCCATCGGCGTGACCGAGGCCACCGCCGTGACTTTGCGCGCCCTCGAGCAACTGCCGACGCTGGGCGACCGGCTCGCGTTGATGGCGGGCGTGGTGAGCGTGTTCGTCGTGATCCGTCAGATGGTCTTTGGGGCGATCGCCCGCTTGCCTGGCTTGCTGACCTTGCTTGCCAGCGCGTGGCTCTGCCTTCATCGGCAGGGCTCAAATATCAAGCAAGTCTTCCGGCACCGTCTTCAGAAAAGCAGAGATAAGAAGTCTGGCTGACGGATCGGGTTCAGTCAAAGCCGACACCGCATCTGAAACCAGTGGCGCGTGCGTTCGCGGCCTGTTGATCGCAGCTTGTTGATTCGAGAGCGCGCATCGGCGCGCGGCGTTTTGTTCTCACCGACCTCAGACGCCGACACCGTGGTGCCTTGCGTCTGCTCGCGATGTATCACCCCGTTAATCAATCAACAGTCAGCAGTCATCGGTCAGCCTGCCATGTGAGGGCGCAAGTGCTCCAGCCGATCACGCGCGCTGAGCCCCGCGTCTTGCTGCACAACCACCGGCGCCAGCAGGCGAAACAGCAAACGGCTGACGCGGCCCGGGTGCACGCCGCGCTGCACCCGCCGCTGCCACCAGACCAGCCAACGCAGCACGAGGGCCAGCACCGCACCATTGATGAAGCCGTTCAGCGATTGCAGGCTGCCGAAGGCCGACACCATGCCCAGCAGCACCAGCACGGGCCCCCAATAAGCGTCGACGACACCGGCCACATCGGGCGGCAGATGGGTGAAGAGCCAGGGCGTGCCATTCTTGGCCCAGGCCTGCGCCAGCGGATGCACCGGCAGCGTGGTACCCGCCTGACGCGGATAAGTGCCGGGGTCGGAGACCAGCGTCTGGCCTTTGTGCACATCGCTCATCGCTTGCAACAGCGCATACAGCACGGCGGGGTGGATGTCTTCGCGGACGATGACGTTGACGGTGGCGCCGATCAGCGAGACATCGCGGGGTGGCAGCACCGCCTTCAGATCGAAGGCGCCTCGGGCCAGCGTCGCTGGCTTCAGATAGTCGATGTGACGTGCGATGCCGACACTGTCATCGAACGAATAAAGCACGAGGCCCGGGTCTAGGGCGAGTTGACGCACCAGTGCATTGTCGGGCGCGAGCATGAAGAAGCCGGCGTCGTACTCGCCCCGCTGCAACGCGGCAGCCGCCTCGCCCATCTTCAGAAAACCGAAGCTCGCGTTTTGACGCGTCACGTCGTAACGAGCGAGCAAGTCTTGCGCGGCCTGTGCGGTGGCGCTGCCCTCCAGCGGCATCACCAATCGCCGCCCGGCCAGGCCAGCGGGAGAGCGAAGTGGCTCGGCCAGACCGCGGCGCAGGAACAAAAACAAAGGCTGCAGCTCGACCACACCAGCCGATGCCACATCGGGATGGCGCAGCCCATCCACACGCTGCGCGGTGAAGCCGACCTGCACCTTGCCTGTGCCGCCGAGCCGATCGATGATCTTCAGACTGTCGTCCTGGTTGCGCACCTGCGCATGCAGACCTTGCGCATTGAGATGCTCGGCATAACGCCGCGCATGGGCGTCAAACGATCCCCCCGGCGGCCCTGCTTGAATGATCACTAGATCCGGCGGCAGAGCCCGCCGCAGATTGCCCACAGCCCACCATAACGCTGCCAAAGCGATCAGCACCAGCATGCTCATGCGCGACATCTCTGCACTCCCTTGAACAGCGCCACAGCGACGCCGCAAGCATGTTGGCGCGACATTCCCCCAAGCGGGCCACGCCGAGCCGTGACCGAGGCAAACCGGAAGCGCGATATCGGCATTTGCCGTAGCCGTGGGGGCGACTGTGTCATCCAACGCCCGTTACCACCTCACGCAGACGGTGGAGCAAGCAGGGTGTCATTGGTAAGCAGGCAGGCCCATGTGACCTTGCTCGACTTCAGTAGCAAAGATGACTTCACGCGGCGGCCGGCGGGAGCCGATCGATGAACACGATGTGGACCGGCGGATTTGGCTGACGACCTTGGCCCAGGCCCTGATGTGAAGGCTGGCAAGGCCATCGGGCGGATCTTGTCGAATGCCAAGTTCACTGCGACATGGGCCGATGAATTTGCCTTGTGACTTGAGCGGCAGCCTGATCTTGTTCTCCCTCTGCGCTAAAGCCGCTTCGTGTTTGTCGGTGAGCTTGCTGCAGACTTGCTTTTAACAGTGGTAACACCGAGTTCGCTCTGAAGGCGAGTTTTGCTTGCGACGTGCGCAAGCGGGGCCAAGCGAAACCTGGCCCTCAAACTCGCGCCCGCTTTCCTTGAGCGCACCGCCGCTGCGTTACAGCGTTACGTTATTGACGCCGCCTGACCGCAAGTGCCATGATCGCTACGCCAGCGGCGATCACCAACCCGTCTTCGATCAGGCCGCTTCGCGTTTGCCCGATGTGCGCCATGGCGCGCTTTCGCCCTGCCAACGTGGCGTAGGCCAGAGGCACAGCCGTGGCTACCGCGGTGATCGCGCCAGCCTCCTCGCGGCCCCGAGGAGCCAATGCCGCACCGGCGATGCCTGCGCTCATTACGCGTGCCAGCAGCCCTAAAAAAACAGTGCGGTCCGGTGCCGTCTTCATCTTGTCGCCCATCAGTTCGCCCACCCCCATGGCCAAGGCGCCAAACTTGAACAAAGGGCGGTCCAACAGAAAAAGGCGCCCGGGGGTGCGCTGGCCCAAAGCGCGTGCAGCGGCGATGCTTGCCAGAGGCGTCATGGACCGTGCACTGGCCACTGCTCCAATCAGGCAACTCAAAAGCAATCCGCGAAGTTTCATGTTCATCCCAGCTGTCAGTCGAAATGATCATCGTGCGGGGTTTGGCATTCTGAAACCATGCGCAAAGCACTTGATCGGCTGTAGGAAACAAAGACCTTCCCGACTTCGAAATGAATCAGATATCTGGAGAATTTGCAGCGTTGCCGAAAAGCACTATTTTGAGAGTCAAGCCTTGAGTGCAGCTGCGAAATGTACGTGTTCACGGGGTAGGCCGCAGAGGTGGCTCCATCGGCCAGCGGATGTCGCCCATCACCTGAGCGTGCGCTTGTAAGTTGCTGATT
>CAXTCD010000283.1:0-4075 GCA_964242145.1 uncultured Rhizobacter sp.
CACCTCATCGGCGTTCAAACTCTACCGCGCTGGTCTGGACTGAACATACAAGCAAAAGCACCGAGCAAAGGGCGTGGCAAAGGGCATGGCAAAGGGCAATGAAATGAAACCACGTGATCTCTGCCATGAGGTCCTGGGGCTGGCAGCAGTCGACGTCGGCCCTGTCCGACACGCCTTCGCGTGCCACGCCGACAACACCGAGCCGCGCCCTTCGATAAGGTAGCTGCACGGCTTGCATACGCATCGAGAGATGAGTCGCAGGCCACACGCCCAGCGCCATCGGCGTTGTTGATCGTGTATTGGTTCGGCCTGCTGTGATGGCGGGCACCAGCCCCATCTCCGTTCACGAAGGACATTCCTCATGGCTCAAAGCAGCATTCTTGGCGGACAGGCCGCCCCCCGACAAGCGCGAGGTCGAGATGCCGAAACCCTCGGCCCCAGCGACAGTTCCGACAGCGGTAGCGACATCCAGGGCGAAAGCGCGTTTTCTACTGCGTCAGAGAGTGATGGTCTGCTGGGCACCGTGCCGATGCAGCAAGACAGCGATACCGATTCAAGCGGTACCGGCGAGCGAGGCTCGGCCGTGCCAGAACGGGTGCGCGATGGCAGCGATATTTCCACCGACCGCATCGAAGTCAACGGTATCACTGCTGACGACGAGCTGTCGCTCGATGACCCCGATGCCCTCATCGCCGAAGAGTTGCTGCTCGAAGATGAGGTCACCGAAGAAGACAGCGACGATACGGACGACTGATGATTGCCTCCGCTTCGTCGGCCGCGAACACGCGGCGCATTGAACACACGCTCAAGCACACCTTCGGTCTGAAAGAATTGCGCGAAGGTCAGCGCAGCGTGATCGACCGTGTGCTCGGCGGCCTCAATACCTTGGCGCTGATGCCCACCGGCGCCGGCAAATCACTGTGTTATCAATTGCCGGCCATGTTGATAACCGGCTGCACGCTGGTGGTCTCGCCGCTGATTGCGCTGATGAAAGACCAGTGCGACAAGCTAAGGGAACGAGGCATTGCTGCTGTGCAGCTGAACAGTGCCATCGACGCCCAACAAGCACGCAAAGCCTATGAAGCCTTGCGCGATGGCAGCGCGCGCATCGTGTTCAGCACGCCGGAGCGGCTGGCCGATGCCGAATTCATTGCGTTGCTGCAGGCCAGAGGCGTCGGCTTGTTGGTGGTCGATGAAGCCCATTGCATTTCGCAATGGGGCCATGACTTCCGCCCAGCCTTCTTGGAGATCGCACCCGCCTTGAAATCCCTGGGCGACCCGACCGTATTGGCACTGACGGCCACCGCCACCGATGACGTGGCAGCCGACATCGCCGAGCAGCTGCACATTCCGCGCGCCGGCATCGTGCACGTCGCCTCCTATCGACCGAACCTGCACTATGCGGTCGAACAGCTGGCCAGCGAAGACGAAAAGATGGAACGGGTACGGTCCCTCGTTGCAGAGTCGGCCGGCACCGGCATCGTGTATGTCGCGACCGTGAAGGCCGCTCAAGCGGTTCATGCAGCGCTCAGCAATGCCGGTCAATCGGTGCGTTGCTATCACGGCAAGCTCGGTGCGGGCGAGCGGCGAGCCGCGCAAGAAGCGTTCATGAGCGGTGAAGCGCGCGTGATGGTGGCCACGAACGCCTTTGGCTTGGGCATCGACCGGCCTGACATCCGATTCGTCATTCACTACCAACTGCCTTCCGGCATCGATGCCTACTACCAGGAGTCGGGCCGGGCCGGCCGCGATGGTGAGCCGGCGCGGTGCACCTTGCTGTACCTTCGCTCCGACAAGGCCGTACAGCAGTTCTTTCTTGCCGGCCGCTACCCGACGGCGCAAGACCTCGATGCTGTTTACAACACGCTGCTCGAAGTGCCCGAAGGCAATGCGGGCTGGACGATCGACGGCTTGTATCGCCGCCTGGAGCGGCCTCGCACCAAGCTGCAAGTGGCTGTAAGTTTGCTCAGGCGGCAACAGGTCGTTGAAGTGGCCCCCGGGGGTGGCCTGAGGCTGGCGAGTGCCGAGCCTGAGCAAGAAGCCCTGACCAGCCTGACCAACGCTTACCGCGACCGCCGAGAGCAAGACAGCGCAGCCCTCGAACTGATGGTTTTTTATGCGCAGACCGGCCAATGCCGCTGGCAGATTCTGCTGCAGCACCTGGGCGAAAAGCGCGGATTCAAACGTTGCGAGGTCTGCGATAACTGCCGTCGGGTGGCGACCCACCAAGCCGATGAACACACCGCAAGCAATGGGGCGCTCGTGGCCTCTTCAGCGAGCCCCTTGTCGGAAGCTCCAACCCCTTTTGCACCAGGCGATTCCGTGCGTGTGAAGCGTTATGGAACCGGCACCGTCACGGCGGCCAATAGCCAAACCGTCACGGTGTCTTTCGAAGGCGTTGGAGAGCGCTGCTTTCAGCCCGACTTCGTGCGTGCATTGGCCAAGCAGCGAACGCCTCGACCTGCACTGCAGGCAATTGTCGCGGCAGCGCCGCTGGCCGAAGTGGAGCGCGCCGCAGCCTGAGGTACGACTCGTTAGCTCCTGGCCTCTTGTACAGCGCAGTACAGGGCTGTACTGCGCCGATGCCGCGCTAAGCCCGGTAGTTTCTGCCTCGTCGTTGCGACCTGTGCTTCGTTATTCAATCGGAGTTCGTCAAACATTGCCCAAGGCTTCGGCGCATTGGGCCTTGTCTGATATCGACGTCCGACAGCGAACTACCCGACGTTGTAGCAGCGCGCGGCTTGGCGCTCCGCAGAACTGAAGCCTGCCAGTGCGCTTTCCCAGGGCACGCCGTTGACAGGGTAGGACGAACGAAATTCAGTCATTGCAACGACAGCGGGGTCACCGGGCGCCAACTCTTCCAGCAAATTGCGTTGCGCATCGAATACCAGCGCTTTGGGCGCTGTATCGCGTTGAATCAGGACGACAAACTTCATCGGTCTAGTGGGTCACAGGTAAAAAAACAAAATCAATCGCCACAGGCACCTTGGAGTGCATGACGCATCACCGTGATGCTAGCCAAGGCACCGCCTATGCGCTGTAGGACAGGCCGAGTTTCGAGCGAACGGGACATTCACCTGATGTCGCGCAGCAAGATTCCCGGGCTTCAGATACGACACAAAGCCAGTCCGCGGCATTTTCTGACATCGGCTTGAAAGCTTGTCCGATCGTGGATCGTGCCAGAGCGCCGCAAGATCGGGGGCCGTGACAGCGTTTTCCATGGTCTTTCAATTGACGCTCGGCGCTTGCCTGACTTTGCGTTATCAAGGAGTTTCACATGCCCAAAAACGCGCAATCCATACTCCGGGTAGTCCCGATCATCTGATGGGGCCAGTACCACGCATCAATCCCGACGGAACCACGCCAGCCGAGCTGCCGAGCCCGGTGGCGTCTCTTCACAAGCAGGCCAAGCCGCGACTTTCCCCAAAATCACCACCGCGCCCTCGCTGACCACGCTGGCAAACCCATGTTCTGCGACATGGTCATCTTGCTGTATCAAATCGTGCAATAGCCATGAGGTTCAGACTGGCAAGCATAAATACACGAGTGCTTGCTTACGTACACGGGTAGCTACAACGGGTTCAGCACTCTCTGACCACGAGTGCTAATATGAACGGAACCTTAAGGAGTCCAACGATGTCTGACTCTTCCATGAACACTTCATCCGCTTCCGCACTCACCGTTCGCGACCCCTGGTCCCTGATGCCTTCTTTGGGCAACCTGGATGCGTACATTTCTGCAGCCAACCGCATTCCTCTGCTGACGCAAGACGAAGAGACCAGCTTCGCCCGTCGCCTGCGTGAAAACGGCGATGTCGAGTCTGCCGGGAAGTTGGTGTTGTCGCATTTGCGCCTCGTTGTTTCGATCTCGCGCCAATACCTGGGCTACGGTTTGCCGCACGGCGACCTGATCCAGGAGGGCAATGTCGGCCTGATGAAAGCCGTCAAGCGCTTCGATCCCGAACAAGGCGTGCGTTTGGTCAGCTACGCCATGCACTGGATCAAGGCCGAGATTCACGAATACATCCTGAAGAACTGGCGCATGGTCAAGGTCGCGACGACCAAGGCCCAGCGCA
>CAXTCD010000284.1:0-3995 GCA_964242145.1 uncultured Rhizobacter sp.
AATCTCCTTGGCGGCCTTCATGCACCCGTCGCGCGCCTGGTCGAAGAACGGATTGTTGATCGCCTTGGGGATCAGCGCGAAGACCTTCTCCTTGGCCTGGGCCGCCATGGGTTGCACGGCGCCATGACACGCAATATCCAATACCGCTCCACGAGACTTCAACGCCTGCACAGCAAGCCCGTGTCAAGCACGGCCGTGAGACTTCAAAAGACGACGCCTCCAATGAACGCCGCACTTGAATTCGATGGCTCCGAAGTCGCTGCCGTCGCAGCGGATGCCGCGTGCTTGTCCGTTCGCTTCTCGGCGGCCTCCGTGTGTTTGCCTGATGACATGCCCTGCCTTGATTCACGCCTTGCTTATTTCCAAGACATCGAATTGCAACTCCAACGACCCGCGTGGTCGAGTAGCCTGAATGGCTGCATCGGTCAGCTGTCGAGCGGGCAGCTGCAAGTCGATGGACGACCCATCGCGCCCGTCCCGGTGCCCTACGTGGCCACAGGCGAGGTGCACCTGCGCCTTCAGTTCAGCAACGCAGACGAACTCTCGGCTTCTGGCACCGGCGTGAGCGTCAAGCATGCAGGCGATGTCCGCTATGTCGAACAATTTTCTTGCTGAGCCAGTTTCACGCCATCACCGATCTTGTTGGCGCCTATCGCGATGAACGCGGCCACTTCATCGGTGGTGCCAGCGACCAGGCGCACCGCCGGATTCAGGCCTCAGTCGCGCGCGAGCGACGCATCGAGCAAGCCGATCGGCGTGCCAGCCGGCACCACCTTCGGGGCCACCTTCGGCAGCAACTCGCGGCGCACACCGAGGGCATCGAACCAATCTGGCCAGCGCTGCATGCGAATGTCGTAGGCCAGCTTCAGCACATTGTTTTCATCGGCGATGCCGAAGCGTCCGCACAGGCCCCCGGCAATCCAGTCGGGCTGATGCAGCGCATGGGCCGCGCGCGGCTGCATCGACTGCAAATGCAGCAGGCCCGCCAACGGCGAGCTTGCGCCATGGGCGGCGCTGTCGGCGCGGCATGGCGGGCCACCTGAGCGGCTTCGTCGACACAGCTCGCATCGTTGTACATCCAGCCGGTAGTCAGGGGTTCGCCGCGCTCGTCGGTCAGCAGCAAGGTGCCCGAGGTGCCGTCGATAGCGAACGACACGATCTGCCCGAGGTCGACCTGCGCCTCCAGTTGCTTTACCAGCTGCTTCGACTTCGAGCAAGGGCATGACGCTGCGCTGCCTTCGTCGCCGTCACACAGCACAAGGTTTTTGGCAAGGCACTGTGCAACGAAATGCGGCAGCGATCATCGATAACAAAGGTGCCAGAGACCCGCGTGCTAGAGAACCCGCCCGCGCCCCTCTGCAGGACGCATGTCGCTCACGTGCGGCCTGCCGCGCGGCGACAGCTGCCCATTCAAAGCTCCTGTGAAGGCATGTGACCGGGCGAGGCTCGATGGGTTGAGCGCCCCGCTTGCGATCAGTACATGTCGCCCGAAGACACCGTGCCCGGCGCCAGGTTTTCGAACTTCGTCAACGGCTTCAGGAAGGCCAGCTTCACAGTCCCGGTCGGGCCATTGCGCTGCTTGCCGATGATGATCTCGGCAACGCCCGGCTCCTTGCTATCTTCCTTGGTGTAGTAGTCGTCGCGGTAGATGAACATGATGACGTCCGCATCCTGCTCGATGGCGCCGGACTCTCGCAAGTCGCTCATCATCGGCCGCTTGTCGGTCCGGGTTTCGACGCTTCGGTTCAGCTGCGACAACGCGATCACCGGGCACTTCAACTCCTTCGCCAACGACTTCAGGCCCCGCGAGATTTCACCGATCACCGTGGCCCGGTTTTCTTCGTTGCCGCCGCTGCCGCTCATCAGCTGCAGGTAATCGACAACGATCAAGCCGAGCTGGCCGCACTGGCGGGCTTGGCGCCGCGCACGCGCACGCAGCTCGCTGGGGCTCAGCGCCGAGCCCTCGTCGATGAACATGCTGACCTTGCCGAGCTTTTCGACCGCTTCCGAGAGCCGGCCCCATTCGTCGTCACGCAAGGCACCGGTGCGCAAATGGCCCTGGTCGATGCGGCCCAGCGAGCCGACCATCCGCAGCGCCAATTGCGCTGCGCCCATTTCCATCGAGAACACCACCACCGGCAAGCCTTCGCTGACGGCCACGTGCTCACCGATGTTCAGCGCAAACGCGGTCTTGCCCATCGACGGGCGCGCCGCCAGCACGATCAAGTCACCCGGCTGCAGGCCGGAGGTCATGCGGTCGAGGTCGAAGAAGCCGGTCCGCACGCCGGTCACTTCTTCGGCGCCGTTCTCGTGCAGCTCATTGACCCGATCGATCAGCTGAACGACCAAGGTGTCCATGCTGAGAAAGCCCTGCCGCGAACGCGAACCTTCTTCACCAATCTTGAAGATCTTGCTTTCGGCTTCGTCGAGGATCTGCGAGACCGGCCGCCCCTGCGGATTGAACGCGTCGGTGGCGATCTCATCGCTGACCGCTACCAGCTTGCGCAGCACGGCGCGCTCGCGAACGATCTCGGCGTAGCGGCGCAAGTTGGCCGCGCTCGGCACGCTTTGCGCCAGCGCGTTCAGGTACACGAGGCCACCGCATTCATCGGCCTTGCCCAGCCCTTGCAGCTGCTCGAACACGGTGATTACGTCGGCCGGCTTGGCGCCGTTGATCAGGCCGCCGATCGCCGAATAGATCAGCTGATGTTCCAGACGATAGAAGTCGGTGTCGCGCAACAGATCACCCGCGCGGTCCCAGGCGCTGTTGTCCAACAACAGGCCCCCGATCACGCTTTGTTCGGCCTCGATCGAATGCGGAGGGATGCGCAGCCGCGCGACTTCGTCATCACGCACGCCACCCAACTGGTTCGGAAGATTGAAAACCGTCGACATCATTGAATCCTGTGAGCGGTTACGCAGTCAGCGTGCGCAAGTCCATCGCAAAGCATACGAGCACAAGCGCCACCCCACTGTGGACAAGGCTGTGCATATCCGGTGATGAAACTGAGGAGGCTTCTGTATAACCGCAGCCGCCCAAAGAAAAGCTGCTTACCGAAATACCAAAAGAAAAAGGGCCGGCAGTGCCGACCCTTTTGTCGTGAAGCCCGGAGGCTTCAGTCAATCTCGCTCAGTCGGTTTCGCCAACGACCACGACCTTGACCTCGATGACCACATCGGTGTGCGGCGCCACGGTCACGATGTGTTCGCCGACCGTCTTCAATGGGCCATTGGGCAAGCGAACTTGCGCCTTGACAGTCTTGAAGTCGATGCGGGTCAGCGCATCGGCGATGTCCTGGTTCGTCACCGAACCAAACAGACGGCCATCCACACCGGCCTTTTGCGTGATGTGGACCGTGCGGCCGCTCATCTTGTCGCCCAGGGCACGTGCGGTCGCCAGCTTGTCAGCGGCAGCCTTTTCGAGCTCAGCGCGCTTGGCTTCGAATTCCTTGATCGCAGCTTCCGTGGCACGGCGTGCTTGGCGGGTTGGGATCAGGAAGTTGCGGGCGAAACCATCTTTGACCTTGACGACATCGCCGAGGTTGCCGAGGTTGGCCACTTTTTCGAGAAGGATCACTTGCATGTCGTCGCTCCTCAGACCTTGTGCTGGTCGCTGTACGGGAGCATCGCCAGGAAGCGGGCGCGCTTGATACAGGTGGTCAGTTGACGCTGGAAGAAAGCGCGCGTGCCCGTCAGGCGAGCCGGCGTGATCTTGCCGTTTTCACCGATGAAGTCGCGCAGCGTGTCGATGTCCTTGTAGTCGATTTGCTCGACGCCGGTCACCGTGAAGCGGCAGAAGCGCTTGCGACGGAACAGCAGGGATTGTTGGTTGCGCTTGGGTTTGCGGTCCTTGGAGAACCGGCCTTTACCACGTGGTGGGGGCATTTTTCACCTCTTAAATATCTATCCGGAACAAACAAGAGCCTGCGTTGGCAGAGCTCATTCGAATTCAGTCACATGCAGCACCGTGCCTCGGCCATTGCGCTGGTGAGTCA
>CAXTCD010000285.1:0-3986 GCA_964242145.1 uncultured Rhizobacter sp.
AGATCGACGACGTGATCCTGGTCGGCGGCATGACCCGCATGCCCAAGGTGCAGGACAAGGTCAAGGAGTTCTTCGGCAAAGACCCGCGCAAGGATGTCAACCCCGATGAGGCCGTGGCCGTCGGCGCTGCGATTCAAGGCCAGGTGCTGGCCGGCGATCGGAAAGACGTTCTGCTGCTGGACGTGACGCCATTGAGCCTGGGCATCGAGACCATGGGCGGCGTGATGACGAAGATGATCAAGAAGAACACGACGATCCCGACCAAGTTCGCGCAGGTCTTCTCGACCGCCGAAGACAGCCAGCCGGCCGTGACGATCAAGGTCTATCAGGGCGAGCGCGAGATGGCTTCGGGCAACAAGAGCCTGGGCGAGTTCAATCTCGAAGGCATTCCGCCCGCGCCGCGTGGCACGCCGCAGATCGAGGTCAGCTTCGACATCGACGCGAACGGCATCCTGCACGTCGGCGCGAAAGACAAGGGCACCGGCAAGGAAAACAAGATCACCATCAAGGCGAACTCCGGCCTGTCTGAAGCCGAGATCCAGCAGATGGTGAAAGACGCCGAGCTGAATGCTTCTGAAGACAAGAAGAAGCTCGAGCTGGTGCAGGCGCGCAACCAGGCCGATGCGCTGATCCACAGCGTGAAGAAGTCGCTCGGCGAACACGGTGACAAGCTCGATGCCGGCGAGAAGGAAAAGATTGAGGTTTCGCTGAAGGAAGCCGAAGAAGCGCTGAAAGGTGAAGACAAGGCCGTCATCGAAGCCAAGACCGAAGCGCTGATGGCTTCGAGTCAGAAGCTGGGCGAGAAGGTCTATGCCGATGCACAAGCCGCAGCCGGTGCTGCTGCGGCCAATTCGGCCGGCAGCGAAGCTGGCGCGCAAGCTGCATCGTCGTCTGCGAAGCCGGCCGATGACAATGTCGTCGATGCCGATTTCAAGGAAGTGAAAGACCAGAAGTAACCGGCGGCCCGCCCCCACAGCCCGCTGTGGAAATCTCCCCCGTGGGCGCCCTTCAGGGCACACGGGGGATTTCGCATTCAGAAGCGACACCACAACATGTCTAAGCGAGACTACTACGAGGTCCTCGGCCTGGCGAAAAACGCCTCCGAGGAAGACATCAAAAAGGCCTACCGCAAGCTGGCCATGAAGCACCACCCTGACCGCAATCAGGGTGACGACGCGAAGAAAGCCGAGGAGCATTTCAAAGAGGCCAAAGAAGCCTATGAAATGCTGTCTGACGCACAGAAGCGGGCGGCCTACGACCAATACGGACACGCTGGCGTCGACCCCAACACCGGCGGCTTCCGCCCCGGTGGTAACGGCGAAGGCTTTGGTGGCTTTGCAGAAGCTTTCGGCGACATCTTCGGTGACATCTTCGGCGGCCAGGGCGGCGGTGGTGCGCGCCGGCCCGGGGGTCAGCAGGTCTACCGCGGCAGCGATCTCAGCTACGCGATGGAGATCACGCTGGAAGAAGCGGCCCATGGCAAGGAAACGCAGATCCGCATTCCCGCCTGGGAAGAGTGCGGCACCTGCCATGGCAGCGGCGCCAAGACCGGCACCAGCGCCAAGACCTGCCCGAGCTGCAATGGCGCAGGCCAGGTCAGCATGCGCCAGGGCTTCTTCAGCATCCAGCAGACCTGCCCGCATTGCCACGGCACCGGCAAGATCATTCCCGAGCCGTGCCTGACCTGCCACGGCCAAGGCAAGATCAAGAAGAACAAGACCCTGGAGGTGAAGATTCCCGCAGGCATCAACGAAGGCATGCGCATTCGCTCGGCTGGCAACGGCGAGCCCGGCACCAACGGTGGCCCAGCCGGCGATCTGTACATCGAGATCCGCGTCAAGCAGCATGAGATCTTCGAGCGCGACGGCGACGATCTGCATTGCACCGTGCCCGTGGGCCTGACCACCGCGGCGCTCGGCAGCAGCATCGAGGTACCGACCCTCGGCGGCAAGGCCGAGATCGAGTTGCCCGAAGGCACGCAGCACGGCAAGACCTTCCGCCTGCGCGGCAAGGGCATCAAAGGCGTGCGTTCCAGCTACCCCGGCGACCTGTATTGCCACATCAGCGTCGAGACGCCGGTCAAGCTGACCGAGCATCAGCGCAAGCTGCTGAAGGAGCTGGACGAATCGCTCAGCAAATCGGCGGACCGGCATTCGCCCAATGCCAAGAGCTGGACCAACCGGGTCAAAGATCTGTTCAAGTAAGCCGATCGGCAGGCGGGTTGCCGCGTTGGCTGATCGATCCACGGCGCCTGCGGGCGCCGTGGGCCTTGATGGATGCGTGAAGCATCGCATCACCTCGGTTCGCAGGCCGCGCCGCCTGCTCAAGTCGGCAGGCGGCCAGGTCGATAAGGTCGCAGGATCTCACCGACCATGGCTCAACCTCCTCCCCCGTTCTTGCCACCGCTCCCCGCCAGGAGCCGTCGTGTCGCTGCTTGACCGCGACCTCACCGAAAGCCGGGCGCTGGTGGTTGACCCGAACCCGACCTCGCGCAGCATCTTGTCCGCGCAACTACGTGACTTCGGCATCGGCTCAGTCGTGCAGTGCGGCCGCATCCAGGATGCCCGCCGTTATCTGGAAGCCCGCCCGTTCGACGTTGTGCTGTGCGAGCACCAGTTCGAAGGCGATTCATACACGGCGCAAAACCTGCTCGACGATCTGCGCCGCAACCAGCTTCTGCCGCTGTCGACGGTGTTCATCGTCGTCACGGGCGAAGCCTCGTATGCGATGGTTGCCGAAGCCGCCGAAGCAGCGCTCGACAGTTATCTGCTGAAGCCGCACACCGCCGCCTCGCTCGGCGAGCGTCTGCACCAATCGCGGAGGCGCAAGAAGGCGCTGGCCGACATCTTCAACGCGATCGAGCTAAACCAGTTTGATCAGGCCGCGCAGCTGTGCGTGAAGCGCTTCGAAAGCCGCTCGCCCTATTGGCTCTATGCCGCGCGCATCGGCTCGGAATTGCTGCTGCGCCAGGGCCAGCATGCCAACGCGCGGCAACTCTACGAAGCGGTACTGGAAACCGGCGCGATGCCCTGGGCACGCCTGGGCATCGCGCGCGCACAGATCGATGCGAACCAGAACACGCAAGCCTTGCGCACGCTGGAAGGCCTGATCTACGACCACCCGACGCATGTCGATGCCTATGATGTGATGGGCCGCGTGCAGGTGGAGCGCGGCAACCTCGATGACGCGCTGTCGACCTACCGCAAGGCCAGCGCGCTGACACCCGGCTCGATCACCCGGCTCCAAAAGCACGGCATGCTGGCCTTCTTCATGGGCGAACGCGATGAGTCGGCCAAGATGCTGGAGCGCGCCGTTGCGATCGGCATCAGCTCGAAGATGTTCGACTACCAGACGCTGGTGCTTCTTGCCTTCGCTCGATTCCACCAGCGCGACGGCAAAGGCCTGCAGCGCTGCCTCGACAATTTGCAGCACGCGTTCGACAAAGCACCGCAAAGCCGCCGGCTGCAACGCTTTGTCGATGTGGTGCGGATCATCAACCTGATGCTGATACGCCAACTCGCCACGGTGGTCAGCGAAGTCCGCACGCTGTTCAACGATCTTCAGGAGCCCGGTCTTGACGTTGAATGCGCCTGCAACCTGCTGGCCTTGGTGGCTCAGCTCAGTGCGGCTGAACTGCAACTCGATGGCGCGAAGGCTTGGGTCGACACGCTCGGTATGCGCTTTGCCAGCTCGAAAAGCCTGACCGAGCTGCTCGCCTGCGCCGCGGCTGGCCACGCCCCGTATGCGGAAGCGATCCGCAACGCCCATCTGCGCATCGGCGAAATGGCCGAACAAGCCGTCACCCACACGCTGCAGGCCAACCACAAGCTGGCCGTGCAATCCCTGCTGGTGCATGGCGAGCGCACCCTGAACATCAAGCTGATCGACATGGCCCGCGCCACACTGCAGCGCCATCACGAGAAGATCGATGACTCCCAAGCCCTGACCGCACAGGCCGAGACCTTGCGTGACCGCTATGGCGGCGG
>CAXTCD010000286.1:0-3971 GCA_964242145.1 uncultured Rhizobacter sp.
CATGGTTTCTTCCCCCCAAAAGCGGCCACGACAGTCGGCCTTCAGCTCTGGGTTCTGGAAATGAAATAATATGAGCGAATGCTCATATTGACCACTCGCAATTCATGAAAACCACCAACAAGCCACTGCATCCACGCAAGAAGCCATCGCAATCGCGGTCGGTGCAGACGGTTCAGGTCATCCTCGACGGCGCTGCTCACATTCTAGAAACCGGTGGGCTGGAGGCTTACAAGACCAATGAGATCGCCGCGCGCTCAGGCGTCAGCATCGGCTCGCTGTATCAGTACTTCTCGTGCCGCGATGCGATCACGATCGCTTTGATCAAGCAGGAAACGGCGATCCTGGTTGAAGAGGCGATGGCGGCGCTTGCACTGCCAGATGCGCAGCAGATGATGCTGGCGATGATCGATGCCGCCGTTCGCCATCAGCTGCGCCGGCCCAAGCTCGCGCGCCTGCTCGATTTCGAGGAAGCGCGGCTGGCCCGGTCGATGCCCGAGGTCTCGAACAACGCGCGCATCCTGGGCGACGCGCTGGTAGCCTTCCTGATCAAACACCATGCGATCGCGCCCGATCGCGCCGGTGCGGTGGCGATGGACCTGATGGAGTTGATCCGCGCACTGACCGATGCCGCTGGCCGCCGAGAAGAAGCCGACCCGGTGCATCTGACCCGATCGATACGCGGCGCCGTGAACGGTTATCTGCAGGCGGTGGCCCGGCCGATGTGAGGCTGGGTCGGCGCCCGAAGCGGTGATTGCGAGTCTTCCCTTTCAAACATTCTCTGTATCGCCGCCAAGGTTCAGCCACCGAACTGGTAATCGAATTCGATCCAGGCCTGGCGGCCATGCGGGCTGTAGTTGCCCACCGGGTAAAACGGCCAGCCGCCGCTGTTGTCGCGCACTGTCTTGTTGGCCAGGTTGTTGACGATCAGGGTGATCTGGCTGTTCTTGTCGAAGCGGAAGCCGGCGCTTGAATTGAACAGCCATTGCGGCTGAATCCAGCCCGTGTCGGCGTCGGGCAGCTTGCCGGAGCGCTCGCCGGTCAGGCTTGCGCTCCAGTCATTTCGGTTCCAGGCGAGGTTGGCGTTCAGCTTGCTGGGCCAGTCGGTCATGTCGCGCGTGCCGACGATGTTGGTGCTGGGGTCGCCATCGGACTGGCGCAGGATGTAGCTCTGAACGCGGGTGTATTTGACCGCCAGCTGGAAATCACCGATCGCATCGAGCTTCCATTGGTAGTTCACGCCGATGTCGAAGCCACGCGTGCTTTCCTGGGCCGCGTTGATCGGATTGATCAAGAGCTGGTTGACCTCGCCGGGGCGGATCACCGCGTTGTCCGGATTGCGCTGCACGCGGCGGATCGCATCGATGCAACTGGGCGTATTGATGTCTTTGGCGCCGGTACGGCAGTCGGCTTCGTCGCGCAGGATCTGGTCGCTGCTGAGCGAGGTCACCAGGTCCTTGATCTCGATCTTCCAGAAGTCGATCGACACATCGAAGCGCTTGGATGGCGACCACACCAGGCCCGCGCCACTGCTGCGTCCGTTCTCCGATTTCAGGTCCTTGCTGCCGGTGGTGGTGTAGTTGAAGCCCGGGGACAGTCCGGCATATTCGCAGGTGGCCAGCGGCTGGTTGGCTTGCGCGCAGCGGTAATAGTCGGTCGATGAAGCGTAATAGCCGCGGCTCAGCGCGCTGTAGATGTAGTTGATGTCGGGCGCCCGAAAGCTGGTGCCATGGTTCGCGCGCAGCAGCAGGTCGGGCGTGGGGCGAAACTCCAACCCGCCCTGGTAGGTGAACTTGCTGTCGCGGCGGCCAGCGAAGCGATAAGCATCCTGCCGGCCGGCGAGCGTGGCGGTCAGCTGGCGGGTCAGCGGTGCGTTCAGCTCAGTGCCGAAGGCGTAGCGTTGGCGCGTGCCCCCGGCGTCAAAAGCAGCCTGCGTGTTGTAGAAGAGGCCCTGGCCCAGGCGTGGATCGGCCCGGTTGCTGTAGCCCTGGCTGCCGGCTTCCACGGTCACGGCCGCCTGCAGCGGCCCGGCCGGTAATTGAGCTAACTCACCATGGGTGGTGAATGACAGGCTGTGCGTCCATGAGCGGTTATTGCTTTCGCTCAGCGTGCTCAGGCGATCGAATTCGGCAGGCGTCAACGCGGTGTAAAGGCGCGCCGGGTCGGCGGCATAAATCGGAATGTCGTCGCTGTCCAGGCCTTGCTGCGGACCGAGAAAGAACTCATCGATCGAGGCCAGCAGGCGCGTGGATCGCGCCTTGTTGCGATAGCCCGAAGCGCTGTAGGCGAGCTCGTAGTCCCAGGCGCCTGGCAGTTCGCCGCGCATGCCGAAAGCGAGGCTTGCGGTGGTGTCGCGCCATTCGCGGTTCAGGCGGTCGACGCCGCCCAACTCTTCCGGGGCCAGCCGGCGCGACCAGGTTTCGAGTTCGCCGGTGTTGGCATTGCGGAAATAACCGCTGCTGGCGCCGAGCGATGTCCAGCTCGGGCCGCGGGTGTTGTTGGCGGTGCGGGCCAGGCCGAACAACAGGTCGCTGAACAGCTCGGTCTTTTCATCGAGCTGGTATTTCAGCAAGCCGGCGAAATTGCCCGCCTCGTTGCCGGTCTGCGTGGTCCAGTAATCGGGCGATGCGCGGCCACTGGCGCAATAGTCGGCCTTGCCATTTTGATAGCGCTTCGTGCTGCCTTCGAACAACCCGCCGAGGGCTTCGCAGCGGCCTGCGTCGGGCGAGAGGTAAGTGTTGGTCGTCGCATCGCGGCGGCCGGCCACGACCGACGGTGCGGCGCCTTGTAAGGTGGTGTCGGCCATGAAGTCTCGCTGGCGTGACCAGATCGGCTGGCGCTTGTTCAACTCCACGCCCCATACCGCCTGCAGTCGCTCGGCTTGCCCACCGCCGCTCAACTGAAGGCGCAGGCTTTCGCCGCCGCCTTGCTGCGTGCTGCCGGCCTTCACGTTGGCATGCAAGCCGGTGAGGCTTTTCTTCAGGATGATGTTGACAACGCCCGCGATCGCATCCGAGCCGTAGATGGCCGAGGCGCCGGCATTGAGAACCTCGATGCGGTCGATCAGCGCCGACGGGATGTTCGACAGGTTGACGAAGTTCACCTGTCCTTCATAGGCCGTCGGGTACTCGGCCAGGCGGCGGCCATTGATCAGTGTCAGTGTGTGGTTAGGTCCAAGGCCGCGCAGGCTGATGGCATTGGCGGCTGGCGTGAAGGTGTTGCCGAAGTCTTCGCCCTGGGTGAAGCCGGTGTTCTGTGTCAGATGCGACAACGCGTCGAACACGTTCTTGTAGCCTTGCCGTTCGATGTCTTCGCCCTTGATCACGGTGACCGAACTCGCGCCCTCGGCCTGCACTTTGCGCAGCCTCGATCCGGTGACCGTCACCGGCGCCAGAGGCTGGGCCTCTTCGTCGGCGGCCTGCGCCACATCAATGCCGCCGAAGCCGAGTGCGGCCAGGGCGGCAAAAACCGTCTTAAGCCGTGCGAACTTTGCTTCGGCACGCTGCTGGATGAACCCCTTTTCACGCCACTCGCACCGCTGCGCGCCCTCACGCTGAAACATGCTTGTCCTTTGCCTTGGTCAGTCGAACAGGAGACAGGCCACTCTTTTGGAGTGTCCGTCCCGTCAATGCATTCGTCGGCTCCGATGGATTCAGGAGCCCGGTGAATGGCTGGCGCGCAGGGTAGGCGCCAGCCGTTCAGGCTTCAACGAAGAAAGGCAAATATGGATAGGTGTCAGCTAACGGATCGCCGTAGCGTGACCGACGTAGCAGGTGACGCAGCAGACCGATCGGGCTTGAAATCAACAAGTTTCGTTGTGGGCGGCATGACGCTGCGCGCCGGGCGATTCTTTCGATGAACGAGCGGCCGGCGGTTTGACGCGGCCAGGCCTCAGGGCGCAATCTGCTTTTGCATGAACACGCTTGTATGTTCAGTCCAGACCAGCGCGGTAGAGTTTGAACGCCGATGAGGTG
>CAXTCD010000287.1:0-3951 GCA_964242145.1 uncultured Rhizobacter sp.
GCAGGCCGCGCAGCTTCTCCATGTCGCCGACCAGGCGGCCGGTGTCGTTGTGCGCAACTTCGGCTTGCGGCGTCGAGCGCCCGCAGCCGCGCTGATCGAACATCACGATGCGCCAGACCTGAGGGTCGAAGAAGCTCGCCGATCGCGGGCTGTGGCCCGCGCCGGGCCCGCCATGCAAGATGGCCACCACCGGCCCCTGCGGGTTGCCATGGACGCGCCAATAAATCTGATGGCCTTCGCCGACCTCCAGCATTCCGTCGCGGAAGTGGGGTGCGTTCTGGTTTTCCAAAGTCGTCATGGTGAGAAGGGCGAAAAAAGCGGAAGGCGTTCAGCGCGCATCGTAAAGCCGGCTGCGGCCCAGCTCCATCCCACGGTGTTGCATTTGCAGTGGCCTCGGCATGGCGCTGACCGCCCGGTGCTCGTTGAATGCCACCGAACGCAATGCGCCATGCTTGCGTGCTGGTTGAAGGTTAGCTTGGGTTGGGTTGATCGGCGGGCTATCGCTCAGTGACCGAGTGCGCCGGTGGCCCGGCCTGCAGCAGCTCGGCCAGGTCGCACTGTCCCGATGCCAGCGTGCGCTGCGGGTCGGGGTGAACGCGCCGAATCCACACGCCGGCGATCTGCGATGGAAAGCGCTCGCGCAGCAGCGCATAGCTCTCCGGGTCGCGCTCGCCATCGTCACCGAGCAGCGCGAATTGCATGCCGGGAAACGCCTGCAGGATCGCGCTGATGCGCTGTACCTTGTAAGCCTGTTGATCGAGCAAGGGGTGATCGCTGCCGGCGCTGATTTCCTTGAGAAGCAGCACGCCCCGTGGAAAGCCTTCGCGCGCCAGAAAGCGCCGCACGCTGTCGGTCAACTGGCGCGGCGAAGCCGAGACATAGAACACCGGCGTGGCCGCCGGGTGCGGGTTGCGTTGCGCCCATGCGGCATACAGCGCGGCAGCGCCCGGTACTGCCGTGCGCGCCTCCGGCGGCAACGCGAGGCTGTTGATCAGCAGGCGTCGCTTGCGGTTGACTTCGCTGATCAGGATGGTGTCATCGATGTCGGAGATCAGGCCGATGCGGTTGACTGTGTCATGCACCAACAGGTGGGCGGGGGCGCTCGATGCAGGCTCGGTGTGGATCTGATGCCAGCCGGGCGCGAGCGCAGCCGGCAGTGGCTGGTTCGACCACAGATGCCAATAGCCTTGCCGATCGGCGCGGGTCTGCCATTGCAGCGCGCCGATGTGGATGCGCACCGTGCCCGCTTCGCCGCTGGCCAGCAACAGGCGGCCGGTGCGATAGAGGCTGCTGCGGGTTCCGCTGTCGGCGCGCGGCCCCGCACGCCGCCCGACCACGCGGCCCGACAGGCGGTAGCCGCTGGCGTTGGCCCAGGCGTCATCGACGATCGTGTGCAGCTCGCTTTCTTTGCCGAGTTCGCCCAGTTCGCCCTGCTCGCCCTGCTCGCCCAGCGCCGTGCCGGGCGGGGCTGGCGCAGCGTCATGGCCAGGCTCGCCCTGCGGCATCAGGCGTCACCGAGTGCGGCCACCAGCCGGCTCGCCACATGCGCGGCGGCATGCGGGCGCGCGATGCGCTGCGCATTCGAACTCATCTCTTCCATGCGGGCGCTGTGGCGCAGCCAGCGATCGAAATGCCAGGCCGCATCGCTCACGTCATGCAGGCGCACCGCCGCGCCTTCTTCCAGCAGGTAGTCGCAGTTGCGCTGCTCCTGGCCGGGGATTGGGGCGACGAGTGCCATCGGTTTGCCTTTGGCGAGGATCTCGTTGGTCGTCAGGCCGCCGGGTTTGGTGACGACGAGATCGGCTGCGTCCATCAGCTGATGGATGTTGTTGACGAAGCCATGCACCGTGACCGGAATCGACAGCTCGGCGGCGCGGGCGCGGCAGGCGGCTTCGAGTTCGGCATTGCGGCCGGCAACGACGACGAGGCTCAGGCCGTTGTCGGCCCCGGCAAATGAATCGAGCATCGCGATCAGCGGGCCGACGCCAAAGCCGCCCGACAGCAGCAGCACCGTGGGCCGCTCGGGCAGGCCCAGCCGCTTGCGCATCACCGGTGCGGGGGTGTGCTCGGCGAACACCGGGTCGATCGGGATGCCGCTGACGCTGATGCGCTGGGCAGCGATGCCTTTGCGCTCCAGTTCCCGCGCGCCGACCTCGGAGGCCACGTGGTAATGATCGATGTGCGGATAGACCCAGAACGCATGCGGGCTGACATCGGTGATCACCGCATGCACCGGTGTCGTCAGCTGGCCGCGGCCTTTGAGGTCGGACAGCAATTCGAGCGGCAGGAAATGCGTGCACAGGATGGCGCGTGGCCGGGCGGTGTCCAGCAGCTCGTGGAACGCGCCGCTGTTGGCTTTGTCGAAGGCCAGGCGCAGGCGTGCGGTCTTGCTGCCAGGCCGCTTGACGACGTCATAGCGCTCATAAAGGTGCCCCCACATTTCGGGCGCACGTTGCACCAGCTCGATGTAGGCCTGAACGTACATGCGACGGAAAAACGCGCTGGTGCAGTCCAGCGTGTCGACCACCTGATGGTCGGGGCTACCGGCCTGCTTGAGCGCCGCCGAGACGGCCTGCGCCGCCCGGGTGTGGCCGGCGCCTGCGGTGGCATGCAGCAGCAGCAAAGGGGCTTGGGTGAGGGGGGGCGGTGTGCTTGTCATGGCGCGAGGTTGTACCAGACCCGCCGGTGCAAGACGCCGCGCGTTTGGCGCCGCTCATAATTCGAACGCATTGACCCACCCCGTTGAATCGCAAGATTCGGCGCTTCAACCCCGGCTGGTGCGGCCGCGCCAAGCGACGAGAACGATCAACCGATGGAACCCTCCGACTCCTTCAGCGTACGCATCGAGCCCCAGGGCTGGCAGTTCAATGCGCCCCGAGGGCAGAGCCTGCGTGCGTCGGCGCAGGCCGCGGGCATCGTGATGCCGAGTTCGTGCCGCAACGGAACCTGCCGTGAATGCCTTTGCCGCCTGACGCAGGGGCAGATTCGCCATGCGATTGCCTGGCCCGGCCTGAGCGTGGACGAGAAGCGTGAAGGCTTCATCCTGCCGTGCGTTGCGATGCCGGAAAGCGATGTCGTGATCTTGGCGCCACGGGCCCAATTCCAGGGATGAGCCACGGATGAACCACGGATGAGCGTGCCCGTGCATCCGCGCGTATCGGGTGCTCAGCGGCCCGTGGCGCGTTGGTTGGATGCCAGGATGTTGTCGCGTGGCAGAGCCACGCCATCGTTCAGCGCGGCGACCCAGGTGTCTGTGGACACCACCGAGGCGAAGGCGGTGTGGAAGACAACGCTGAAGATGCGATGAATCTCCTCGGCCGTTGCGCGGCCGGCGTCGTTGGCATAGGGCAGGGAGCCGGTGGCATCGGACAGGAATTCGACCTGCAGCCCGCGGTGCATGGCTTCGAGCACCGTGGACGCATTGCAGTTGTGCGTCATGTAGCCGGCGATGGTCAGTGTGCCGATCTGGCGTTCGGCCAGCCAGTCGGCGAAGTCGGTTTCGGTGAAGACGCTCGGCCAGCGTTTCTCGATGTGGTGGTCGCGTGGCCGTTGGGCAATCAGCGGATGCAGCTCCCATGAAGGCGTGCCTCTGACGAAGACCTCCGCGGCCGCCGGCAACGTGGCCTGGACGACGACGATCGGCACCTGGGCGGCGCGTGCTGCGTCCATCGCCTGGGCGATGCGGGGCAGCGAGCTGTCGATGGGCGGGTACTCGATGCGCAACGCGCCGGTCACGTATTCGTTCTGAACATCAATGACGACAAGGGCGCGGCGGGGCGGGGTATTCATCAAAGTCTCCTGGTGGCGAACCGCGGTTTGCGGCTGCGAAGGCCTTGATTGTTCGTGTCGCGGCGTCACGCCGACAGTGGCCCGAATGCCAATGATCGATAAGATCGGGCCAACACGCGGTAAGGGCTCGGCGGGTGCATTCGGCGCGGTCAGAGGGAGCGC
>CAXTCD010000288.1:0-3871 GCA_964242145.1 uncultured Rhizobacter sp.
TTTGATCTTCAACGTTCCCTTATCGCACTGTCCGAAAAAACTTGACCACGACACAACCTTCTCGATGTCAAAGGCCGCCCACTGGCCCGTGCACAAGGCGGTCTGGACATCAATGATGAGGAGCGCAGATGTCATATTGGATGATTTCTAAATCTCATGTTTTACTTAAGCGTCACCTTCAATCATCCGTCTGAATGAAGAGTTATCCCGCACGTCCACACCCGCGGACTTGCTCGCCGTCGTAGAGCGTTGGAGATGTCGCACCCTCCAAGTGAAGCGAGATTCGAGTTATCGGGAAAAGGAGATCCTCCTTGATCGCATCAACCTCCACTCGCCCCTTCTGCAAGGAACCAGACACCTCATACGAGATACGTGCCGAAGGATTTTCACCAAGCGTATTGAACGAGCCGGCTGTGGAGTACCAGCCAACGATTGGTTTTCCCAAAAGATCTGTTGCACTGTTTCGGAGAAATCGCAGTGACGCGTCGAACAGGAAGTTCAAGATCTGCCCCGGGTTAACGCCCTCCCGCGGCCGAGGCGACCACCATTGGGTGTCTGGTAGCGGCGTCCACGGAACATCCAATTTCTGCGGCCCTTTTTTCTTCCATCGCAGAGCTTCGCTCAGCGTCAACTTGCGAACTCCACAATGGGTAAGGCTGCAGGAGCGCGGATACGAGCCATCGACAAGGGATATGCCGCTGATGCCGTCCGGATCGTCTTCTTCGCCGGCTGAGATGCAAAGGCACGGATGGTACGAACAGTCTTCGCAGTAGTCACCAGGCTTGATGGCTGGCTCAGTTGGTGGATTCGGCATGGTTTTGCTGGCTACCACTTTATGGAGTGCTTTTTAGAACGGAAGCTTACTGACATATCTTGCCTGTCAACTCACCTTCAAAGCCCCGGCAGCCGCATAGGTGCTGAGCACGAAATAAGGCGATCCGCGATCGGACTGCTCGGTGCTGTGGGCCAGAAGCCAAACCCGGCATCGTAGGTGCGGCGACCCAGCAGCAGATCGAAGCACCCGCCATGTGCGGCCATCATCGCGTCGCGGCCAGCAGGCGTGCGATAGGCTGCGGTCCAGTCGCCGTAGGGGAAGTCGCCGTCGTTGCCTGAAACCTGGATGACCCCGTCTAGCGACATATGTTCGATGATTTTGAGTTTTCTCATGGAGGTCACTGCGTTCTCGGCCTGTGCGCGTTTTCGGCCCAAACTCATTTGTGGTGAATGCACGAGCGGCTCAGCCCGAGCCGGCGCATCTACTTTGCCAGGCCATCGAAGTGCGTGACGGGAATGGACGACAAATCGATGCCCTCCAGGCAGCGCACGTTCACGGCCACCATGTCATTGCCCTGGGGATCGACGCCATCCGCATACGGGTGCATGCCGCAATTCGGGCAGAAGCGATGCTTGATCAGGTGCTTGTTGAATTCATAGGTGCGCGAGGCGCTTTCTGGCGTCAGCAGTTTCAACGAGCTGCGCGGCACGAACCACAGAAGCGACCCCTTGCGCTGACAGATGGAGCAATTGCAAGACAGTGCGCTGGTGATCTCGCCGTCGACCTCAAAGGCCACCGTGCCGCAATGGCAGCTTCCCTTGTAATTCATGGCTTGCCCTTTCGAGTGAAGCGTTGCATGAAGGCCCAGCGTATCGCTGTCATGCTCACCGAGCAATCGCTTGAGGCGAAAACACTCAGGCGGCCTTCGATTTCTCGATCACTAGACGAACCGTCATCGGTGAACCCATCGTGATGTCTCAGGTGACATGCAAACGCATGCCGCCGACTCGCCGAGTGAACGCTTTGGATGAGCTTCTGGCCTGATGACTTTATCGCAACTCGCGTCGCTACCCAGGGCCGCATCCAGGGCCGCATCCATGGCCGGCAGCTAAGGCCTAACGTCTCACGTCAACGCGCCCTTCCACGGCGCGCCACCGGGGCAACAGATGAACGGGCCGGGTGCCTGGGGCCAGCGTTTGCCTGTCACGGTCGGGCGCCTCGGTGCGTCTGCGCCGTGCATCAAACACATGGCAGGTGCCTCAGCCCGCCCCGCCCTGCACCATCGCCAGCCACGCCTGTTCCATCGCTCGGGTATGGGCGACCGCGTCCCAGCCGGGCAGGGCCTGCAGGCGGCTGCGCAGGCCTTGCTTCAAAGCGAGCAAGGCGGCGCGGTCGCTGGCCATCGCGCGGGCGATTTCGACGTAATGGGTGTCGCTGGTGGCCACCCATTGCGGCAGGCCGGCGGCGCGCATGAAGCTTGCGCCCATGCGCGACACGAAATGCCCGCCTTCCAGCGTCAGCACCGGCACGCCCATCCACAGCGCCTGCAGCGAGGTCGTGCCGCCGTTGTAAGGCAAGGGGTCGAGCGCGATGTCGACATCGGCGTACTCGCCCATCATCACCGCCAGGCCGGTCGGCCCGCGAAACTCGATGCGCGCCGGGTCGACATCGAAGCGCGCGATGCGCTGCTGGAACAGGCGCACCGCGCCGGGGTCGTTGAAGCTCGGCGCCTTCAGCAGCAGCCGCGAGCGCGGCACGGCGCGCAGCACCTCGGCCCACAGGCGCAGCGTGTGGGCAGTCAGCTTCGGCACGTTGTTGAACGAGCCGAAGGTAAAGGGCCGCTCGGCCTGCGCTTCGCCATAGGCGGGATACGGGTAGTCGGCCTCGGGGGCGTAGCAAAACACGGTGTGGGGCAAGCGAGCGATGCGCTCTGAATACAAGGCTTCGCAGCCCGGTGGCGTGACCACCGCATCGCCGATCAGCCAGTCGATGTTGGGTACGCCGGTCGAGCCGGGGTAGCCGAGGTAAGTGGCCTGCACCGGCGCGGCCCGCTGCGCAAACAGCCGCATGCGCTGCTGGCCGGTGTGGCCGGCCAGATCGAGCAGCAGGTCGATCGCATCGGCATCGATGCGCTTGGCTAACGGCACATCGTTGAGCGTCGTCACTTCGTTCCAATGCTCGATGCGCGACCGCGCGAGCAAAGTCTGGTCGTCATACGACACGCCGGTGAAATACAGAAAGACTTCGAAGCGGCTGCGGTCGATCTCGCGCAGCACCGGCTGCAGGAAGATGTTGACCGGATGCTGGTGATGGAAATCGGCGCTGACGATGCCCAGCCGGATGCGGCGCCCGGCCAAAGGCTCGCGCCGAAAGCTCTCGCGGCTGCGCGCGCCCTCGCCCAGCGGCGCGAACAGCTCGCGGTGCAGCCGCGACACCTGCTGCACCGACAGGCTGTCGCTGTACAGCGAGCTCATGGCCGCGCTCGATGCCGCGGTGGGCAGCGCGTTGGGGCAGGCGGCGAGCTGCCGGTACAGCATCAGCGCCGCATCGGCATCGCCGCGCCGGCCGGCGATCGACGCGCGCATCGAGGTCGCGCCCGGCATCTCGGCCATCGCCTCGGCCTGCGCCAGCACCGCCTCGGCCTCGTCCATGTGCCAGCACTCGGCCAGCAGGTGCGCGAGGTTCCAGCGCGCCCAGGGGCTGCCCGGGTGCAGCGCGACATTGCGGCGCGAGACCGCGATCGCCTCTTGCCAGAGGTTGTGGCGAAAGCTCAGCTCGGCCAGGCGCGCCAGGGCCGCTTCGCCGCGCGCTGCGCTGGCAGCCGTCAACACCGGCAAGGCCTCGGCGCGCCGGCCGTCGCGCAGCAAGGCGTCGCCGAGGTCGATCTGCAGCTCGGCCACGGTGTCGGTTTGGGTGTTGGTTTGGGTGTTGGTTTGGGTGTCAGTGCGAGCGTTGGCTGGATGCTTGGATTGGGCGCCTGACTTTTCATCGGTGGTGACACCCAAAGCGGCGCCCGCCTTAGCGCCGCTGCCGTCGCCGGGCGCCGCGGCCTGGGCACCCTGCCCCGCCGCCAGGGCCAGCGCAGCCCGCAGCGAC
>CAXTCD010000289.1:0-3660 GCA_964242145.1 uncultured Rhizobacter sp.
CCGCTGATGCAAGGCGCCAATCATGGCAGAAAATTACTTAAACGAACAGTATTGGAATCTGACCCGTCTCTCCGACGGGCAGATTCGCTTCATCGGTTTGAGCAGCATGGTTCTTGGGCTCATCGGCTTGTTGTTGTTCCTCGGCTGAAGCAGCCGCCGCCTTGATGGTGGCCGGTACAATCTCTTTTTTAATCCCCCGGTCATTTCACATGTCGTCTGCTTGGCTGCTGCCCGAGCACATTGCTGACGTCCTGCCTGCGCAGGCCCGTCGCATCGAAGAAATCCGTCGTGGTCTGCTCGATGGCGCCCGTGGCTACGGGTTCGAATTGGTGATGCCGCCGCTGCTGGAGCATCTGGATTCATTGCTGTCCGGTACCGGGCGCGAACTCGATCTGAAGACCTTCAAGCTGGTCGATCAGCTGAGCGGCCGCACCTTGGGCGTTCGTGCCGATACCACCTCGCAGGTCGCACGCATCGATGCCCATCTCTTGAACCGGCATGGCGTGACCCGCTTGTGCTATTGCGGGCCGGTACTTCACACACGCCCCGATGGTTTGCATGGCACGCGCGAGCCGCTGCAATTCGGTGCGGAGATCTATGGCCACGCCGGGTTGGAGGCCGATCTGGAAGTGCTGGAGCTGGCGCTCGATGGCCTGAAGCGCACCGGCATCTCCGAACTCACACTCGACCTGGGCGACGCCCGCATCGTGCGGGGTGTTTTGGCTGGAGTGGCGATTGATGCGGCTGGCTTGAGCTTGGTTTATGCGGCCCTGGCAGCCAAGGACACCGCGGCTCTGGAGGGGTTGACCGCTGGATTCCCGGCCGAAGCACGGCGCGGACTGCTGGCCTTGCTGCGCTTGTACGGCGGAGAGGAAGTGCTGCTGGCTGCAGCAAGAACTGAATTGCCCAAGCAGCCTTTGATTGCTACCGCGCTGGACGACTTGGCGTGGTTGGCGCAGCACCTTCTTCAGGCTTTTCCTGACGTGCGCATTGGCTTTGACCTGGCTGACCTGAGTGGCTATGCGTACTACAGTGGGGCCCGGTTCGCTGTCTATGCGGCAGGCTCCAGCGACGCAGTCTTGCGTGGTGGTCGATACGACGAGGTCGGCTCGGTGTTTGGCCGCAATCGTCCGGCCGTGGGCTTCAGCGCCGACTTGAAGCAACTGGGCGCACTGGTGCAGCCGATGGCCTTCAGCGCGGCGATTCGTGCGCCCTGGGGCGAAGCCGCGGGGCTGCGGGCGGCCATTCGGCAACTGCGCGACCTCGGCGAATCGGTCGTGTGCATCCTGCCCGGGCACGAGCACGAAGGTGAAGAATTCGATTGCGACCGGGAGCTGGTCGACGTGAGCGGGCAATGGGTCTTGCGCGCGCTGTGAAGCAGTGCAGTCCCGGTTTCCATCTTTCATTTCAGCGGACATTCAAGTGATGCAACAAAAACGCAGCGGCCACAACGTGGTCGTCGTCGGCACGCAATGGGGCGACGAAGGCAAGGGCAAGGTCGTTGATTGGCTGACGGACCATGCTCAGGCGGTGGTTCGCTTCCAAGGCGGCCACAACGCCGGTCACACGCTGGTGATCAAGGGCGTCAAGACAGCACTTCAGCTGATCCCCTCCGGCATCATGCGCGAAGGGGTGGCCTGCTATATCGGCAACGGTGTTGTCGTGGATCCAAGCCATCTGCTGAGCGAAATCGAGCGGCTTGAAGCGATCGGCCTGGAAGTGCGTTCACGCCTGTTCGTCAGCGAGTCCTGCCCGTTGATCCTGCCGTTTCACGTCGAGGTCGACAAGGCGCGTGAAGCGCTGCGCGAGACCAGTGGCGCCGGCAAGATCGGCACCACCGGCAAGGGCATTGGCCCGGCCTATGAAGACAAGGTCGCACGCCGCGCATTGCGTGTGCAAGATTTGAAGCACCCGGACCGTTTCGCGAAGAAGCTGCACGAATTGCTGGAGCTGCATAACTTTGCGCTGTCGGGGTATCTGAAATCGAAGCCGCTGGCATTCCAGCCGATCTTCGATCACGCGATGAAGGTGGCCGAGCAGATCAAGCCGATGCTGGCCGATGTCGGTTACCTGCTTTACACGGCACACCAGCAAGGCGCCAACATCCTGTTCGAGGGCGCGCAGGGAACCCTGCTCGACATCGATCACGGAACCTATCCGTATGTGACCTCCAGCAACTGTGTGGCAGGCAACGCCGCCGCTGGCGCGGGCGTTGGCCCCGATCTGCTGCATTACATCCTTGGCATCACGAAGGCTTACACGACGCGTGTAGGCAGTGGCCCGTTCCCGACCGAACTCGACATGAGCGTGCCGGGCACGGTCGGCCACCATCTGTCGACCGTGGGTCAGGAGCGCGGCACCGTCACCGGCCGGCCACGCCGCTGTGGTTGGCTGGATGCTGCGCTGCTGAAGCGTTCGATGATCATCAACGGCATCTCCGGCTTGTGCATCACCAAGCTCGATGTGCTCGACGGTTTGCCGGAAATCAAGGTTTGTGTCGGTTATGAGCTGAATGGCCGCCAGATCGATATCCTGCCGCTGGATGCCGATGAGATCCTGGCGTGCGTGCCGATTTACGAGACCTTCGCGGGCTGGGCCGAGAAGACCGAAGGCATCACCCAGTGGGATCTGCTCCCGCTGAATGCTCGCCGTTACCTGGAGCGGGTGCAGGAATGCATTGGTGCGCCGATCGATATGGTGTCCACCGGGCCCGACCGCGAGCAGACGATCTTGCTGCGTCACCCTTATCAAGAAAACTGAGACCCAAGGAGTCACGCCATGCTGACCGATGACGGCAAACATCTTTACGTCTCCTGGGACGAGTACCACCTGTTGACCGAGCGGCTCGCCCTCAAGGTCGATGCATCGGGATGGCAGTTCGATCAGATTCTGTGCCTCGCGCGTGGCGGCATGCGCCCTGGCGACGTGCTTTCGCGCGTGTTCAACAAGCCGCTGGCCATCATGTCGACCAGCTCTTATCGCGCCGAGGCTGGGACGATCCAAGGTCGGCTCGACATGGCCAAGTACATCACCATGCCGAAGGGCGAATTGGCCGGCCGTGTCTTGTTGGTCGATGACCTTGCTGATTCAGGCGTTACCTTGCGTGCGGTCGTCGACCGCTTGCGCAGCATGCCGGCCATCAGCGAACTGAGGTCAGCAGTGATCTGGACGAAAGGTGCCTCCAGCTACACGCCGGATTACTACGTCGAATTGCTGCCCACGAGCCCGTGGATCCATCAGCCCTTCGAAGAGTACGACAACCTGCGGCCTGATGGCCTGGCCAAGAAGTTTGCGATCTGACCGCAAACAAACCAATAATCAAGGCGTGTGTTCACAGGCCTTGATCATGAAATCTGCAGCGCACTCGATCACGCCGAATCAACCCGGCGTGGGGTCATCGGGCGTGTTTCTGCCATGGATGCCGACTCTGTCGCTTCATGCCATGGCCGGCGTCTCTTGCTCCGCTTATTCAACCCCTACCGTCCTCGGCGCGATGCCGTGCGAAGGGCTCGGTCTTTTACTGAGTCAGAAACGCAAAAGGCCTGCATTTGCATGCAGGCCTTTCTTGTGTTTTGGTGCCCAGGAGAGGACTCGAACCTCCACGGAGTTACCCGCTAGTACCTGAAACTAGTGCGTCTACCAATTCCGCCACCTGGGCAT
>CAXTCD010000290.1:0-3644 GCA_964242145.1 uncultured Rhizobacter sp.
CCAGCGCGATTTGGTCGTCGATGGCTCGCCAGCCCAAGCCATCCGCGACCAGTTCTCTTCGACCCGCGCCGACCTCGACAGCGCCTCGCGCCAGATCACCCTCTACGACCCGACCGGCGTCTGGGCCGCCGCGATCATCAAGGGCTTGTCCGATGCCAGCGGCCGCGCGGTCGAGCGGCTGCATCTGCGCGAGCAAGGCACGCTGCGCACCTTGGCGATGATCGAGCGCACATCGATCGAGCAGCGCAAGGAAACGCTGCGCATCTATCACGCCGACGTGCGTGCACCCGGCACCGATAACGCCGCGATCCCGATGGCGCTGATGGAGAGCAGCCAGATGACCGCGGTGATCGTCGGCTCGATGCATCCGCATGCGATCGACGAGATGCTGCTGAACCTGCTGCGTGCCGTGCAACAGCCCCAGTGGCGCTGCCCTGCCCTGCTGTTCATGCTGCCGCCCAGCGCCGTCTGGATCGCCAACAAGATCGGCATGATCGCCTGGCCGGCACGGCTGCGTGTGCAGGCCCTGAATGAATCGCTGACCAATGCCTCATCGGTCTGGAACTCGCTGCTGGGCATCTGGAACCATGTGAAATCGGCACCGGCCTGGGAGCCACCGGCCGCGCCCGACACCCAGGTCGATCAGATCAAGGTCGCCGACCTACGCCGCCCGATGCTCAAGCTCGATCTCGGCGGCGAGAGCGAACTCGAACCGGCCACGTTGAGCACTCAACTCAACCCCGACCGCGCCGCGATGGCGCTGGATGCGCTGGCCAGCCTCGACGGCGTGCTGGGCTGCGCCGTGGTCGATGCCGATACCGGACTGATCCTTGCGCAACAGGCGCGGGTCGATGTGGCTGCCGTGCTGGCCCTGGCCGCTGCGGCCAGCACGCAGGCACTGCGCAGCCATCAGCAGCTGTCGCGTGACATGGGCCTGCTCGGCGAGGTCGATGAGGTCATGACCAGCGCCGGCTCGCGCCACCATGTGATGCGCTCGGTCAGCAACCACCGCGAGCTGTTCCTGTTCGCCCTGCTCGACAAGCAGCGCACGAACCTCGCGCTGGCCCGCTACAAGATGATGGAAGCGGAGCAAAGCCTCTCCTGACGACAGGTCCTTCGGGCGCTCGCCGCAGCGCCTGAAACCCTGGGCTACCATGAGCGCCGTCGGGCATCCTGCCCGCAGACTTCAGCGACGTTCATGAGCCAAGTGCTGTTCGATTACACACGGCAAGATGCCTCCGGTGCCAGCTGCACCTCGCATGCCTGGGCCAAGGTGCCCGAACCCCTGACACCCGACGGCCGTGTGCATTGGAAGGCGCGCGCCAAAGCGCTGCTGGCCCAGCACAACGCGGTGCTCGTCGCTCACTACTACGTCGACGGCGACCTGCAGGATCTCGCGCTCGAAACTGGTGGCTGCGTGGCCGATTCGCTGGAGATGGCGCGCTTCGGCCGCGACCACCCCGGCCAGACGTTGATCGTTGCCGGCGTCAAGTTCATGGGCGAATCGGCCAAGATCCTGAGCCCGGAAAAGCGCGTGCTGATGCCCGATCTCGATGCGACCTGCTCGCTCGACCTCGGCTGCCCGGCCGACGACTTCGCGCGCTTCTGCGACGCGCACCCCGACCGCGAAGTCGTGGTCTATGCCAACACCAGTGCCGCCGTGAAGGCTCGCGCCGACTGGATGGTGACGAGCTCGTGCGCGCTGGCGATCGTTCAGCACCTCAAAGACCAGGGCAAGAAAGTGCTGTGGGCGCCCGACCGCCACCTGGGCCGCTACATCCAGCAAAACACCGGCGCCGACATGCTGATGTGGAACGGGGCCTGCATCGTGCATGACGAATTCAAGGGCCTGGAGCTGGACTTGCTGAAGGCAGAGCACCCAGGCGCCAAAGTGCTGGTGCATCCGGAATCGCCGGAGAGCGTGGTGGCGCAGGCCGATGTGGTGGGCTCGACCTCGCAAATGCTTGATGCCGTCATCCGCATGGACGCGCAAACCTTCATCGTCGCGACCGACAACGGCATTCTTCACCGCATGCGCCAACTCGCCCCCGGCAAGACGCTGATCGAAGCACCGACCGCCGGCAACAGCGCGACCTGCAAGAGCTGCGCGCATTGCCCGTGGATGGCGATGAATGCGCTGCAAGGCATCGTCGCGTGCCTGGAGCAAGGCGTCGGCGAGATCCACGTCGATGAAGGCATTCGCGTGCAGGCTAAGGTGTGCATCGACCGCATGCTGGACTTCGTCAAGCGGCATCCGGGGAGTACACAAAAACCGGGGTTGGTTGTTGGGATCGGGGCGAGCTAGATGAAGCCCCCACGTCGCTTCGCTCCTGCCCCCCGAGGGGGCGCCTCGCATCGGCCCGGGAAACCCGGGCTGCGCGAGTTGCTGGATGGGGCGCTGGCTTCGCTTTGCTAGATGGATTGCGGCGCGTTGGTGTCGCGTCTATGGTCGCTTGCTTCGCTTTGCCTGGTCCATTGCTCTAGGTCCATTGCGGCGGTTGGGTTTGGCTTCTGGCTTGCTTCGCGTTGCTGATTTGATTGAGCTTTGACAATGTTTGATTTCAACGAAACCTTGGTGCAGGCGCGGGAACGCAACATCAGCGATGCGCTGCGGGAAGACATCGGGCGTCATGACTGGACGGCGATGCTGGTGCCTGCGGGGCAACGGGTGCGGGCCCGGGTGCTGGTGCGTGAAGAGGCGGTGCTGTGTGGGCGGGACTGGTTTGACGGCTGCATTCATGGGCTCGACAACACCGCTCAGGTGAGCTGGTATGTCGACGAAGGTGCGTCGATGCAAGCCGATACCTTGGTGTGCCACATCGAGGCCGAGGCGCGTGCGCTGTTGTCGGCGGAGCGGCCGGCGCTGAATTTTTTGCAGTTGCTGTCGGCCACGGCTTCAGTGACACGTCGCCATGTCGATGCGATCGCGGGGGCGTCACCGAACCCGCGCGGCTGCGCGGTGCTCGATACGCGCAAGACCTTGCCGGGCCTGCGGCAGGCCCAGAAATATGCGGTGCGTGTGGGTGGCGGGCAGAACCAGCGCCTGGCGCTGTGGCACGGCATCCTGATCAAGGAAAACCACATCGCCGCGGCGGGCGGCGTGGCGGCGGCCTTGCACAGTGCGCAGGCCCTGCAATCGGGCGTCGACATTCAGATCGAAGTCGAAAGCCTGGAGCAGCTGCAAGAGGCCCTGTCAGCCGGCGCGGTCAGCGTGCTGCTCGACAACTTCAACGAAACAATGATGCGCGAGGCCGTGGCGCTCAATGCCGGCCGTGCGCTGCTGGAGGTATCGGGCAATGTGAAGCTGGAGCAGATGCGCACGATCGCCGCCACCGGCGTTGACCGCATCTCGATTGGCCGTTTGACGAAGGACGTCAAGGCCACCGACTATTCGATGCGGGTGCTGGAGCGGCTCTGAGCGTCGCCTCCATCGTCCCTTGAAGAGGCGATGCAGCGCCATGAGGAACCATCGTTCACCTGACGACGGCCCCCTCTGCCATTCGAATCCAGTCGCGACGTAACGCGCTGACATCATGACTGTGTCAGCGCGATCTTTGAACCCATTGCAGCGGCTCGCTCGCAAACTGGCTCTAACTGTCATGAGCCGGGCGGTTCACCCGGGATGATGGAAGAGACTGGTGGGT
>CAXTCD010000291.1:0-3641 GCA_964242145.1 uncultured Rhizobacter sp.
CTCGTTTCCTGAACAGGAACACACCATGACAAAACAAGACTCGTCGATTATCTGTACGACACGCATGCCGCCGCCGAAGAAGCGAATTGATCACTTGGCCAATCTGGCTTTGCGATGAAGCAACTGTCCTTGGTAGTCATCTGGGGTGCTCAGGGTCAGAGTTCTGCCGTGATGCCAGCCAGCGAAATTGAAGCGGCAAAGCGCCTGGGTAATTTGCAGCTGCTCGATTGAAGCGCGGCTGAGATCGCGCCGCGCAAGTGCATCGCTCGCGGTTCTGCGGCCATCCATCGATGGACTGAAGTGCGCTTCCGCACAGACGCTTCCGAACGACGCGCCCAGGCTCAACTCCCCTCAACGAATTTGAAAGAACAGCATGAAGACAGACAGCCAATTGCAGCAAGACGTGAGTGCAGAACTCGACTGGGAACCTTCGGTGCACGCTGCACGCATCGGTGTCGAAGTGAAAGACGGCGTGGTGACGCTGGCCGGCTTGGTCGACTCGTACGCCGAGAAATGGAATGCCGAGCGCGCCGCGCAGCGCGTGTCGGGCGTCAAAGCCATGGCCACTGAACTGAAGGTGCAGCTTTCAAGCCTAGGCGAACGCACCGATGCCGACATCGCGCGCTCGGTCGAGAACGTGCTGGAGTGGACATCGTCCCTGCCTGCCGGCGCCGTCCAGGTGATGGTCGAAGGCGGCTGGGTGACCTTGTCCGGCGACGTGGACTGGCAGTACCAGCGCCAGGCCGCAGCTGACGGCGTTCGCTTCCTGATGGGTGTGACGGGCGTAAGCAACCAGATCTCCGTCAAGCCCACGGTGACGGCGAAGGCCGTCAAGACGGACATCGAATCCGCCCTCAAGCGCACAGCGATCGCAGAGGCGAAGAAGATCGCTGTTGACGTGAGCGGTTCAACGGTGACGCTCACGGGCTCCGTCCACAACTGGGCCGAGCGCGAGACCGCAACCAAATCCGCCTGGGGCACACCGGGTGTGTACAACGTCGTCGACAAGATGACGCTCGCCTACTGATTTGACGCAAGTTCGGGAAGGGCCTTGCGGCCCTTCCCGAACTTGCTGCCTTCACACCGGTGATTCGGAGGGGGGCTGCGCCAGCCCGCCCTGAGCGCCATGGCCTTTCAGGTTCACGGTATAGAGCACCAGGGTCGCGTCGTCGGGATCGGTCTTGTGCGAAAAATCCAGGTGCTCTGCAAACTGGCGCATCTGGGTGTTGCTCGACGCGTCGCTGGATTGCATGGCCTCGATGCCACGTGCCCGTGCCACTTCGATCAGGCGCTTCATCAACAAGCTGCCCACCCCCCTGCGCTGCCACTCATCGGCAACGGTGACAGCAAACTCGCAGTTTTGGCCATCGGCCCGTGCGCTGAACCGTGCTACGCCAATCTGTCGCTGCAGTTCACCTTCGCCAACGATGGCCACGTAAGCGGCATCCGTGGATGGATTGATGACCGTCATCTGCTTCAACAAGGCATCGCTCGGAGAACGGATGGTGTCCAGGAATCTGAAGCGGCGCGAATCGGGTGACAGCGCTTCGATGAAGCGACGCTCCAGTTCAGTGTCTTCCGCATGAATCGGGCGCACGACAACATGCGTGCCATCGCGCAGGATTGCCTCGCTGCCAGGCGATCCGGTGACGATCTCTTTTTGCGGCGGGTGATCTGTGTTCATGGCTGTTCCCGTGATGGCTCATAGGCGCTCAGATTGAGCCGCCGGCACCCGATGGTCTGTGCGGTGGGATACCTCCACGGGTGATATTGGCAGCGCTGCACCTTCGAAGCGAGCACCGCGCAAATCGGCCAGCGTGGTTGGCCTTTTGCGTCGGGTCACGAGGGGCCTGGGTGTGACGATGTCCATTTGCGGCACTTGGCCTGAAAAGTCGAGACCGTCCTGGCGCGGCAGGTTGGCAACCGGCGGCCGCAGCCCTTCATCCGGCAACAGGCGATGCGGGAAGCGTGGGATGTCGTTCATCTGGATGCCCGCGCGCACCGCCCGCCCGCCTTTGCGCACGGCCTTCAGCGCAAGTGGCACGCGGCTTGTTGCGTCATCGGCTTGCGGTCCTTGATGTCGTTTTGTTGTCCGCTCGTATATCAACGGGCCGCGAAATCGAGCACCACCCGCGACGGCACATCGCCACGCGCCAGCCGCTCGAACACCGTGTTGATGGCCGACAGCGGCTGCAGTTCAATGTCGGCCTGGACCTTGCCATCGGCTGCAAAAGCCAGCGCCTCGGCCATGTCACGCCGGTTGCCAACGAATGAGCCGCGGATGGTGATGCACTTCGCCACCACGTCGAACAGCGGCGTCGGGAATTCACCCGGCGGAATGCCCACCAGCACACATGTACCGAATTTGCGCGTCATGCCCACGCCCTGCTTGAATGCAGGTAGAGACGGTGCCGTGATCAGCACGCCATGGGCGCCACCCTCGGTGGCTTTGATCACCGCCGCCACCGGGTCACCGCTCTTGGCATTGACCAACGCATCAGCGCCCAGGCGCTTGGCGTGTGCGAGCTTGCCATCGTCGATGTCTACCGCGCACACGTGCAGGCCCATGACTTTGGCGTATTGCACGCCCAGGTGTCCCAGCCCACCCACACCCGAAATGACAATCCACTCGCCCGGCCTGGCCCGCGTTTCCTTGATGCCTTTGTACGAAGTGATGCCGGCGCAGATGAGCGGTGCTGCGTCGTGCGCGGCCAACCGGGCAGGAATGTGGGCGACGTAGTTCGGGTCGGCAACGATGTAGTCAGCGAAGCCGCCGTTCTTCGTGTAGCCGCCAAACTGTGCTTCGGCGCAAACCGGCTCACGCGCCGCGAGGCAGTATTCGCAGTGGCCGCAAGCCGAGTAGAGCCAGGGCACGCCGACGCGATCGCCCTCCTTCACCGCCGTCACGCCAGCCCCCAGCGCTGCAACGATGCCGATGCCCTCGTGCCCTGGTGTGAACGGCAGCGCAGGCTTCAACGGCCAGTCGCCGTTGGCGGCGTGCAAGTCGGTGTGGCACACGCCACAGGCCTCGGTCTTGACGAGGATCTGGCCCGGCCCCGGCGTGGGCACATCCAGCTCCCTCAGCGCCAGCGGATGGCCGAATTTTTCGACCTGGGCGGCTTGCATCTTGCGCGTCATGGCTCAGGCCGGAGCGGCGAAATGGCCGCTGCGCACAAGCTTCTTGCTGACGAATTCCTGGATGCCCAGCTTGCCCGACTCGTGCCCGCGCCCGCAGCCGGAATACTTGATACCGCCGAGAGGCAGCTCGGCATCGGTCCCGTCGAGGTTGTTTTCACCGCGCTTCGGATGCTGCATGGCGGGCGCCAGAAAGGCTTCGGCGTGTTCGGCGTACGCGGCGTCGCAGGCCAGGATGTCGCCGCCGGACCGGACCTCGGCGCAAGCTTTGTTTCTGTGCTCAAAGCTCTTGAGAACCTTGCCATCGTTGGGGTTGATGCTTTGATAAGTCATGCTGGATTACCTCGAAAGTGAGCGTTGTGTGAGAGGCGATGCGATGTGCAAGGGTGCTCTCGACTAAGGCGGAAGGTCTGTTCGCTGAGACACGCAACGGGGCCAAGGTCTTTCAAACGCGCACTTGATTAGCGACAAACTTCAGCAGGCTCACCTGGTGAGCTACCTGGAGT
>CAXTCD010000292.1:0-3640 GCA_964242145.1 uncultured Rhizobacter sp.
AGGCGCCCTTGCAAAGCGCGATCGAGACGGCGCGCGGCATTGAAGCTGCGCTGCTGGAGTTTTCGGCGGGCCTCGCGTTATCGGCCGCGCTGTCCGCGATGCCCGCGATGTCATGTGCGCGAACCCGCCTCTCAACGCAAGGAGGCGCTCCGTCCCATCAATTCGATCAGGCCGATGCCGCGCTGCGCACTGCCATGGCGTTAGGCGCGGCTGGAGACTTTCGCACCACGGCGGGCTGGTGGCTGCCGGAGGTGATGGCGCGGACCATCGCGCAGGCCTTGCGGCGCGGCGTGCAGCCGGAGTTCGCGCGGCGCTTCGCTCGCATCACCGGCCTGCGCTGCCCCGATGCCGCGCTCGAAGCCTGGCCCTGGGCTTTGCGCCTGTATGGCTTTGGCGAGCTGAGTGTCTTGCGTGACGATGCGCCGTTATTCACCGACAGCACGCGCGCGCAGCAACGACCGCTCGATCTGCTGCGCGCCTTGCTCGCCAGCGACGGCGCACCGCTGGCGGTGAGCACCGCGCTGGAATGGCTGTGGCCTGGCACCGACCGCGATGCGCAGCGCAAGGCCTTCGATGCAGCGCTGCTGCGCCTGCGCCGGCTGCTCGGTGATGACAGCCTGCTGCGGCTCGAAGGCGGCCAGTTGCTGCTCGACCGCAGCCGCGTCTGGAGCGATGTGTCGGCGCTCGGCGCATGCCTCGCGCAATCGCGCACCGAGCAAGACACGGCGACGCTGCAGCGCATGGCCGAGGAGCTGGTCTGCCTCGCGTCCAAGCCCTTTCTCGGTGATCTGCACACGCTGTGGGCCGACACCGCCCGCGCCCGTTATCGGCGGCGTTATGTGATGGCGATTTCGCAGATCGCCGAAGCGCTCGAACGCAGCGATGCGGCCCGTGCCGTCCAGCTCGCGGTGCAGCTGTACGAGCGGGCACTGGATGTCGACCCGCTGGCCGAATCGCTGCACCGCCGCTTGATGCGCCTGCATGCGCGGCGGGGCGACCGCGCCGAGTTGCTGCGCAGTTGGCAGCACTGCCGGCAGATGCTCGCGCAAGCCGACGAGCTGCCGCTGTCGCCCGAGACGCTGGCGCTGGCGCGCGAGCTCGGCTTGGCCGCATCGCCGTTGCCGACGCCCTGAGCGCTCGCCGCACGGCGGCGCTGAGCGCGCAGCTTGTGATCGCAGGGCCGATCACAGCGGCCGCCGCAGCGCGGGCATTCCCGGCCCCTTCGATGCGGGGCCCTAACTTGAAGCGGCTCCCAACAGCCTCCGGTAGGAAGGCCGTAGGAGCGTACTGCCTATCGTGGGCTCGCACTTCCGCCGTGCCGGCTTGAGCCTTCGCTTCCAGGTCAACGCAAGCGCTGCGACGAGGTGCCAAAGGCTCAATCCCGACGAAGACCCCCACTCCAGGAGACTCGACATGACCCGTTTGCCCCTCTACGCGCGCTGGGCTGCTGCGCTATTGACTGCCGCGGCGCTGAGCGCCCAGGCCCAACCGAAAGACAGCGACGGCGATGGCGTGCCCGACGCCATCGACAACTGCCTCGCCACCTACAACCCCGATCAACTCGATGGCGATGCCGACGGCTACGGCAATGCCTGCGATGGCGACCTCAACAACGACGGCAAGGTCGACGATGCCGACGTGGCGATCCAGCGCGCCAAGCTCGGCACGGCCGACCCGGCCGCCGACCTCGACGGCAACGGCAAGGTCGATGACGCCGATGTGTTGCTGCTGCGCAAGCTCTACGGCCAGTCGGTCGGCCCGAGCGGCCTGCCGCTGAAAACCAGCTTCGGCCGCAACCCACCGCTGGCCAAGTCGGTCGAGCTGCTCGGCTTCAGCGCGCTGAAAGACGGCCGCAACACCCTCGTGCTGCTGGACTTCAACGGCGCCTTTCCACGCAGCGCCACCGGCGCACCGACGCAGCCCGAGAGCATCGCCTTCTTCTTCGAAGGCGGCCTGGTCGCACTGAACGACCTCGGTGTGCAAGGCGATGAAAAAGCCGGCGACGGCCTCTTCACCGGCCTGACCCGCTTCGATCAGGCGACGGCCGAGCGCGACACCAAGGCCTTTCTCGAGCGCGCCCGAACTGCCGGCGCCAAAGAGGTGACGCTGTTCAACGACCGCGAAGCCGTCGGCACGGCCGCGTTCGATGTTGCCGACCCATTCGAGCCCGCCGGCAAGGAACGCCGCTTCAGCTTCAGCCTGCCGCTGCTCGGTGAACAGGTGATCTCGGCCGTTCCGCTGCGCAAGCTCAAACTGTTGCTGCCGCCTACCACGAGCCCGGCGAAGACCTTGCTCGTGCGCGACCTGGGCGTTGTGCAAGACCCGACGCGCAGCTTCTCGCCGTGCACGCCGGCCGGCAGCGTCTCGCCCTTCGGCAACCCCGATGGCGCGTGGTCGTTCAAGACGCTGATGACGAACATGGCCAACACGCCGGTCACCGGCATCACGCCGCAGGTGTTCGTCAACGACTGGCTGAAAAAGTGGCTCAGCAACGATCTGAATGCCAAGCACAGCGACGGCACGGTGCTGGCCTTCGGCATCCCGGCGCGGCCCGCCTTGCAAAGCGTCATCAACACCTTGCAGCCCGGCTGGAACCCGGCTTCGCCCGCCACGCTCGACATGAACAAGCTGCCGTTCCGGCTGCTGGCCATCGTCAACCGCATCGACCTTGCGCAGGCGCTGACCTATGGGCCCGGCAGCCCCGGCGAGCTGCGCTTCGTCTTTGGCCTGGTCGAGCGGCAAGGCAATGCCTGCGTGGCTTCCAGCGAGATGACGGTGATCCTCGAATACCAGGTGCCGACCACGCAATGCAATGGCTTGAAGAACCTCGCCAAGCGCTGGATTCATCTCGATGCGCTGACGCCCGGCAGCGCCAGCTACAACACCGGCCTGCAAACACTGACCGATGAAGTGACTTTGCCCAATGCCTTCCCGGGCCGGCTGAACGCGAGCGCGATCGGGCAGGTGCGAACCAACGAGCGGCGCCTGACGCTGCCTTGGGAGCTGCGCGAATTCACGCTGCAGCCCTCGCGCATCCACGGCAAGCTCGCCCATACCTCGGTCAAGCAGACGCCGGACAAATCGCTCAACCGCACGTCGCTGCTGAGCAGCTTTATCGCCAGCGGCTTGCAGACCGTGCCGGTCGAATTCCTGGGCGCCGACTTGCTGGGCGCAGCCATCCAATACGGCCCGGGCGCCTCGCCGGCCAACCCGCCCTGGAATGGCAACCCGGTGAATGCCAACCCAGCGCGCTTTGCGTTCTCGCAAAACACCTGCAGCGGCTGCCACCTGAGCGAGACCGGCACCAACTTCACGATGGTGCGCGGCAGCGGCGCACTCAACACGCAGGCGTCGCTCGCCCGCTTTCTGACCGGCACCGCCACGACCTCGCCGTTCACGCCGATCGCCGATCCGGAATACGGCACGCCGTCGCGCCACTTCAACGACCTGCGCCGCCGCGGTCAGCAACTCGATCAGCTGGCCGCCAAGAGCTGTTTCCTGCTGCCGCACCTGCCGCGCTTCCAGGTGCCCGACTTGATCTCGCAGCCCTTGGTGCCGGTGTTTGCGCCAAGCTTCGTGCATTGAGGGCCGGCCCAACCCGGCCGGGCCAGCCGCAGAAGAGGAACCCCGTCGAGGGAGC
>CAXTCD010000293.1:0-3327 GCA_964242145.1 uncultured Rhizobacter sp.
CGATCGGGTCCCAGTTGACGACCTGCGTGCGGCGCTCGGCGATGCCAGCCTTCAGCATTTTCAGGAACAGCCACTGGTTCCAGCGGTAGTAGTCAGGCGCGCAGGTGGTGATCTCGCGGCTCCAGTCGATCGCCAGGCCCATCGACTGCATCTGCTTCTTCATATAAGCGATGTTGTCGTAGGTCCATTTCGCGGGCGGCACCTTGTTCTTGATCGCGGCGTTCTCGGCCGGCAGGCCGAAGGCGTCCCAACCCATCGGCATCAACACGTTGAAGCCCTTCATGCGCAACTGGCGCATCAGCATGTCGTTGATGGTGTAGTTGCGCACGTGCCCCATGTGCAGCTTGCCGCTGGGATAGGGCAGCATCGAGCAGGCGTAGAACTTTTCCTTGCTCGCGTCTTCGGTGACACGGTAAGCGTCAGCGGAAGTCCACGCGGCCTGGGCGGCGCGCTCGATGTCGGTCGGGTTGAAGTCGGGATTCATGGGGTGCGGGGCCAGGGCCGGAGGGTGCCAAGCAGGCAAGGGCGAATTATAGGAAGCACCCGGCGCAAAGCGGCCGAAGTGCGATGCCGCTCATCCATGCAGCCAGAAAGCGCGTCGTTGCACACCCCGCTGGAATCGCGATGACCGTCTGGACCAGTGCTTTGCCGATTCCCGTGCCGCGAAGCGCCTAATCGACGACGACCATCGAGATGTACCCGTTGGTCATGCCGTCCGTGAGCGCGCGGATGAAGCCGACCACTCGATCATTGCTGATGGCAACAAGCGCCAATTGAGACCGCGAGACAAGCTCTGCGAACTCTTCGGCGTTGGAGACCTTGCGATCCCAGCCGGCGGCCAGCAGCAGCTGCCTTGCCGCTTCGGTCTCATCGGGACGAATCGCACGGATTTGCATGTGAAGCTTCTTTGGCTGCTGATGACTGACGCGATGCCTGAGCGGGACTCAGCTTCGAATGCGCTTTACCAGCGCGGTTGTTGAGTAGCCGTCGACAAATGCGATTGCCTGTGCGTTACCGCCCCAGCTGCGCACCCAGCTCGTCTCGGCCAGCGTTTCGATGTCGTAGTCGCCGCCTTTGACGTAGAAATCGGGCTTCACGCGTTTCAGCAGTTCGACCGGCGTTTGTTCATCGAACAAGGTCACCAGGCTCACGCTCTCCAGCGCTGCCAGCACGCAGGCGCGATCGGCTTCGGCATTCAGCGGGCGATCGGGGCCTTTGCCGAGCAGCCGAGCCGACGCATCACTGTTCAGGCCGATCACCAGGCTGCCACCCAGCGCACGTGCATGAGCGAGGTAGCTGACATGGCCGCGGTGGAGGATGTCGAACACACCGTTCGTGAACACCAGCGGACGAGGAAGAGACGCGACACGCTCAGCCAAATCAGAAGTGCTGCACAACTTGTCAAGGAAAGAAGACATGGGCGCGATTGTGACGCGGGTTTGTCCGCAGCCTCCGGGGCGCTTGGCGGAAAAACCCTAAAGTCTCGGCCGATCAGCACGAGTCCTCATGAACCTCAAGCCAAGCCGCCGCAGCGCCAGCGCACAAGACATTGAAGTTCTGCTCCGAGAAGGCCGCCAATTGCACGCGCAGGGCCGGCTGAACGAAGCCTTCGCCCGCTACCAGGCGGCGGTCGCGGCCGACCCGCAACATGCCGACGCCCAACACCTGCTGGGCCTGGGTTATGTTGCGTTGGGGCACATGGATGCAGGCCTGGCGTTCATCCGGCGTGCCATTGCCCAGAGCCCGAACAGCATTGATTTCCGAGCCAACCTGGCGACGGCCCTGGTGCAGCTGGGCCGTCATGGCGAGGCCGAGCAGGAGCTGCAAAACGCTTGCGCGATGACGCCGGGCGATGTCGAGTTGCGCATTGCGTTGGCTGTGCAGCAAGCCCGCATGCTGCGCTTCGACGCCGCCATTGCCAGCTATGCACGTGCCGCCGAACTGGCACCGCAGCGGGCCGATGTGCATGAATCGCTGGCGCGCTTGCGCTATCAAGCTGATGACCTGGCGGCTGCCGTGAGCAGTGCGCAGCAAGCGGTAGCGCTGGCGCCGGCCCGCGCCGCCCGGCTCAACATGGGCCATGCCGCGGCGCAAGGCCAACCCGCACCACGTGCCGATATCTCGGTGCTGAATGCCTCGACAGCGCTGAGCGCAGACGATTTGCGGCAGGCCTGCCGTGACCGCGATCTGCTGGTGATCGATGATTTCCTCACCGACCCGATGAGCGTGCGCGCTGAAGCGATTGCCTTGCATGGCCAGCGCTCCCGCGAACTGCCGCACAGCAATTTCCCCGGCGCACAGTCTTTGGCCCAGCCTTGCCAGCCGCTGATGCAGCGCATGGCCGATGCCATCGGCCGGTCGATCAAATGGGATTCGCTGGACAACGGGGCCCTGCGTGTGAGCCTTGCCGCCGACAAGGCCCGGGCCGACGTCCATTTGGACAGCCCGTTGCTGCAAGACATTTATGGCGCCGTGCTTTATCTGAGCCTGCCGGAGCACAGCCAGGGCGGAACCAGCTTCTTTCGCCACCGCGCGAGTGGCTGGGACCGTCGGCCGACCGACGCGCAATTGCAAACCGGTGGCTACCGCTCGCTGCTCGACTTCCAGCAGCGCGGCCTGCCTGCGCCACGTTCGCTGCCTTTCACCGAATGGCAGCAGCAACGCGAGACGACCTGGGACTGGATGTTCGAAGTTCCGATGCGCTTCAACCGGCTGATCATCTATCGCAGCAATTTCTTTCACGCGATCAGCAACCTGTTTGGCGATCACGCCGACAACGGTCGGCTGGTGCAGCTGTTCCACTTCGAGACCATCGCGCCTCGCTGAAATCAGCGCTGATGAAATAAAGGTCCGCATGAAAAACGGGCCCATCGGGCCCGTTTAGTGGATCGCCTGAAGCGGCGGTGAATCAGCTCAAGCGGCGGGTAATGCGTCTGGCTTGCCTTTGGCGGCAGCAGCGACCTCGGCAGTCACTTCCTTGCGATAGCGGTTCAGCTCCTGAACGCTTGCAAAGCTGCGCTCCATCAGCAAACTCATGTTGTGCAGGATGCGATCGACGACCTTGGTCTCCCAGACCGCGTCGAACTGGATCTGCTTGTCCAGCCAGCCCTCGAGCCACTGCGGATCGGGCACGCGGCTCTGGATCGTGTCGCGCGGGAACAGATTGGCGTTGACGTGCAGGTTGGTCGGGTGCAGCGCCTGCGCCGTGCGGCGCGCGCTGGCCATCAGCACGCCCACCTTCGAGAAGGCGGCCTTGGCCTCGTTGCCGAAACGCGTGAGCGCCTTCTTCATGTAGCGCAGGTAGGCGCCGCCGTGGCGCGCCTCGTC
>CAXTCD010000294.1:0-3269 GCA_964242145.1 uncultured Rhizobacter sp.
ACCCAAGTCAGCGCTTATTGTTTCCCGCTTCTTGCCTCTTTTCCGGGCGCCGCTTTTGTGCACCGTCTCGTAGACTCTTTCGACCGCAGCGCCGATCGCTTGCGCGCCGTTTGATGAGGAAGCTCAGCCTGCGAACGCTGAGGCAGCTTGGCCTGTTTGGCCTGTTTGGCCTGTTTGCGGCGGCGTCGCCGCAAAGGTTCATCGCATAACCGCCGCCTGCGGTCTTGCGGCAGTTGCCGAAGTGGCTGGATCGTTCCAGGCGCATCACCGTCTGCTTGGGCTATTCCAGCGTGGGGACGTGCGGACATGCAAAGCGAGTTCCCGTCACAAGATCACGCGTGCTGGTAGCGCTGCTCCTGCGTGAGCCCGCCGTAACCATAGGCGCTGGCACGCAGGTCAGCGATGTGCACATACGAGTGCTCGGCCACGCCGCCCAGCAGCTCGTTCATCAACCGATGCACTGCAGCCAGATAGGCGGCCTTCTCGCGCTTGGTGTTGGTCTCGTCGGTGATGCTGACCCGCCAGTGGTAGCTGCGCTTTGTGGCTGCGTTCAAAGCCTCGCCGGCGATGAACCATTGCGGTGCCGGGATGAAATCGACGGCCACCGCGGTGAGCATCGGGTCCTTGCCCAGCAGTCGGGCGGTCAGTTCGGTGGCCGCCTGGGCGACACGGGCGGCCAGGGAGTTGTCGGCCGCACCGGAAATCTGAATGTGGTGATAAGGCATGGTGGCTTCTCGGGAAGTGTTGACAGCTTCAATGTAGGCTCGCAGCATTGATCGGAGAAGCCGGATGATTTTCTGCGACCCATCGGAATCTCAGATGAATCAATGGCTTCGTCGCCCGCGTCCTGCTCGGCCCTGTCCGGCGCTTTCCTGCCGTTTCCTGTCACTGTCTCCTGTCAATGAATGACCTCGACCCCCTTTGGCTGCGCAGCTTCACCGCCATCGTGCAAACCGGCTCCATCACACGGGCTGCGCAGCAGGTGCACCGCACGCAGTCGGCGGTCAGCACCCATCTGCAGCAGCTGGAGGCCACGCTGGGCGTGCAGCTGGTCGAGCGCAGCACCCGAGCGTTGGCCTTGACAGTCGACGGCGAGCGTTTTTTGCCGCATGCCCACAAGCTGTTGGACTGGCAAGACGCCGCCCGCGCCGTGGTGCAGCCGGCCGAAGCCGGACAGGTCTGGCGTATCGGCCTGAGCGAATACTTTCTGCCTGCGCGCCTGGCGGAGTTGCTGGCGCTGCTGCGCGACAGTGCACCGCTGGCGCGCTTCGAACTGCTGTGGTCCAGCTCGGCAGCCTTGCAGCAGCTGTGGGTCGCCGGCACGCTCGACCTCGCCGTGCTCACCGCCGCGCAACCCCTGCCGCAGGCGCGCCTGCTGCGGCGCGAGCCTTTGTCCTGGGTGATCGCCGCCGGCCAACCGATGCCGACGCAGGCTTCGGTGCCGCTCGTGCTGCTGGGGCCGGATTGCCCGGTGGGCCAGATGGCGCTGGATGCGCTGGCCCGCACCGGCCGGCCGCACCATCTGCAGCTCAGCTGCACCGGCGCGCATGGCGCGGTCGCGGCGATCCGCGCTGGCTGGGGCGTGGGGTGCCTGAACCAATCGGCGATTCCGGCGGACCTGCAACAGCTGACCCGCGCCCGGGCACGCCTCTGGCCTTCGCCGGGTCGGCTGTCGTTCTATGCATTGGCGCGCCCGGGGCTGCAGGCAGTCGAGCGCGCGCTGCGCGCCTGGGCGGCCTGAGCCTGTCGGGCGCTGTCTCCTGCGGCGCTTCTACACTGGCGGCATGAACACCATTGCATTCATCGGCGGCGGCAACATGGCCAGCGCCATCATCGGAGGCCTGCTCAAGAGCGGCCGCGAGCCAGGCGACATCCTGGTCCTCGAACCCAACGCCGACCAGCGCTCCAAGCTGCAGCGCGAGCTGTCGGTCATCACGCTGGAGGCGCCGGGTTCGGTGATGCAGCGCGCCGGCCTGGTGGTCTGGGCGGTCAAGCCGCAAAGCTTCAAGGCGGCGGCCGAAGCCAATGCAGCGCACATCAGCCATGCCCTGCAGTTCAGCGTGATGGCCGGCATTCGTACCGAAGACATGGCCAAGCAGCTCGGCACCCAGCGCATCGTGCGTTCGATGCCGAACACGCCGGCGTTGATCGGCCAAGGCATCGCGGGCTTGTTTGCGCGCGTCGGGGTGTCGAACGACGAGAAGCAGCAGGTCGAACGCCTGCTCGCGCCCACCGGCCGCACGCTGTGGGTCGAGGCCGAAGCAGATCTCGATGCGGTGACCGCGCTCTCTGGCTCAGGCCCGGCCTATGTGTTCTATTTTGTCGAAGCGATGATGCAGGCGGCCGTCGAAATGGGTCTGTCGGCCGAGCAGGGCAAGCAGCTCGCACTCGCGACCTTCTCCGGCTCGGCCGCGTTGGCGCAAGCCTCCACCGAGCCGCCTTCAGTGCTGCGCGAACGCGTCACGTCCAAGGGCGGCACCACCCATGCGGCGCTGACTTCGCTGGAGGCCAGCGGCGTGCAGCCGGCGATCGTGAAGGCACTCAAAGCCGCGCAGCAACGCGCTGCCGAGCTGGGCGACGAATTCGGGCAAAGGGTTTCTCCACGGCGGCCGGGCTGGGCCGTCGGGCCCGGTTGAAGCTTCGCCTGAAAGGTGCGGCGCCTGCTGGATCAGCCGTTCATGTGAGCCGCGGCGATCTCCATGCAAAGCCTGCATGAAGGCGATCATCCGTGCGGCGCGGGCCGGCCTACAGTTTGCGTCCATGCAGCCGCCGTGTATCACGAGTGTGCGGCGCCCGTGCATGAACCTGTCCAACGGAGATCCCATGAGTTACTTGTCCTACGTCACCCCCCACGACACCAGCCCCTGGCACACCTATCTGTCGCAGGTCGACCGCGTGCTGCCTTACCTCGGATCGCTGGCGCGCTGGGGTGAAACGCTGAAGCGGCCGAAGCGGGCCTTGATCGTCGACGTGCCGATCGAAATGGACGACGGCAGCGTGGCGCACTTCGAGGGTTACCGCGTGCAGCACAACCTGTCGCGCGGCCCGGGCAAGGGTGGCGTGCGTTATCACCCGGATGTGACGCTGGAAGAAGTGATGGCGCTGAGCGCCTGGATGACGGTCAAGTGCGCTGCGGTCAACCTGCCTTATGGCGGCGCGAAGGGCGGCATCCGCGTCGATCCGAAGAAGCTGTCTTACAAGGAACTGGAGCGCATGACGCGCCGCTACACCAGCGAGATCGGCATCATCATCGGCCCGCAGCGCGACAT
>CAXTCD010000295.1:0-3251 GCA_964242145.1 uncultured Rhizobacter sp.
CGGCCCGCCAAGCAGCACCGCGGCCGACAGGCCGATCACCAGCATCAGCAAGGTCTGGCCGATGGCCGTGCCGAGCTGGGGCAGGATCGCGATGATGTTGTCAGACATGCGGCGCTTCGGCTTGGCGCGCCAGCTGCGTGCCGGCGTGGGTTGGAATCACCGGCTGGTTGACCGAAGTCACATCCAGCCCGGCGCCGTGCGCGTGCGGCAATGCATGCGATGCCCATTGCGCGAGTTCGCGGCCGAGCGCGGTGCGGCGGACGACGCCGGTTTCATGCACCGCGAACTGTTCGGCGATGCGGCCGTCTTCGATCACCGCCGCATGGCGGCACAGGCTTTGTACGACTTGCAGCTCGTGGGTCACGATCACGATCGTCACGCCCAGCTCGGTGTTGATGTCGCGCAAGGTGGCCAGCAGCGCGCGGGTGGTTTCGGCATCGAGCGCTGAACTCGGCTCGTCGCACAGCAACACCGAGGGGCGAGGCGCCAGCGCGCGGGCAATCGCCACACGCTGCTTTTGCCCGCCTGACAACTGCGCCGGGTGGCTGTCGATCTTGTCGCTCAAGCCGACGGTAGCCAGGCATTCGCGCACGCGCTGGTCGATTTCTGTGTCACGACGCCCGCCGTGGATTCGCAACGGGAAGGCCACGTTGTCGAACACGCTGGCGTTTTGCAGCAGGTTGAACTGCTGAAAGATCATGCCGATCGATTGACGGGCTTCGCACAGTTCGCGCTTGGACAGCGAGGTCAGCTCGCGCCCGTCGACCGTGACGCTGCCGGCATCGGGCCGCTCGAGCAGGTTGATCAGGCGCAGCAGGGTCGATTTGCCGGCGCCGCTCTTGCCGATCAGGCCGAAGATGTCGCCGCGCGCGATCTGCAATGACACGTCTTGCGCCGCGTTGGAACGGGTGCCGTTGGGCAGATCGAAGCTTTTGCGCAGTGACTCCAGCCGGATCAGCGCAGAGGCCTTGTTCGTTGACAGGCTGGCCGTTGCGCTGCCTGTGCTGACTGTGTCATAAAGGGTGTCAGTGAAGCTGTCACTGAGGGAAGACGGCGGCAGCTGGGCAGCGGTGGCTGCCGATGGCTCGGCTGGTGCGTGGCTCGGGGTATTCGAGGTATTCGAGGTAGTCAGGCTGCGGGCGGCACTTCGTTCTGACCCGCGCGGCCAGACCTTGTTCAGCAGGCTCATGAATAAGGCGTGGGCTCCGGAATGCGCCCATCGAGCACATAGCGCCCGATGTCACGCAGCTTGTAGTCGATCGGGTCGTGCAGCGTATGCACCCGCACGTTGCGCCAGAAGCGGTCGAGGCCGTAGCGGGCCGAGGTCGAGCGTGCGCCGGTCAGCTCGAAGAGCTGTGAGCTGACTTCCAGGCCCGCACGGTGCGACAAGGCCTTGGCCTCGGCGACGGCAATCGCCACTTCGCCGCGCTCGGCGGCGGTCAAGGCTTCACCCTGGCGAATGGCCAGGTCCAGGCGCGAAGCAGCAGCGTCAGTGACCAGCACGGCCGGGCGCAGCAGCAGCCACAGTTCGCCGTAGCGGTGCTGGATGAACGGGTCATCGGTCGCCTGCTCGACGCCCGAAGCCATCCAGGCCCGCGACTCTTCGCGGGTGTAGCGCCGCGCTTCATCGAAGGCGCCGAGGCCGATGCCGAGGTACAGATTGGCCATCACCAATTGCGCGACTTGCGGGCGCAGCGTGGCGCGTGGCGTGCGCTCGATGCCAGGCGCCTGCAGCACCTCGTCATGCGAGATGAACACATTCTCGAAGGTCACCGTGCCGCTGTCGGTCTGGCGCTGGCCGAAGGCGTCCCAGTCTTGTTTGACGGTGACGCCTTCGCGCCGGGTCGGGATCGCAGCGACGAGTGCGCTCTGCGTGGCTTCATGCCAGGCGGAGAGGGTCAGCTGATCCGATCCGACCGAGCCGGAGGCGAAACTCTTCAGTCCATTGATGCGAAAGCCTCCCTCGACCGGCAGCGCGATGGCGCGCTTGTCGGCCGGGTTCAGTGCGTTGCCCCAGAACAGCCGTTCGTCGACGGTGCGCCGCAACAGGTCGTTCTGCTGGGCCACCGAACCGTAGAGCACGACGCTTGCGACCTGCAGATGATGAAAGCCGAACAGATGAGCCAGCGCGCTGTCGACCTGCGCCAACTGTCTCAAGACGCGAAAGCAGGTCGGCCAGTCGGCACCGGTACCGCCGAACTCGCGTGGAATGGTCAGCGCCAGCAGGCCACTGTCACGGATGTGCTGGCGTTCGATGGCGGCATGGCCGCCCAAGCGATCACGCTCGATGGCGGTGCGGGCGAGCTGCTTCACCAGCGTGGCGGTGGCCTCGTCGATCTCGTCGATGGGGGTCGAATCACCGGCGTGAAGTGCAGAAGCACCAGAACGCAGCAGCGGAAGCACCTTGGACATGGCGAGCCTCGGGTTGAAAGAAAAAATGACGCCCAAGCGCCACGGGCATGGGCAAGGCACGAGCGCCGCAGTGTTCCAGCGGGGCGGCGGGATCGGAACAAAGAAAATCGCGCATCGATCTGCGCCGTGTGTTGGAGATGGGAAAGAAATGGGGACGGGAAGCAGGAGCAGGGAAGCGATGCCGGCTCGAATGCCAATGGGTGCCGTCGAGATGCAATTGCCCAGCCGGCTGCCGGACAAGGCTTCAGGTGTCAGATGTCGGTGATCGGGTTCTGGTCCTTCGCCTCAAGGTCACTAGAACGTCGCATCGAGCTAACGCGATGCCATCATGCATCAAAAAGAGTTGCCACGTCCATCGCAGCACCGACGGGCGGCTTGGGTTGCGCATCACGGGAGTAGCCGTTGGGCCTGCCGTTTCGTGCAACATCTGGAGGCAAAACTCAAAACACTGACTACAGCGCAAAAAAAAGCGCCACCCGAAGGTGGCGCGTTGCATCGATCTGAAGACGGCCGATCGGAAAGACCGGCCGCGGGTTCAAGCGGGCATCAGTTGCCCAGCGTGATGTGCAGGATCTTCTCGTTGCTGTTGTTCGGGGTGTTGTCCTTGTCGTTGTCGAACACCGAGCCGTTGCCCGACGTGGTCAGCCACAGGCCACCCGTCAGGTCCGGCTCGACGGTGCGCAGGCGGCCATAGGCGCCGTTGTAAAGCTCCTGCACGTTGGTCAGGCTGCTGCCGCTGATGACTTCGCGGTACAGGCGCTGACCACGCTCGCAGGCCACATACAGCACATCACGAACGATCGCGATGCCGCTGCACGAACCGTCGCCGGTCGGGTAGG
>CAXTCD010000296.1:0-3241 GCA_964242145.1 uncultured Rhizobacter sp.
GCCGACGCGCGATTGGGCTGAGCCCGCGAATGCGCTGGCCGGCATGCTCAAGCTCTTGGGCCACACCACCCGGGCGGCCTGGGCCACGGCGGCACCGGATGAAGCGCTGGCCAATGCCACGCCTTATCTGCAAGGCTTCGGCCATGTGGTGTTGGCGTGGGTGTGGCTCGACGTTGCGCTGCAGGCGCAAGCTCTGCTGGCCGAGGCCACCGGGGGGCGCGCCGATCTGCTGCAAGGCAAGCTCGCTGCGGCACGCTACTTCTTCCGCTATGAATTACCGCGCGTACCGGCCTGGCTGAAGGTGGTTGAAACGCGCGACGACACCTGCCGCCTGATGGACGAAGCCTGGTTCTGAACACTGCCGGCGTTGAAATTGGACGCCGCCGGCGTTGAGGGCGAAGAAGCCGGAGCGGTCCATCGTCGCTTCCGCCCGCGCCGGTGCCGCGGCTCTGCATTCGATGACCGGGTTGGTTCGGTTGCGAAGGCAGTGGATCAAAGCCGCCGTCCGCGCTAAGGTTCGCCCTCTTTGAACCCTCCCTCGGGCATCTTGAACTCGGAAAGCAGGTATGAATACTTCAAAGATAGATACGTGGCTGTGGGTCTTGATCTATAGCGGCCTTGTGGCGCTCGGGCTGGGCCTGTCGGTGCGTGATGCCGAGCCGGTCATTGGCCACGGCTTGCTCGTCACCGGCATCGTGGGCATCGCCGCCGGCATCGTTTTGATCTATGTGCGCTCACGCATGAAGGACAAGTCATGACATTCATTCGAAGCACCCAAGGCCTGATGTGGGCCGCTTTGGCGGGCACCTTGCTGTGCGGGCCTTCGTGGGCCGAAGCGCCGGCCGCGGCACCGAGCGAAGGCTATGTGTTCCCGAGCTACGCCAATGCGGCGCAAGTCGAAGCCGCCTGCAAGAAGCAGCTCGCTGAGGCCCGGCAGATCGAGCAGGCCTTGCAATCGATGGAGTCGGCGCCGGCCGCTGAACTGCTGGCGCGCATCGATGCGCTGACGCTCAGCTATGAAGACACGCTCGGCCCGATTGCAGTCCTGAATGCCGTTCATCCTGACAAAGGTATCCGCGATGCGGCCGATGCCTGCGATCTCGACTTTCAGCGCTTCAGCAATGCCTTCCAGCAGAACCCGAAGGTCTATGCGCTGCTCAAGCGCGCCAAGGGCGCTGACGAGATCGACCAGCGCCTGCTGCAAGACCAGCTCGATGGCTTCGAAGATTCTGGCGTGGGCCTGAGCGCCTCGCGCCGTGCGAAGGCGCAGACCCTGCGGGCCGAGATCACGCGGCGCATTCAGGAGTTCGACCGCCGCGTTCGTGAAGACAAGACCCGTGTTGCCTTCACCGCCGACCAGCTCGAAGGTGTGCCCGAATCGGTATGGAAAGACGCGCCGCGCGATGCCGAGGGCCGCTACCTGCTCGGCCTGGAATCGCCCACCTATGAGCCGGTGATGACCCATGCGACGCATGCCGACACGCGTGAGCGCATCTGGCGCGCTTACCAGCGCCGGGGAGGCTCGGCCAACCTGAAGACACTGGCGCGGCTGACCACGCTGCGGCACGACTACGCGCGATTGTTCGGCTTCAACTCGTATGCCGATTTCGTGTTGCGCCGGCGCATGGCCAAGCGCGAGGCTGATCTGCAAAGGTTTCTCGGTACCGTGAAAGACGCGGTGGCACAGCGCGAGCTGAATGACATCGCGACCTTGGCCCAAACCAAGCTGGCGCAGGGCAAGGTCGATGCAGCTTCGGCCGCCGAGCCGAAGGCGGCTCGCGCTAGCGCGAAGTTGAGCCGCTGGGATGCGCCGTATTACGTCGAGCGTACGCGACAGCAGCAATTCCAGCTCGATGAAGAGCAGTTCCGCCCCTATTTCCCGGCCGAGGCGAGCTTGCAGTTCGTTTTCAAGCTGGCCGAGCAGTTGTTCGGTGTGCACTTCGAAGCCCAACCGCAAACCCTGTGGCATGCCGATGCGCGGGCTTATGTCGTGCGCGACGCCGCCAGCCAGCAGTTGATCGGCACGCTCTTTGTGGACCTTTATCCGCGCGCCGACAAATACAACCACGCGGCCGTCTGGAGCTTTCGCAATGTGTCGACCTTGTCGAAGCGGCAACCGGCGGCGGCGCTGGTCGTCAACTTCAACCGGGCCGGCCTGACGATCCGCGAACTCGAGACCTTGCTGCATGAGTTCGGCCATGCGCTGCATTCGCTGCTGTCGACCACGCGTTATGCAACCCAGGGCGGCACCAACGTGAAGCTCGATTTCGTCGAGGCGCCGTCGCAGATGCTCGAAGAGTGGGTCTATGACCCGAAGGTGCTGGCACTGTTCCAGCAGGTCTGCGCCAGCTGCCCGCCGGTGCCGGAAGAGGTGCTGGCCCGCGCGGTGCAGGCGCGTGACTTTGCCAAGGGCATCTACTTCGCGCGGCAGCATCTTTACGCGAGCTACGACCTCGCGCTCTACGGCAAGGATGCACCGTCGCCGATGTCGACCTGGTCTCGCATGGAAGGCGCCACGCCCCTCGGCCATGTGTCGGGCTCGATCTTCCCGGCGGCCTTTTCGCATGTGGCCGGCGGCTATGCCGCGGGCTACTACAGCTACCTGTGGAGCCTGGTGCTGGCCGAAGACCTGCGCACCGCGTTCACGCAGCCCGATGGCAGCGCCGACAAGCTGAATGCCGAGGTGGGCCGGCGTTACCGCGCCGAGGTGCTGTCTCGCGGCGGCGAAGTCGAGCCGGCCGAGATGATGCGCCGCTTCCTCGGGCGCGACAGCAACAGCCAGGCTTTTTTCAAGGCCATCAAGCGCTGAGTTAGCCGCGCTGGCCAATTCATCACCGATCCACTGAACCTTCTTCAAGGAGCCCCGATGGGCACACCAATCCAGACCCTTTTTGATTTGAGCGGCCAGACCGCCCTCGTGACCGGCGGCTCGCGCGGCCTGGGCTTGCAGATCGCCGAAGCGCTTGGCGAAGCGGGCGCGCGGCTGCTGCTGACCTCGCGCAAGGCCAGCGACCTCGACGAGGCCGTGGCGCACCTGAAGTCGCGCGGCATCGATGCGCTGGCGATCGCGGCCGATCTCAGCCAGCCGGCCGAGATCAAACGCGTGGTTACTGAAGCGATGCAGCGCCTCGGCCAGATCGACATCCTGGTCAACAACGCCGGCGCGACTTGGGGCTCGCCGGCCGAAGATCACCCGCTCGAGGCGTGGGACAAGGTGATGAACCTGAACATCCGCAGCATC
>CAXTCD010000297.1:0-3235 GCA_964242145.1 uncultured Rhizobacter sp.
CGGCCTGATGGAGAACGCGCTGATCGAGCCCGACATCGTGGTGCCCAACGACGCCCGTCTGTTGGGTGATGGCCGCGATCAGCAGATCGAAGCGGCGGTGAAGGAACTGATGAAGAAGTGATCACAGCGGCAGCGCGAGGCCGGTGAGGGGCCGGCCTCGCGCTGCTGGGTCACGAAGCGCCGGCACCTCTCGGTCGCCGGCGTTGCGCTGTGCGCTTAGCTCAGCACGACCGGCGTGATCGCATCCGCTGGCTCAAAGCCCAGGATCTGCGCATAGAACGACAGCTCCGCTTCGAGCGCGCGCTGCAGCGAATCCTTGCGGCGAAAGCCGTGGCCTTCGCCTTCGAAGGTGATGTACGCGACCGGAATGCCGCGTGCACGAATGGCTTCGGCCATCGTCTCGGATTGGGCGGGCGGCACCACCTTGTCGTCCAGCCCCTGGAAAAAGATCACCGGGCAAGACAGGCGATGGGCCTGCTGCAGCGGTGAGCGCTCGGCATAGAGCCGTTCGCGCAGCTCGGGCGGGCCGATCAGGTCATTCAGGTAGCGCGACTCGAACTTGTGCGTATCGGCATCGAGCGCGCGCAGGTCGGCCACACCATAGTGGCTCGCGCCGGCGCGGAACACCCGGTGAAAGGCCAGTGCCGACAGGGTCGTGAAGCCGCCAGCGCTGCCGCCGCGAATCACCATGCGCTCGCCGTCGACCCAGCCCTGCTCGGCGAGATAACGCGCTCCTGCCACGCAGTCTTCGACATCGACAATGCCCCACTGCCTACTGAGCTGCTCGCGGTAGGCGCGGCCAAAGCCGGTGCTGCCGCCGTAGTTGACGTCGAGCACCGCGAAGCCGCGGCTGGTCCAGTACTGCACCGCGAGCCGCAGCGTGCTGACCGTCGCGCTGCTCGGCCCGCCATGGATGATGACCATCAGCGGCGGCCTTTCGCGCTCGGGCGCTGCGAAGGCCGCGTTGTGTGGCGCATAAAAGAAGGCATGCGCGTGGCGACCGTGGGCGCTGGGGTAGCGGATCGCCTTCGGGATCGACAGCAGCGCGTCGCCGAGCTGCGTGTCGGCACTGCGCGCCAGCACCTGCTGCGTGACAACAGCGAGATGTTTGACATTGGCAAGAGTGCCATCAGCAAGAGTGCCATCGGCAAGAGAGCCATTGGCAAGAGTGCCATTGGCAAGAGAAAGCCGAACCACGCATTGGGCCTGCGCGGGCGAGCCGGCCGCCATCAGCACTTGGCCTTGGCTGACGCGCAGCTCGGAGATGTCGTCGTAGCCGGTCTCGAGGGGTGTGACATGGCCGCTGGGCAGTGCGATGCGCAGCAACTGGCTTTGCGCATCGACGCCGCAGCGGGCGATGATTTCGCCCGGCCCGTTGAAGCCGTAGTCGGATTGGGCGAACTGCCACATCGGCCGGCCGAACTCGGCCGCCATCGGGCACAGCGCGCTCAGCGTGCCATCGGCATCGACGCGGTAAAGGTTCCAGAAGCCGCTGCGGTCGCTGATCACATGCAGCACCCCGTCCGGCGACCACGCCGGTTGACACAGTGATTCGGCCGGGCCGCCGGCCAGTTGGCGTGCCGACTGTGGGCGGCCATCGGCGCCGATCTCGGCCTGCCACAGCTCGGTGCCTTCCCAAGGCATCAATGGGTGGCGCCAGCACAGCCAGGCCAGGCGGCGGCCATCGGGCGACAAGCGCGGCGCGGCATAGAAGTCGTGCCCTTCGGCCAGCGTGAGTGCTGCGCCGCCGTCGAGCGGCAAGGCGACCAGGCTGTTCACCGGCTCTGGCGTGGCATGGTGGTCTTCGCGCACGGCAATCAAGCGGTGGCGGGCGAGGTCGGGTTCGAAATCGGCATGGCGCTGCTGCGAGTCGTTCGTGATCGGTTGCGACGCCGCGCGGCCTTGCTGTTGATAAACAAGGTTGTCGCTGAAGTTCGAGAACCAGATCGTCTGATCGATGGCGGTGAAGGCGCCACCGCCATATTCATGCACGCGGCTGCGCACGTTGAACGGAGCCGGGGTCAAGGTGTGGGCGCGGCCATCGGCGCCTTGTTCGACGATCGCCACCCGGCCGCCTTCTTCGGGCAAGCCTTCGAGCCACAACAATCGATCTCCGACGATGCGTGGGCAAGACAGCGGCCTCACGCCGGCCGCCACCTGCTCGGCCGTGATCGGCGAGTGCCATGCGCCATAGGGGGCGATGGTGGGCGGCCGGTGGGGAAGGGAGGGCGAGGTGGAGGATTCAGTCATGGGCTTCCTGGCGTAAAGAGGGGAGCGAGTATTGGCGCACGAGAAGATGCGGGCCTGTCGTCAAAACGGTCGGCCGGCGTCGCAGCTCAAATTGTGGTCGAAGCCACGAGCGCCTTTATGTGGGCCGGTGCGGTTCATCGTCAAACGGGTGGATTCAGCCGCTCCACATCGGCGCCAATGGAATGCCTCATGCCCATTTGGCGATATTGTTTCAAGCGGTCGTCGATTATTTATATGTCGGCCGAAATGCCATTTGAAAATCAGAGAAAACCTACAAATCACAAACTCCATACACAGGGAATCTGTGTTTGCTTGTAAGGGCTTTCTTGCCGTGCCAACATGGTTCTAAGCCGATCAGCATGGCTGAACCAGATCGCGTCAAACCGCCTGGTTTGGCAAGCCGAAACACCCTATAAAGTAGTGTGAAGTTGGGCGATCAGAATATTGTCAACCAGAGATGCTGAGAGTATGGATGGGGTTTGATGGTCGGGGATTTCAGCTTTCTCGCCGACAGAATTCCCTTTGAATTGGCGGTATGTTTGGTTGGGTTGCCTGAATTCAAATTTCTGCGAGAGATTTTCCGATACGACCTTCCGATAAGACTGCTCGATGAATATCTCCGAAGCATGCCCGCTCACACCGCACCGATCAACCCGCGGCCGCCACTGGCGTGCCTGACAAGGAGTTTTCGCATGAACGATCGCTTGGCCATTGACACGATTCGAACGCTCGCGATTGACGCGGTCGAGAAAGCCAACTCCGGCCACCCCGGCACGCCGATGGCGTTGGCGCCGGTGGGTCACACGCTGTGGAAAGACTTTCTGCGCTACGACCCGGATGTGCCCGACTGGCCGAACCGCGATCGCTTCGTGCTGTCGGTCGGGCATGCCTCGATGCTCTTGTATGCGCTGCTGCATCTGGCCGGCGTCAAGGAGATCGACGCGAAAGGCCAGCCGACCGGCTTGCCGGCGGTCGGCCTCGACGA
>CAXTCD010000298.1:0-3205 GCA_964242145.1 uncultured Rhizobacter sp.
GTCGCCGCTGTTGTTCTCGCCGACGCCGCCGGTGCGGGCCACGCCGAACGACGCCGATTATGCGGGGCCCGCAAAGGCCCTGGCCGGGCCGGCGTCGGGCCAGCGAGCGACCCGGCAAGGCGTACGATCAACACAGCCTTCGCGCGGCGTCGCCTTGCCATGCGGTGTTCTCCTACAGGCCAATCCTTCGAAGTCCGACGCACGCCCGCTGCACCACCGAACAAGATGGAATGCATCCGTCAACGTGAGAGCAACCCATGGCCGAGCCGCGCTTCATTCAAACCCACGTGGCGGACGGCGCTGCGGCGCACGCCGAGTTGATCGCCGGGCTGCTGCAAAAGCACGCGCAGGCGTCGCCCAAGTATTTCTACGACAGCCTCGGCTCGCGCCTGTTCGAGGCCATCACCGAATTGCCCGAGTACTACCCGACCCGCACTGAAGCGTCGATCTTCGACAACCGCAGCGCCGCGATGGCCCAGGCCGTCGGCGCGGGCACCACGCTGATCGATCTGGGCGCCGGCAATTGCGCGAAGGCGGTCAAGCTGTTTCCTGCATTGCAACCATCGCGTTATGTCGCGGTCGACATCTCGGTGAGCTTTCTGCGCGATGCCTTGCAACGCGTGCAGCATGAGCACCCGGGCTTGGACGTCACCGGACTCGGGCTCGATTTTTCAAGCGCGCTGACGCTGCCGGTCGAGCTGCTGCGCGGCCGGCCGGTGTTTTTCTACCCCGGCTCCAGCATCGGCAATTTCGACCCGGCCGAAGCGTCGCGCCTGTTGGCCAGCATTCGCGAGCAGGCGCGTGGCGGCGGCTTGCTGATCGGCGTCGACTTGCAAAAACCGATCGATGTGCTGGAGGCGGCATATGACGACGCGCTGGGTGTGACCGCCGCGTTCAATCGCAACCTGTTGCGCAACCTGAACCACACGCTCGGCAGCGATTTCGATGCGGCGCAATGGAAGCATCTGGCGCTCTACAACGCCGAAGCCTCGCGCATCGAAATGCACCTGGAAGCGCTGGCCGATCTCGCCGTGCAATGGCCCGGCGGGCGCCGCAGCTTCAGCCAGGGTGAGCGCATTCACACCGAAAGCTCCTACAAGCACACCGTGCCCGGCTTCGAAGCCTTGCTGAAGCAAGCGGGCTTCCGCCATACACTGCACTGGACCGACGCGCAAGGGTGGTTTGCGGTGTTCTGGGCCCAGGCCTGAGGCTGCGCGCTGCGCGCGGCGAGACGGCGAGGGTATCGGATCGCCTGCATTCAGCCCCAGCCCGCGCGCTGCGCTTGAGGCGCAGATGCCTACCTTGGCTTCTGCGGCACAGGGTCATCGCGGCGCCGAATGAAGGCGCTCAATGACGATGATCGCCTTGTCAGCGCGCCGGCACGCCATCCGGCGCAAAGCCCGGCGTAGCGGCCATCGGCTCCATGTGCAGGGCTTGCGTGCCCGGCGCGGCCGGCAGCGTGGTGACTGCGCCGAGGCCGAATTGCTGTGTCGCACCCACTCCCTTGTAGCGCCACTGCATCTGGTTGCGCCATGCACCGGCCCGCTCGACATTGCGGTCGGCCTGCACCTGCACCTTCATGCCTCGCGTGGCTTGCTGCGCCAGCATTTCCGCCATCGCCGCCCGCAATGACGGCCCGTTCATCCGCTCGGCCCACACGGTGCAATGCTGCTTGTCGGCCGCCGCCAGCATCACGCGGCCGCCGGTGCCCGGCGCCACCAGCACGCTGCCGGCCTGCCCGGACAACATGCTGTCGACGCTGCCGCGCATCGGGTCGGCCGGCTCGAAGCCTTGCGACAGGGCCCAGTCGACCACCGCTTCCGCCTGGGCTTCATGCTGAATGCAACCCTGCTGGAACAGCTGCGCCACGCCTTGCGGCAAAGCCCAGGCCGAGGTCTCGGGCACCGCAGCTGGCGCTTCGACCACCACCGGCGGCTGAACCAGCGACTGTGTGAACTTCGATTGCAGTTGCGCCGATGCCGCCGTGGCGGCAGCCAGCGCAGCCAATAAGAAAGCGGTGCGAACGATCAGGTTCATGGACAAACTTTCGTCATCGGGCCGCGCCGAGAATGTGCGGCGGGCGGGGGTGAAGCCGGGCCATCGAATGCGTGTCGACATAAGCGCCATCGCGCAACGCATAGCCCTTGAACGTGCCTTCGATCTCGAAGCCGAACTTGCGGTACAGGCCCAGCGCACGATGGTTGTCGGTGTACACCGTCAGCTCCAGCCGCAGCACACCGGCCCAGCGGTCGGCATAGTCGCACATCGCCGCCATCAAGGCGCTGCCCACACCGCGGCCCTGGGCTTCGGGCAAAACCGAAATGCCCAACATCATCACGTGCCGGCGGCGCAAGGCTGGCCCGACCGGGTGCAGGCCTGACGAACCGACCGGCGTGCCATCGAGTTCGGCCAGCAGCAGCAGATCGGTCGCATTCGGCGCACAGCTGTCGGTCAAGCGCGCACGCCAGAGGTCCTCCGTCGTGTACGGCACCTGCATGAGGCCAGGGTAGACGCCGGGGTCACCCATGATGCGGGCGTAAGCGGCGGCGTCTTGCACCGTGCTGCGTCGAATCGAAATCGTCATGGGGGGGTCCTTGATGCTTGGAATGTAGTGTCGAGAGACGAAATACCGATCTCGTGATTTCCGTACAAGAAACTCGATCGATATCAAATTGAGGATCCAATAAAAAATCTTCCGTTGGAGGCGGCCTATTTCAATCGCCGTAAAGGTCGAACTAAGCTTGACGCGCGGCGCTTGCCACTTGCCACCTCGCCAAATAATCAACCCCGCTCGGTCGTGTAGGGCATTTGCAAGCCATCGTCAGTTCTCAACCGTCTTTGCCATGAAAGCGAATCCAGTAAAACGGAAGCAAAATTCCTCAATGAACAACCACCCTTTTTAGGGGGCGGCGCTCACTCTCTCTGGAGCAATTGCTTCGTGTAGGATCGGAATCCGGTTTTCAGTCAGGCACGATCGCATGCTCCTGTGCTGGCCCAAGCGCGCTCCAAATCCAGCGTCGACGACCGCCACTCATGTCGCAAAGCTTCTAGAAGCTCAGATGGATCTATTTTCCAACTTCGACAACAGATGAAGTCCATCGGCTTAGCAGGTTGCTGAAATACTGTTTCGGGGTAGGCTCATGAAAAATGGAGATTGCATAGAACGGGCTACAAGCGATTTTTTGCATCGGTTGCGAGGTCGGGT
>CAXTCD010000299.1:0-3166 GCA_964242145.1 uncultured Rhizobacter sp.
TAAGGACGTGAGCGCGAGGCAAAGCGATGTGGCGGGCCGGTCAACGAGTGGCCAAGCTATAGAAGCGGTCAGCGTCGGACACGATCAGACCTGGGTGGCAGCCCAACTGCCCCTTCTTGACGCTGCTTGCTACGGAAAACATGGATCTCTCCACCTCGCACTCTTCTTATCGATTCGGCCCCTTCGAGTTATCCATCTCTCAGCGCAAGCTCTTCTGTGATGGACATGAAGTTCTCGCGGGCTCGCGTGCTGTCGACCTGTTGATTGCCTTGGTCGAAGGCGGAGGCCGCACGATATCGCGCAGCGACCTGCTCGCAGCGGTCTGGCCTCGCTTGGTGGTTGAAGGCAGCAATGTGGCCGTGCAGGTTTTCGCGTTGCGCAAGCTGATGGGCCGGCATGCCATTGCGACCGTTCCGGGGCGGGGTTATCGATTCGCTTTGCCCTTGCCGCGCTCGCCGCAGGCCAATTCTGCGTTGCCGGCCGCTGTGGCGACACCGATCCATCGGATAAGTGCGCTCCCAGCCGCGCCGGCTTTGCTGTTCGGCCGCGACAAAGACCTGGCCGATCTGCATGCGCGTCTTGCGACGCATCGCCTGGTCACCGTGGTCGGTAGCGCCGGCATCGGCAAGACCACGCTCGTGCTGGCCCTCGCGCGAAGCGGCGGCGTCCCGGAGAAAATCGGTGTGGTGTGGATCGATCTGTCAACGGCCGATCGCAGCTCCGGTGTATTGCGGTTCATCGCCCTGGCGCTGGGCTTGCCGATCCCTGAAGGGCCGCAGGCCCCGCTGCGTCTGGTGAGTCAGCTGCAGACGATGCGGCTGTTGTTGATCATCGATAACGCTGAACAGGTTTCTGCTGAGGTCGCAAGCTTTGCTCACCTGATGCTGCAGTCGGGTGCGGACGTGCGTTTGCTGGTCACAAGCCAGAAGGCATTGAAAGTCAATAGCGAGTGTCTTTTCCGTCTCGGCCCGCTGGCCGTGCCAACGACTCCCTGTTCGCCGGACGATGCCATGGCTTATGGCGCGGTGGCGCTGTTCGTCGAGCAGGCCCGCTTGCTCGACAAGCGCTTCGAGTTGACCCGAGACAACGTTGAAAGCGTGATTGCGTTGTGCTTGCAGCTTGATGGCATTGCCTTGGCCATCAAGCTCGCGGCATCGCGCGTGCCCGATCAAGGCCTGAACGACCTGGGCCGCCACATGGGCGAACGCTTCTTGATGCTGGAGAGCCGGGCGCCGAACACGCCGCCCCGCCAACTGGCATTGCGCGCTGCACTTGATTGGAGCCATGCCTTGCTCAACGAGCCCGAGCGGCGCGTCTTTCGCCGCCTGGGCGTGTTTGTCGGCGGCTTCACCTTGATGCTGGCCAGCGAAACCTGCAAAGACGCCACGCTGGACTCCTGGGGTGTGGAAGACGCGTTGGAAGGCCTGGTCGACCATTCGTTGGTTGTGGTCGATGAGGCGGATGAGCCGCGCTATCGCTTGCTGGAAAGCGCACGCGCCTATGCATTGCTCAAACTGGATGAAGCTGGCGAAGGCATGGCGGTGCGGCAACGCCACGCCGCAGCGGTTCATGCCTTGTGCATCGAGGCTTCGCTGGCTTATGCACAGACGCCGGACCTGCCGTGGCTGGCCGTGTATGCCCCAGACATCGACAACGTTCGAGCCGCCATCGACTGGAGCTCGCAGCACGATCCGGACACCGCCGTGGCGCTGCTTGGCGAGGCGGGCGACCTGTTCACTGCGATGTCGTTGCTGCAGGAAGCCCGAGAACGCTACCGCGCCTGTTCGTTCTTCGTGCTTGATGGCTTGCCGCCCGCGGTTCTCGCCAAATACTGGCTGGGCCAGAGCCGGCTGCTGTTCACCAACGACCAGCGCGTGGCGCGCGATTTCGCATTCAAGGCGATTGACTATTACCGTGACTGCGGCGATACCCGCCAACTCTATGTGGCCCTCGGCCATGCGGCGCACATCACCGCACTGACTTCGACGGCGCAAGCGCGTGAGATGCTCGATGAGCAGATTCGGATCGAGCAGCCCGACTGGCCGCCTCGCGTGCGGCGGATCAGGCTGGTCGTCGACGCCTTCATCCTGATGCAGGAAGGGCAGCTGGAGAAAGCTTGCCAGGTGCTTGAGCGGGCGCTGTTGCTGGCCCGCGAAGCAGGGGCGGCACGCATGGCGGCATCGGACTTGTCGAGCCTGGCCACCGTCTACATGATGAATGGCGATTCCGACTATGCGATCCGCCTCGGGCAGGAGTTGGTGGACAGCCTGCGCATGCATCACGACATCACCCGGCTGATGGCCTTGGGCAATCTCAGTTCGGCTTTGCTGGCCGGTGGCCGTCCGCAAGAAGTGCGGCCCGTGTTGATTGAATTTTTCGGCGTGTCGCGCATCCTCGCCGGAGACGGCTTTGGCACTTACAGCGATGTCTATGCGCAGTTTGCGGCCAGCGAAGGTCGATTCAAGGCCGCCGCGTTGCTGCTGGGTTATGCCGACCACAGCTTCGAGCGCATGGGCAAGCGCGTTGCGATCGCCGAGGGCATCCGCGCGAAGGTCTGGGCCAAGCTGGAGTGCCACTTGGCTCCGGACGATTGCCATCGCCTGATGCAGGCGGGTGCGTTGATGAATCCAGATCAGGTTCGCGATCTGGCGCTCGGTATTGAGCCCGCGGGCAGCGGCAATCCGGCGCAGGCTGAACAGCGGGCGCCGTGAACTGGGCGCACGCGATGGCGTGGGGCGCATCGACGTGCGTGCTGCGCTGCCCTGAGCGGCCGGTTTTGGGGGCAAGGAGCTGATGGCCGACCCGCACTGCGTATTCGGTAAGATGCCGCCGCTTGCGTCCTCTGTCTTGTCCTTCGTGCGTGATGGTGTCTGGCGTTTCCAAACATCCATCGCCGGCTTGCCGGTGAACCGGACGAAGGCGGTCAGGTGCAAAGGCTGGTCACTTCCCATCCAGTGGCAAGCCATGTTCCTGAGCTGAAAGCAGGGCTGGCTCACTTCTCGCTACTCCCCTTCTAGAATCCGCCCCGCCCTTGTGGTGGCTCACGCTGCATCAAGGCATCCCTCCATCAGGCGGACTGTCGGTTCAGAACCGCCTCTCTTCGAGAACCAAACAAGACCATGGACACCTTCATCCAACAGATCATCAATGGTCTGGTGCTGGGCAG
>CAXTCD010000300.1:0-3130 GCA_964242145.1 uncultured Rhizobacter sp.
GGATCATCGCGCTGCTGAACGGCTCCGATGCTGAACTGGCAGCGCAACTCACCACCGCGCTGCAATCGATGGACGCTTCGACCTTCACCGTCGAGCGCCTTCAGCAACTGCTGGGCTTCGTGCGCAAAGTCAATGCGCAGGCCTACCAGGCGGTCGAGCGCGAGCTGAGGCAGGTGCTGAAGGAATTCACGGCCTACGAGACCGGCTATCAACTGGCGCTGTTCAACGACACCTTGCCGCAGATCGTCATCGAGCGCATCGGCGTCCAGGCGGCGAATGAAGCGCAGGTCTTCGATGCCGCGATGAGCCAGCCCTTCCAAGGGCGCCTGTTGTCCGGCTGGGCATCAAAGCTAGAGGCCGATCGCATGGCCCGCATTGAAGAGGCGGTACGGCAAGGCTTTGTTCAACAGCAGACGGTCGATGAGATGGTGCGCCGCATCCGCGGCACACGCGCACTGCGTTATGAAGACGGCATCGTCAGCAAGTCGCGCCAAGAGCTGCAGGCCGTCGTGCACACCGCGATCGGCCATGCCGCCGCCGTGGCGCGCGATACCTTCTTCCAAGCCAATGCCGACCTGATCGCATCGCAGCAATGGACCTCGACGCTCGACACCAAGACCAGCGAGCCGTGCCGCATCCGGGATCGCAAGCCCTACACGCTGCAGGACCACAAGCCGATCGGGCACAAAGTGCCGTGGCTGGATGGCCCGGGGCGGATTCATTTCCGATGTCGAAGCTGCGCGGTACCGAGGACCAAGACCTGGCGGCAGCTCGGCATCCCGATCAGCGAAGTGCCGCCTGGCGAGCGGGCTTCGATGGATGGCCCGGTGGATGCCACGCTGAGCTATGCCGAGTGGCTGATGCAGCAGAGCCCGGCGCGACAGGATGAGGTCGTGGGGCCGACGCGAGGCCAGTTGATGCGAGAGGGCAAGCTGCCCTTTGACAAGCTCTATACCGATCGTGGGATTTCTTTGACGCTCATCGAACTACGGCCTAGATAGGTTCCGTCCTACACCTTCGCAGGGCGTGTAGCTGCAAAATATTCTGTAAGCACTTGCCGCAAATGACGACTGATCATTAGCCCACGATGAGGAAATCCGCATCGACGTGCTCCGCTCCTTCGCTCGACAGTCTTTCATTCAAGGATTCCATGAAGCACACCTTCCCCTTTTCGCGCACTCTGCTGGCCATCAGCCTCGCCCCCTTCCTTCTCGCGGCCTGCGGTGGCAGTGACGATGACAACACAGCGCCGCCGGTGGTGCAGCCGACAGGCCTGGCCGACCATACCGTTTATGCGATGACCAACAGCGCCACCGTCAACGCCGTGGTGGCTTACCGCCGTGCCGACGATGGCACGCTCAAGCTGCTCGGCAGCTATGCGACCGGAGCTAACGGCAATGGCCGCAAGGAAGTCTCGGCTGCCACGCCAGACGACGGCGTTGACGTGTTGGCCTCTCAAGGTGCCATCGGTTTCTCGCCTGACAAGCACACCCTTGTCGCAGTGAACAGCGGGTCGGCGTCGATCACCAGCTTTCGCATCGACCGCGATGGCGTGCTCACGCGCGTCAGCACCGTGCCATCCAATGGCTTGCAGCCGAACGCCCTGGCGGTCAGCAACTCGCTGGTGTTTGTCTCCAACGTCGGCGACACAGTCGACAGCTTCAAGTCCGGCATCAGCGGCTACAAGCTCGGCGCCGACAGCAGCCTGACGCCGATCGCAACCGGTGCAAGCGCGGCATTGAGCACTCCGAATGCACAACCGTCACGCCTGACTTTCACCGCCAGCGGCACACAACTGGCCGTGAGCGAACTCAACACGCAGCACGTCACCGTTTTCCCGGTGGCGGCCGATGGGAAGCTCGGCACCGCAGTCGTTAACACCGTGGCCGAAGGCGCCCCATTCGGTTCTTCCTTCCTGAAGGACAATACCTTCTTGTTGACCCAGGCCATGAGCGACACCGTGGCGTCGTACAAGCTAGGCGCCGATGGTCAGCTGACCAACATCACCGCGCCAATCGCAACCGGCCAGGCCGCCACCTGCTGGACAGTCGTGACACCGGACGAGAAACTGCTTTTCGCTACGAACAGCGGCGCCGGTACGGTCAGCTCCTACCGCATCGGCACGGGTGGCACATTGATGGAACTGGAGGCTGTGGCCTCCACACTCGAAGGCCCGACCGGTGGCGTGGTGGACGGTGCAGCAAGTGAAGACAACCGCTACATCTACGCGTTGAACAGCGGCCTCGGCGCGATCACCGTGCTGCGCATCGAGAGCGATGGCCGCTTGACGAAGCTGCAGACCGTGAAAGACGGCCTGCCGGCGATCGGCGTCCAAGGCTTGCTCGCACGCTGATGAGAATTCGCATCTGAAGCCCGTTCTTCCCCGAACCCGTTTCACCGATGCTGCAAGCTTAGGCTGAACGCAGTTTGAGCCTGGATATGGCCCCATGGCGAAAGCCCTGGGGCTTTTCTTTTTCCGCTTCTTCTCTTTCTCCCTTTCATCCATCCCGCTTTGCCGCCAGCGGCACGCATGAGCGTCTTCCTCCACTTACCCAGCAACGTTGTTGATGCCAATGTCATTTGACATAGAGATGAGCTGACGCTTGCTCAAATGGTTAGCTCGACCTCAGCAAAACAGGTTCAGTCACGCATCCACGATGCACAATAGATTGCATTCACCTCCCTGATCCCGTTCGGGATCTTCAGAGCCCCAAGGCGCAAGCCCTGGGGCTTTTTTTATTCCTTTTCCCTACTCCTTCGCTCATCCCACTTTGCGACCCATGAAATCACGTCACCTCTTGAATCGATTCCGTTACCTGCGCCCCGAGGGCGGCCCCGAAAGCGGCAGCGCTGGCGGCGGTACCGCCAACTCCGGCACCCCGCAGATCACCCCCGAAGTCCAAGCCCTGATCGACGCCGCGGTCGAGCGCACCACGCAAGGCCTCAAATCGAAGAACACCGAACTCATCGGCAAGCTGCGGGACCACACCGAGCAGATGCGCCGCTATGACGGCATCGACCCGGACGCCGTCAACGCGATGATCAAGCGCTTCGCCGATGACGAAGAGGCTGGGCTGATCAAGGCCGGCAAGATCGATGAAGTGCTGAACAAGCGCACCGAGCGCATGAA
>CAXTCD010000301.1:0-3080 GCA_964242145.1 uncultured Rhizobacter sp.
GGCGCGCTCTTCATCGCGATGTAGGCGTTGGTGTTGGCCGGGTTGCCGACGACCAGCACCTTGACGTTGCGCGAAGCAACGGCGTTCAAGGCCTTGCCTTGGGCGGTGAAGATTTGCGCGTTGGCGGCCAGCAGGTCTTTGCGCTCCATGCCAGGGCCGCGCGGGCGGGCGCCCACGAGCAGTGCGTAGTCGGTGTCCTTGAAGGCTTGCAGCGGATCGCTGTGGGCTTCGATGCTGGCGAGCAGCGGAAACGCGCAGTCGTCGAGTTCCATGATCACGCCCTTCAGCGCGTTCTGGGCTTTCTCGTCAGGGATTTCAAGCAGTTGCAGGATGACCGGCTGGTCTTTGCCCAGCATCTCGCCAGAGGCAATTCGGAACAGCAATGCATAGCCGATCTGGCCAGCAGCGCCGGTGACGGCAACGCGAACGGGTTTCTTGCTCATGGGGATGCTCCGCAGTAGGTCAAAGACTAAAGAACAGGGGCGCTTAAGAGCGCTCGTCTGTGCGAGCCGGGAAGTGTAGGTGAGTCTAGGTGGCAACCCTCGCCCCTGTCAATGATCTTATGTCTTATATAAGACATCAAGCGGCGCGCATGGACGTTTGCGAAAGCTTGTGCTGCAATCGCGGCCCATGGCTGCCCCGAACCCGTCCTCCGCAGCGCCGCGCCCCTTTGATGGCGACGGCGATGGGCCGGCATTCAGCCCGCTGTATCAGCAGATCAAGGTGCTGATCACGCGCAGCTTGCAAAGCGCTGAATGGAAGCCGGGCGAAGCCATCCCGAGCGAGGTGGAGTTGGCGGCGCGCTACAAGGTGAGCCAGGGCACGGTGCGCAAGGCGATCGATTCCCTGGCCGACGAAAACTTGCTCGTGCGCCGGCAAGGCAAGGGGACGTTTGTAGCCACCCATGCCGAGGAAAAGATTCAATACCGCTTCTTGCGCCTGAAGCCCGATGACGGCGTCGAGACAGGCCGTACCGAGCGACGCTTCATCGATTGCCGTCGCTTGCGCGCACCTGCCGACGTGGCCCGGGCGCTTGACCTGAAAGGCGGCGACATGGCCGTTCAGATACGCCGACTGCTGCGCTTGAGCGGCAAGCCGGTCGTGCTCGATGACATCTGGCTGCCTGGCCTGCAGTTCAAGGGCCTGACGGCCGAGCGCCTGAGCGACTACAAAGGGCCGATGTATGCCTTGTTCGAAACGGAGTTCGGCGTGCGCATGATCCGCGCCGAAGAGCAGTTGCGCGCGGTGGCGGCCGACGCGGCGGCTGCGGCGCTGCTCAATGTGCCGGTGGGGGCACCGCTGTTGAGCGTGGAACGCTTGTCCTTGACCTATGGCGACAAGCCGGTGGAACTGCGGCGCGGCCTCTACAACACCCAGTCCCACTACTACGGGAATGCATTGAGTTAGGTCGAGTGGGCTGCTCCGGATTGCGACAAGCTTCGGTCGGCACTGCTGCATTGCAATAAACTTCTCAGGTTTCTTCTGGATTACAAAAAGGTTGGGCTATGGCAGAGACAGCTAAACAAAGACCCGGTTCACCGATGCGTCTCATTGACGCGACCCAGTACACCCTGCCTCCGGCGGCATGGGTGTCGATCCTGCACCGGGTGAGCGGGATCATCATGTTCGTGCTGTTGCCGTTCATCATCTGGATGTTCGACATCAGCCTGAGTTCCGAGGTGTCGTACAGCCGGTTCACGACGGCCTTTGCCTATGGCGTGGGCTTTATTCCGGCGTGGTTCCTGAAGCTGGTGGTGCTGGCTTTGATCTGGGCCTATCTGCATCACTTCACTGCAGGCTTGCGTCATCTGTGGATGGACGCCACCCATTCGGTGAGCAAGCAATTCGGCCGTTCATCGGCGCTGGTGACCCTGGGCGTGAGCATCGTGCTGACGCTGGTGCTGGGCTTCAAGCTCTTTTTCTGAGGCGTATCGACATGACACAGAACTTCGGTTCCAAGCGCGTGGTGGTCGGCGCGCATTACGGTTTGCGTGACTGGCTGGCTCAACGGGCCACCGCCGTGCTGATGGCACTCTTCACGCTCGTTCTGATCGTGCAAGTGCTGCTGCCCGGCGAACTGGGCTATGACAAATGGGCCGGCATCTTCAGCTCGCAGTGGATGCGCGTGCTGACCTTCATCACCATCATTTCGCTGCTGTATCACGTGTGGGTCGGCATGCGCGATGTGCTGATGGACTATGTGCAGCCGGTGGCCGCCAAGCTGGTGCTGCAAGTGGGCACCATTGCTTGGCTGGTGGGCTGTGCGGGCTGGGCAATCCAAGTGCTGTGGAGACTGTGAACGTGAGCGCAACCATTTCAAAAAGAAAATTCGACGTCGTGATCGTCGGGGCCGGCGGTTCCGGCATGCGAGCTTCGCTTCAACTGGCGCAAGCCGGTCTGAATGTCGCTGTGCTGTCCAAGGTGTTCCCGACCCGCTCGCACACGGTCGCGGCACAAGGCGGCATCGGGGCATCGCTTGGCAACATGTCTGAGGACAACTGGCACTACCACTTCTTCGACACCGTCAAGGGCTCCGACTGGCTCGGCGACCAGGACGCGATCGAGTTCATGTGCCGTGAAGCGCCGAAGGTCGTCTACGAACTAGAGCATTTCGGCATGCCGTTCGATCGCAACCCGGATGGCACGATCTACCAGCGCCCGTTCGGCGGCCACACTGCAAACTACGGCGAAAAGCCGGTGCAGCGCGCCTGCGCTGCGGCTGACCGCACCGGCCACGCGATGCTGCACACGCTCTATCAACAGAACGTCAAGGCACGCACGAATTTCTTCGTGGAGTGGATGGCGCTCGATCTGATCCGTGACGCCGAAGGCGATGTGGTCGGCGTGACGGCGCTTGAGATGGAAACTGGCGAACTGCACATCCTTGAGGCCAAGACGGTGCTGCTCGCCACCGGCGGAGCAGGGCGCATCTTTGCCGCATCGACCAATGCCTTCATCAACACCGGCGATGGCCTGGGCATGGCGGCACGCGCCGGCATCCCACTCGAAGACATGGAGTTCTGGCAGTTCCACCCGACCGGCGTGGCCGGGGCGGGCGTGCTGCTGACCGAAGGCTGCCG
>CAXTCD010000302.1:0-3073 GCA_964242145.1 uncultured Rhizobacter sp.
ACCCATTGCTACAAAACGGGTTATCTCGGTCCTGACTGAGCGTGTTTCAATGCCCGTTTGGGGCATCGTTGCCAGCGGAGCCTTCGCGTTATGAGCTCAGCGAGAAAACGCATCAAGATTGCAGGCCAAGTCCCAGTCATGCATAGGATATTCGGTTGACTCAGTTACATATGCCGCCTATCCTTGCCCGATGCGCAGGCCTGCCCAACCCTCTCTTATTCCATCTCGATCAGCATTCATTGCAGCCGTGATCGCTATGGCAACGATGACAGCTCATGCTGCCCCCGATTTTTTCTGGGATGCCTACAAGCGCGACTCTGACAACGCAGAGTCCAAAGAGGGCACGCAGCCTTCATTTGTTGAAAAGACCACTGCAGTAGCTGCGCAGGCAGGTAGCCACCTCAGCCAGCAAGTGCGCGATACGGCATCCCGACTGGTCATAACCGCCCGCAACTTTCTCGGTGTGCCTTATCGCCGTGGCGGTCAAAGTGCCGAAAGCGGCTTTGATTGCAGCGGCTTCACACGCCATATCTTCGAATCCACCCTCGGTTTGCTATTGCCTCGCCGCGCAGATGAACAAGCCAAAGCCACCGGCTTGGTCATTGTGAAGCGCAATGAGCTGAAGCCAGGCGATCTGGTGTTCTTCAATACGCTGAAGCGCACGTTCTCTCACGTAGGCATCTACATCGGCGAGAACAAGTTCATCCATGCCCCCCGCCCCGGCGGCGAGATCCGTGTCGAAGACATGGGTATCAGCTATTGGGCCAAGCGATTTACCGGTGCGCGCCGCCCCGAAGCTGCCAAGTCGGCAGCATCACTGCTTCCGGATAACCTACCGCCTACATCCGCAACAACGCCGGCCGTGACACCCACGCCGGCCTTGCCCGAAAACGCGTTGCTGAATTGATGATTCCGTCGTAGCGCCGCGAGAACCTCACGCGCGCCAACGGTCATCTGCTCCAGCGCACAATCGCCCGATGACGGACAAAGTCATCCCACTCGCCGACCACCGCTACGCCGCGTCCGTGCCCCACATCCCGCTGGTGCCCTTCGAGGTCAACGGCGCGTTGGCCGACACACTGGGCCGCCCTTTGCGCGACCTGAGAATCTCGGTCACTGACCGCTGCAACTTCCGTTGCAGTTATTGCATGCCGAAGGACGTGTTTGACAAGGACTACGCCTTCCTGCCGCACCGGTCGCTGCTCAGCTTTGAAGAAATCACCCGTGTCGCCCGCTTGTTCGCATCGCATGGCGTGCAGAAGATCCGCTTGACTGGCGGTGAGCCGCTGCTGAGAAAAGGCATCGACCAATTGGTGGCGATGCTCAGCGCCTTGCGTACGCCCGATGGCCAAGCGCTGGACCTGACGCTCACCACCAATGCCTCATTGCTGGCGCGAAAAGCTCAGCCGCTGAAACAAGCCGGTTTGAAACGGGTGACGGTGAGCCTGGACGCGTTGTCCGATGACACCTTCCGCCGCATGAATGACGCCGACTTCCCTGTCGCGTATGTGCTGGACGGTATTGCCGCCGCAGAACAGGCGGGGCTCGGGCCGATCAAGGTCAATATGGTCGTCAAGCGGGGCGTCAATGACAGCGAAATCCTGCCGATGGCGCGCTACTTCCGCAAGCACCATGCTGGCCGGATAATTCTTCGCTTCATCGAATACATGGACGTCGGTGCCACCAACGGCTGGCGCATGGATGACGTTGTGCCGTCTTCCCAAGTGATAGCGAGATTGAACGAGGTATTTCCGCTGATCCCGATCGACCCGAGTTCGATCGGGGAAACCGCGCAACGCTGGCGTTATGCCGATGGGGGTGGCGAGATCGGCGTTATCTCCAGTGTGACGCGTGCGTTCTGCCAGGACTGCAACCGCGCGCGCCTGTCCACCGAGGGCAAACTTTTTCTGTGTCTCTTCGCGTCGCAGGGGCACGACCTGCGCACGCTGCTGCGCGGCAACTGCAGTGACGACCAGATCGCCAGTGCCATCGGCTTGATTTGGCAATCGCGCGGCGATCGTTATTCGCAACTCCGAAGCGCTGGACCCGCAGACGACGGGCGGCGAAGCCCGCGCCGCGTCGAAATGCATTACATCGGCGGCTGAACGTGCAGCCCAGCCGAGGGCCACGCTGATGTACATCGAGGGCCGAACACGTCACCGAGCTTTGCGCAGCGCTGTCAGCCCCGCGCCATGCTGACCCCGACAACCGACATCCGCTCGCAGATCACCGGCCTCGTGCTCGCAGGCGGACGCGGTAGCCGCATGGGCGGTGTCGATAAAGGCCTGCAAGACCACATGGGGCGGCCCCTGGCAGCGCATGCCCTGCAGCGGTTGGCGCCACAAGTCGGCCCGTTGATGTTGAGCGCGAATCGCCATTTGGACACCTACCGAGCGATGGGCTTTCCCGTGTGGCCCGATGCCGATGACACCTACGCCGGCCCGCTGGCCGGAACGCTCGCCGGGCTGCGGCACGCCGGCACGCCCTTGCTGCTGACCGTGCCTTGCGACTGCCCGCGTTTCCCGGAAGATCTGGCATGGCGGCTGTGGACCTCGATGGATTCAACCCATGCCGACATCGCCATGGCCGTCACCGATGAAGCCGGTCGCTTGAACCCTCAGCCCGTCTTCTGCTTGATGAAACGCTCATTGGCCGACAGCCTGGCTTCGTTCATTGACGCCGGCGGCCGAAAAATGGAGCAGTGGACGGCCGGGCATCGGCGCGCCGAGACGGTCTTCACCGACGTCGGCGCATTCTTCAACGCCAACACCTTCGACGAATTGGCCCAGCTAAAGGGCCAGGCTTCGCCAGGTCGCTAAGGCGGAGTTGCGACGGCATCAGGCCGCAGCGTTCAGCGGCTTGACTGTGTCACGCCGCGGTTGGCCAATGCATCGGCGCGTTCGTTGCCAGGGTCCCCCGCATGACCCTTGACCCAACGCCAGTCCACCGCGTGCAGGTTTCGCAGGGCATCAAGCCGCTGCCACAGGTCGGCGTTCTTGACGGGCTTTCGACCGGCGGTTGTCCAGCCACGCAGCTTCCAGCCATGAATCCATTCGGTGATGCCTTTGCGAAC
>CAXTCD010000303.1:0-2995 GCA_964242145.1 uncultured Rhizobacter sp.
CACCATCGTTCATACGCGTGCGGCCAATTCAAGCCGGGATGACCAGCCGCTTACCGTAGTAAGGCTCGATGTCTTCACGCCGGTAGCCATAACCCAAACGCAGCGCGACGTTCGGCGATGGGCTCAGCACCGCAGCCACCTCGGTGCTGGTGCCTTTTTCCGAGGTGCCGCCGGTGTAAGTCCAGCGCACCTCGGCAGCCAGCCAATCATTGAAACGCCAACGCGGTGTCACGCCGGCAATCGCAGAAGTCCGCCATTCATCGACCACGTTGATACTCGCCCGACCTGCCGGCTGCGTTTCAACTTTCACGTGCTTGCGCGCGACACCCGCCAGCGGCTCCAGTTCGAAATTCGTCCCGAAGCGAATCAGCGGCGCATAAGCCACATGCAGCTGGCGGTAGCTGAACTGATGATTCAAGCTGGCCGGCCCGTTGATCGTGCCGGTTCCGCCCGGAAACAGTCCGCCGTCCAGATCCAGGCTCTGCCCTGCCGCCAAAGCCTGCGTGTCTTTGGCGCGGTAGCCCTCGTAGCCCACCTCGATGCCATGCGCCACGCGCTCATTGCGCTGCCATGCTTTCGGCCGAATGGCGCCTCGCATCGCAAACGACGGCGAATCCTTGTCATGCACCGGGATGTATTGATTCGACGAACAAGCCGTCAGCATGACCAATCCGCCGAACAAACCAACCCCGGTGACGAACCGGGGACGACTGAATTTGAATGAGGCCAAGTCCCCTCCCTGATTGAAGATGGAATAAAAATCAAACAGCAAGATGCCGCTTCGACGAGTACCTCCGTCGAAGCGGCATCCGTTCATCCCGATCAGCTGATCAAGGCACTGACACTCTGTGACCCGCCCTCACCATGCGATGAAACATGGCTGGCTCCTTGTGCGGAGTCGGGTTCGAGCGGGCCGCAACTGTACCCAGGATTTGTGCGAGATGAAGCCGACGCTCCTCAAACTTGATGAGGTGCAGATTTCAGCCCCGCTCGGGCGCGATGTCGGTTCCGTAATCGACCAGCGCGCCGAGGATGTCTTGGGCGCGTTCGTCTTCGGCCTGCTCGGCCGACTCTTGCAGGGCGTCGATGCGTTCGAGGTAAGCCTGCAGCGTCAACGCACCACCGGCGCCATCGTGCAGCCGATGGGCGCAATGCTCGATCCATTGCTGCCGCTCGGCCTCGGTCAGCGTCTGTGTGAAGTTACGTGCACGGTAGCGGAAGAAGAGTTCGTCGAGCCGCTTGTCGGCAAAGGCCGGGTGCTTATCGGCCAGCTGTTCGCCAGGCAGGCCGCGCAGGCGTTGCAGCGTGCGGCGGTCGTCGTTTCCGATGAAGCCGCCATACAAGTCTTCGTCCACATCGGCCGGCTGCTGCGGCGCGGGCCGCTCGAACACCGCCGGCCACATGCCATTGAGCAGATGGGCCTGCTGCGCGGCCTGCTCGGCATGGCGCAGCGATTGTTCGACGTCGATTCCCCATTTCTGTGCCGTCTCGGCACTCAAGGTCTTCAGGCTGCCGATGACGATCGGCGACTTGTTGATGTGGATGGTCTTGATCGGCAGCCGGGTCACGCCTTCGGGCAACGCATCGGCCTTGCTGAACATGCGCAGCCGAATTGCATCGACATCCAGCGTGAACAGCTCGGCCGGGTCGACAGCCAGATCCCAGACGATGACCTCGTTCTTGTTGGTCGGGTGCGGTGCCAGCGGCCAGACGATTGCGAGACCGCCGCGCTCGGTGCCGTACATGCCGGACACATGCAGGAAGGGCCGCCCCTGGCCTTGTGCAATCGCCATCTCCTTGACGACTTCGTCTTTCTTGCGCAGGCGCAGGCAGAAGTCCCACAGGCGCGGCTGGCGCTGCTTGATCAACCGGGCCAGGGCGATCGTGGCCCGCACATCCGACAAGGCATCGTGAGCCGCTTCGTGGGCCAGGCCGTTGGCCTGCGTCAAATGTTCGAGCTTGAACGATGGCCGGCCGTCGTCGTGCCGCGGCCATTCGATGCCTTCGGGGCGCAAGGCCCAGGTCACGCGCACGACATCGAGCAGATCCCAGCGGCCGCACTGGTTCTGCCATTCGCGGGCATACGGATCGATCAGGTTGCGCCAGAACAGATGGCGCGTCACTTCATCATCGAAGCGGATCGAGTTGTAGCCGACACCCACCGTGCCCGGCTGGGCCAGTTCACGCTCGATGCGGTCGGCAAACGCATGCTCGGGCAGGCCCTGCGCGAGGCAGGCCTGCGGCAGGATGCCAGTCAGCAGGCAGGATTCGGGGTCGGGCAGATAGTCGGGCGCAGGCTGGCAATACACCATCACCGGGTCGCCGATTTCATTCAGCTCGGCATCGGTGCGCACCCCGGCAAACTGGGCCGGGCGGTCGTGGCGGGGCACGCGGCCGAAGGTTTCGTAGTCGTGCCAATAAAAGGTCATGTCGCTCATGCGCCGCAATCTACCAGCAGCGCGCGCTTGGCCGTGGTTTCCAGGATGCATCGGCTAAGCTTCCGGGCTGCGCCGGCGTTGCCACGGCGCGGCGAACACCCCTCCCTTTTTGCACCACCTGCCATGACACGCGTATTCAACTTCAGCGCCGGCCCGGCCGTTCTTCCCGAGCCCGTTCTTCAACAAGCTGCGGCCGAGATGCTGGACTGGAAGGGTTCCGGCATGTCGGTGATGGAGATGAGCCACCGGGGCAAGGAGTTCATGTCGATCGTTGCCGAGGCACGGGCCGACTTTGCCGAGCTGGTCGGCCTGCCGGCCAACTACAAGCTGCTGTTCCTGCAAGGCGGCGGCATCGGCCAGAACGCCATCGTGCCGATGAACCTGCTGCGCGGGCGTGACAGCATCGACTTCATCAACACCGGCGCGTGGGCAACCAAGTCGATCAAGGAAGCCCAGAAATACGCCCAGGCCCGCGTAGCCGCAAGCAGCGAAGACAGCCACTTCACCCGCATTCCACCGCGTGACACCTGGCAGCTCGATCCGAAGGCTGCGTATGT
>CAXTCD010000304.1:0-2950 GCA_964242145.1 uncultured Rhizobacter sp.
CAGCTTCTGCTTGGTGGCGGCGTCCGTGGCCGGGGTGATGCGGTCCACCATGCTGTTCGGGAAGCCCACCTCGCGCTCGATCCACGCGGCCAGCTCCGGGTCCCTCGCCTGGGCGAAGGCCACCACCGCCCGGCGCGCCGGGGCCTCCCGGGCCGCCAGCGGTCATTGCCGGAGGGCGGTGGGTCAGGTACCAGGCGGCTGCGCCTAACGCGACAAGTACCACCACTGCAATCAAGGCGCCGAGCCAGCGCCCGCGGCGGCTGGGGCGATAAGGCGGAATCGCAGTCACAGGGGGTGGCGTGGTGTGAGGGCTGTCCATGGATGGGGTCGACGCAGCATGCGTGAGAGCGATGGGAAGCGAAAGCAGCATGCGGATTTCGGCGCACGCCTTCTTTATCAATGGAATGGTAGCCCGCAGCCCATTCACCCCGATGGCAGGCAGATGAAGAGTTGTAAAGCTCGCGTTGCACGCTCAAGAAGAATGCAAGCCCCTGGCGAAGGGCGAGCCAGTCTATCGACTCATCTCGCTTCGCGGTGCGGGTGAGCGAACGCCTTCCTTTGTTGCTTATGAGGAGATTTCATGAGCACGGGCCGAGCCCGTACGCCGAGGGCTTGTTCGAGGTCCAACGGATATGAATCGCCTTCCAAGCCGGGCTGATCGATCGACAGCCTCGCCGCATCGACGGCCCCGATGGCGGCGAATGAGATGCAACGATCAAGACGTGCCCTTGCCACCTTGGCATAACTGCAGGTTGGTGCGCGTGGCCCGAACGAGAGGCTGAATGCTGTCGAAGTCAATCGGCGGATAGCTTTCACGCAGTTGGTCATCGGACTTGCCGGCATCGGCTGCCAGCGGTTGCAACGTGGCCAGGCAATCGGCATCGTGGCCGAGATGATGCTGAGTGATCGCCAGGTCATTGCGGATCGAGCCCAACTCGCGCCAACTCAGTGTCTTCGCGCATGAACTCAGCAGCGGCGCCAGTTGCTTCTCGGCATCGGCGTAATGGCGATCGTCGTAAGCACGCTTGAAGGCCTGGCGCGCTTTGCTGCGCTCTGTGGCGGCGCAGCCCGTGGGCGCGCGCAGGTACAAGCCTTCGAAGCTAGCCCGTGCGCCGCAGAAGGCACGACAGGCTTCCGCTGGCGCCGCATCCACCTGAATGCCATCACTTTTGGCGTTGAAGCTCACCGTGCATTCAGCGTCGGTGCCCGCCGTCGACACCGTGGTGCGGCCGTTGCGGATCTCGCCATCCAGGCTGCAGCTGTGGCCGTTGGCGCCGACGGTTTCGATGTCGAACTTCGATCCCTGCTTGCCCTTCTTCAGGACCAGCACGCCACTGCCACCTTCCATCTGATATTCACCAGGGAGCAAGGGCCCGCGTGAAGTCTGGCTGTGGGCCGCAGAGGCTGCGATGAATGAAGCGGCAAGCGTCAGGGCTGCGGCGATGCGGCACGATGCGATCGAAGAAAAACTCATGGGTCACTGCTCCTGAAAAAGTCGGAAAGATGGGCCAGCGCGACCGGCCGACTCGCGCTGCCGGGCGCCATTCTGAATCTGAAAAGCAAGTCATCCGATCACCGCGAGCGCTTTCAGACAATGCCTACGGCCTGGCGAGATCAGGGCCACCTTGTGGCGACGAGACGGCCTGTAGCGCTGGCGCTCGGCCGAGAGGCCTGGCGTGGCCGTGGTGGCTCGGCCGCGTTGCACCACCCGATGACGCGATGCTTGCTCTCGGCCACTGTTCACGATATGGCATGGCTCGATGCCTCTTCTTCGGCGGCTCATGCAGGCTTCACCTTTCGACATCCCAGGTTTACATCGGCTGCGCAGCATCCGCAGACGCAGACTCGCGCACTCGATCGACCGCTCTTGACGCACCTCCGCCGGACCTCGCCCATGTTCTCGCCCGCCCTCGCCTTTTTGACTGACCCGCCGGCCCCACGCTCGAACACCCTGCGCCGCAAGCGTGGCGTGATCGGCTTGGCGTTCGCCGTCGCGGCTGCCCTGGCCTTCAGCGGATGCAGCAGCACGCCCGCGCCGCCGAAGCTCGACCCCGAGAAGCTGCATCAATTCGAATTGCACGGCTACCCGGCGCAGCATGGGCCCGACGTGGCGGCCAGCGAAGAGCTGCACACCGCCAGCGGCGTCGCGATGCGTTGGGTCTGGCTGCACCCTGTCGACAGTGAAGTGCACCCGTTGGTGATCTACCTGCCCGGCGCTGGCCAGGATGCGCACGCCCAAGCGCCTTGGCGGCGGGCGCTGGCCGACGCGGGCTATGTCGTGCTGTCATGGCAGCCCTTGCCTGATGACGACCTGCTGCCCGCCGCGGCCGGCGCTCCGGTAGACCTGCACAGCTGGGCCTTGCAGCGCTTCGACGCCGAACACCTGAAGCAACGTGCCGATCTGTTGATGCAACTCGTGGCTGAGCTGAAGCGCACAGCCCAGGCCGGTGATGCGGCATTGAAAGGCGTCGACCTGACGAACATTGCGTTGGCGGGTTACGACCTCGGCGCTCAGACCGTGATGCGGCTGGCCGGCGAACAGGTGCGCACGCTCGATGAAATCAGCGGTGACGCATCCGCCGCTCAGCTGTTCAAAGCCTTCATCGCGATCAGCCCGCATGTGAGCTTCGACCAAGGCAGCTTCAACAGCCGCTACCGGGCGATCCGCTCACCGGTGCTCACGCTGACCTCCGATGCCGACAATGACCCGCTCGGGTTGGGCTCGGCCGCTTACCTGCGGCGCGCCCCGTTTGCCGGCATGCCGCCGGGCGACAAATACCTGATGGCTTTCCGCCAGGCCAGCCACGCTGATCTGGGTGGTGGCCGCGGCGAGCGCGGACCGTCGGCGCAGGGCGAACCGAAAGAGAACCCGACAGACAACCGCGACGAGCCCAGCGCATCGAACCGCAACGAGCCGCCTGCAGGCGGCGGGCGGCGCGGTGGCGGCCGG
>CAXTCD010000305.1:0-2900 GCA_964242145.1 uncultured Rhizobacter sp.
AGCTCGATCTGGCACCTGTCAACGTTCGATCACACTAAATTGCGCGAAGAGCCCATTTTTTCTCTCAGCATTCGCGCACTGAGTAATGCGAAGCGTGAGCGCTAAGTACCGTCGATGCGGAATCGACGCCGCATGACGTTCAGCTTCGGGTATCTCCATCGCCTACCGACGAACCTGCAAATCAAGCGAACGATGACCATCCCTTGCATCCGCAATGCTCCGAGCTTTTCGCCGTGGCACGCTGGATCTTCAGTTGAAGCAAAAAACGCGCTCATTCGCCACGTTAGATACCACCCAATGGTCCGAACTCATCCAACAAGCTGGGTGACCTTTCTGCGCATGCTTCTACGAAGAGATCTCCTTTTGATGCCGTCGATGTTTCGCGGTAGCCATCTCAGCGCTGCACAGCAAAAGCATGGTTACGGCCGCGTCTGAACACTTTTTGGCAAGCCAGCACCATGCGGCTAAGAGCGCAGGGCAGACCGGATTCGGCCATGCTCGCTAACCAAACAGGCGATCGCCATCCAACACAGCTCGAAAAATGCGAACCTTGACCTCCGATATCAGTATCTGACCGCTCAAACGATCGTCGTTCCGCCATCGAATCTGTTTGACGCCGACCCGGTGGCGCCGTAGTGCTCGGCCGTGCAGTCCGCTTCAACAGCCGCAGATCGGCCGGTTGATCAATCGATCGGCAATGCCGCACAACGCCCGGGCCTGACATTGCCAGCTGCACAAGATCAAAAAAATGTGTACGCAAGGCAGTCCATCTGCATGGATGAGCATATCAGCCCGACAGGTCTTACCAATGATTACCCATCGTCGCACGGCGGCTCTCTGACATCTCAACAAACTCATGGTGAGCGGCATGGCTCGGGCCCTCGCGAAGGCCGAGTGCACGCTTCCAGCAGAACCGGCAACTTGAGCTTAGAAAGTCGACCTATGAAAACTGACACCTTAGGTAAAGCCTCTCATGCCTCCACAATGCGAGCACAAGCCAGCGCCGGCCTCTCCCGCTTCATGAGCTTCCGATCGGCAACCAAGTCAGGTGCGATCGCTGTGGCCGTGGCTTGCATCGCCGCCTTGGCCCCGCCATTGGCGCATGCACAGAACGCTGCGAATGCCGATGCCGTCTATGACGGCTGCTCAAGGCTTATCTGGTGCGCGCGGATGGCAAGACCTATTCACCGACAGCATGACCAAGCGCTCCATGGCGTTCATGTGGGGCCAGGCCTATGACATCACCGCCGTGGAAGATGCCTATGACCGCAACCACGCCGAAGACCGCAAGCAACTGATCCGCGACCTGCTCGATACCTTCATCAAGGTGAACGGCGTCGATCTCATGTGGGACAGCTGGAACGACGACATCGCCTGGGCCATCATCGCTTACGTGCGCGGCTACCAGATCACCAACGATCGCAAGTACCTCGACATCGCGATCAAGGCCTGGAACGGCACCTATGACCGCGGCTGGGACGACGTGGGCGGCGGCGGCATCTGGGAAGAGATGGACAGCCGCTTCTCCAAATGCGGCCTGAGCAACCACCCGATGGTGATGTCGGGCGTGCCGCTTTATGAGATCACCGGCGACAAGTCTTATCTGACCAAGTCAGAAGCCATCTATGGCTGGGCGCGCAACAAGCTGTTGAAGCCAAGCGGCCAGCACGACGATTGCGTGGCCTTCCCGAAAGACAAGCCGAGCTATGTGCAAGGCTCCGACAACGCCTACAACACCGGCCTCATGATCAACGCCGCCAACTCCCTTTACCGTGTCACCGGCAAGCGCAACCACTACGACGACGCGCTGCTGGCCGCCAACCACACGACCACCAAGCACCCGATCATGACCGAGGACCACCCGGAAAACGGTGACTTCGGCTCGGAGCAATTCACCCGCGGCCTCAGCAACTTCGCGCGCCAAAACGGCCTGTGGGACAAGTTCTACTCTTGGCTGCAAGCCAACTGCCAGGCCGCCTGGGACACCCGCCGCAAGGACTACAACATCTCGTGGAACAAGTGGAACCAGCAAACGCCGGACACCGACGTGCGCACGATGGAAGCCTTGTCATCGGTCGTGGTGCAAGCCGTCACGCAGATTGAAACGCAGCTGCCCCCGGTCTCGGCCATCGAAGGCACCCACGTGATCGTCAGCGCCCAGAACGGCCTTGCGGTCGACAACGCCAATTCCACCACCCGCGGCAGCCACGAAATGGAAGTTCAGCAAGAACGCCGATGGCAGCTGGACCATCACCAGCGTGGCCAGCGGCCAGGTGCTCGATGACCCGGCCTTCTCGAAGTCGAACGGCCAGCAAATCCACCAATGGGTAGCCAATGGCGGCACCAACCAGAAGTGGCTGATCGACAAGCAGACCGACGGCAGCTACAAGATCGTCAACAAGCACAGCGGTGCCGCGCTCCACATGTCCAGCTCATCGACGAACGGCCGTGCGCTGGTGCAATGGGCCTGGAACGGTGGCAACCAGCAGCGCTGGCTCCTGCAGTAATCCACCGGATCGACACACCGGGCGAGCCCCAAGCTCGCCGGGTGTCGTGATCATGCAAGCCAGTGCAACGCTCGCTTGCAACGTGGAAGTTTGCTTATGAACGGGCGAATTTTCATACCCCGCATGCACCATCCGAAAGGCGATGCACCGTAGTCATGGAAATGCCTCCACCGGGGTGGTTAGCTAAACTGGTCACGTCGCTCCGTTGCCGAAACTTCCAACCTTCGCAGAACAGGCGAGCAAAATCCACTCTGTCATTCGATAGCACCAGTTTTGCAGCCAGCTGCTGCGCCGCTCCGCTTGGCGCCGAAACTGCGAGCACTTTGGCATTTGGATGCAGGCTCTTCGCGCAATTTAGTGTGATCGAACGTTGACAGGTGCCAGATCAAGGCA
>CAXTCD010000306.1:0-2897 GCA_964242145.1 uncultured Rhizobacter sp.
CCGCCCAACGCTCCTCCATCACCTGGCGTTGACAGGCTTTTGTTAGCCGCTCTAAGCGCAGACCATCTTCAACGGCTAAGGCGCCCTGCCGACCTGGGAATGGACGGTGCGAGGCGACCAGCTCAGCCTGATGTCAAGATGCAGCGAATACTTTGGGAGCTGAATTCAGGCAAGGCGCTTTCAACGATAAGTCCAGCGTGGCCGACACGGTGGATACAGCCCGCTCGGAGCGCTACGACGTACTAAACGATGCCCTCTACATCATCCCCGACCTGCGCTTTCCAAACCTCGACAAAGTGCTGACCCTTCCGCCCGCCCGCCTGCCCATGTGGGACGGCAAGACGGAAAGCCTGATCAAAGCTGCCAAGGCCGCCTCCATCTGAAGGATCTCGAAAACAGCATTTTCTGCCCGCCAAGGGCTTATCAAGGAGTTGAACTGCCCAAGGTCATCCGCCTCGGCGACCCCACGGACCACGGCGGCAAGGTTGTTGCCAGTGGGCTACATACGTCAGATTGACGGCATTCCGGTTGCCTTGAAAGGCGATGCCTCACCTGCCCAAAGCGGGGGGCATAACGACTGCAAGATCGCCGAGGGCGACCCGAATCACACGATCAATGGCGTTCCGGTCGCCTACGAAGGTCACAAGACGACTTGCGGGGCCTTGCTGATCTCGACGATCGAGAGCTTCCGCAAAGACTGATCCGCATGCGAGCTGGTTGCGGTCATGCCGCCGGGGCCGACCTCAAACCCACGCCATGCGCCATCAGCGAGGCCGCAAGCAACAGCAAAATGAGTGCGACCAGTTGAAGCGTTAGCATTCGAGCGATCAGCGCATGCTGCCGATCGCTCATTTGCGGCGCACGGCCGGCGCGCAGGTCTTTGCCCCAGCGGATGAATTGAACGGTGGGGTAGATCGACAGCAAGCCCATCAACACGAACAGGCCGAGCTTCCAATGGAAGAACGGGCTGTGGCGATAGAACTCGAAGCCCTTCTCGAAATGAAGGGCGCGTGCGAAGCCGGCGATCAGCAGCGTCACGGCAAAGATGCCGTAGCCGCGGTCGGCCAGCGCCAACCGGCGGGCTTCCTGCAGCGTCGGCGTGCGACTGAAGGTCAGCCATTCGAAGAACAGCACCGCGGCGAGGCCGAAGGCCGACAGGAAGTGCAGGTAGGCGACAAGCGACTGAACCATCATGAACGGGCTCCGTGGGGAGAAGGCCCCACTTTGACCGCGATGGCCGGGTCTGGCAACCGCAACCGGTGGTGCCCAGGCAGCCACTGGCGCCACGCCGCCGATTGCGGCAAGGCGCCTGGTTAGCCCTTAGCCTTCCAGCCGCTGCTGGAACACCAGGCCTGCGTGCTCGCGCAACGCGTGGAACTTGATCTTCGGCCAGTTGGCTTCGATCGCGCGCAGCTCGGGCGCGTATTCGACCAGCACGGTGGGCGCGTCAACGGCGTCGTGCGCCACGCGGTGCGAGTTGCCATCGATGAAACGCTTCAGCTCGCGCTCGCCGCCATCGGCCTCATCGCAAGTCACCCAGCGCGCGACCTGGAAACGGCTCGGCATGATGCGCGCCTTGACACCATATTCATGCTCCAGCCGGTGCGCGACGACTTCGAACTGCAGCTGGCCGACCGCGCCGAGCAGCAGCATCGAGCCGGCCACCGGGCGAAACACCTGGATCGCGCCTTCTTCGCCGAGCTGCGTCAGCCCGGCGCGCAGTTGCTTGGTGCGCAGCGGGTCGGCCACTTCGACGGTGCGGAACATTTCCGGCGCGAAGAACGGCAGGCCGGTGTACAGCAGCGATTCGCCTTCGCTCAAGGTATCGCCGAGTTGCAGCACGCCGTGGTTCGGGATGCCGATGATGTCGCCGGCAAAGGCTTCGTCGAGCAGCTCGCGCCGCTGCGACAGAAAGCTCACGACGGTGTTCGGCCGCAGCTCCTTGCCCGATCGCCCCACCTTCAAGCGCATGCCGCGTTGGAAGTGGCCCGACGCCACGCGCACGAAGGCGATGCGGTCGCGGTGGGCCGGGTCCATGTTGGCCTGGATCTTGAAGACCACGCCGCTGAACTTCTTCTCATCGGGTTGGACCTCGCGCTGCACCGCCTGGCGCGGGCCGGGGGGCGGCGCCAGATCGACCAGCGCATCGAGCACTTCGCGCACGCCGAAGTTGTTGACCGCCGAGCCGAAGAACATCGGCGTCTGCTTGCCGCCGAGAAAGGCTTCGCGGTCGAAGGGCGGCGCAGCATCGCTCAGCAGTTCGATCTCGCCTTGGGCCTGTTCGTATTGCATGCCGAAGCGTTCGGCATAGGCGGGGTTGTCCAGGCCCAGAAGAATTTCATCGTCGTGGTGGTCGCGGTCTTCGCCGGGGCTGAAGACGCGCATCTGCTTCTCGCGCAGGTCCATCACGCCATGAAAGGCCTTGCCCATGCCGACCGGCCAAGTGAAGGGCACGACCTCCATGCCGAGCTCGCGCTCGATCTCGTCCATCAGCGCCAGCGGCTCCTGCACCTCGCGGTCCATCTTGTTGACGAAGGTGAGGATCGGCGTGTTGCGCGCGCGGCAGACCTGCAGCAGGCGCCGCGTCTGCGGCTCCACGCCGTTGGCCGCGTCGATCACCATCAGCGCGGCGTCAACGGCAGTCAGCACGCGGTAGGTGTCTTCGGAGAAGTCCTGGTGGCCGGGGGTGTCGAGCAGGTTGATGACACAGTCACGGTATTCCATCTGCATGACCGAGCTGGCCACCGAGATGCCGCGCTGCTTTTCGATCTCCATCCAGTCGGAGGTGGCATGGCGCGATGCCTTGCGCGCCTTCACCGAGCCGGCGATCTGGATCGCACCGGAGAACAGCAGCAGCTTTTCCGTCAGCGTGGTCTTGCCCGCGTCAGGGTGGGAAA
>CAXTCD010000307.1:0-2888 GCA_964242145.1 uncultured Rhizobacter sp.
ACCAGCGCCGGCACCGATTGCTCGAAACGCTGAGTTCCAAGATAACCGGCCAGCAACCCGATCAGCGACAACAGCCCCAGTGCGATCGCGATCAGGCGAGGCGCGCCTCGCGCGCGCCCGTTTGGCGGCGATCGCTGTGTTTCGGCATCGCGATTTGGAAACGCCATCGCGGGCGGTGCCATCAGCGGGCCAGACGGGAAATCGATCGCGTGAACGCGTCCGATCGGTGACAGCACGGCCGCACAGTCTTCGGGCGCGGGCTCGTCGGCCGGCTCGGCAGACACCAGCGCACTGACGCGCGCTTGTAGCCAAAGCGGCAAGGCCGGCGTGCGCTCCTGGGCGAAGGCGTTGCCGTAGGGCAGGCGCGAGGCACGCATCGCGTTCACCATGCCGGCGAAATCATGATTGGCCGCGATCGCCGCCTCTACTTCGGCGCAACTGCGCGGTGGCAGTTCGCCATCGACATAAGCCATCGCAGTTTGTGCGTCAGGCCGCATGTTGATGCCCCTTGTGCAATGGCGCGGCAAAGCGCGCACCGATGGTCAACCGCGCGCGCGACAGGCGGCTCAGCAGCGTGTCGATCGGCACATCCAGCACTTCGCTGGCCTCGCGGTAGCTGAGCCCTTCGACGGCCACCAGCAGCATCACCACCCGCTGCGACGGCGGCAGCGCGCTGACCGCCTCCACCACTTGGCGAAAGCGGTCGGTGTCATCCGCGTCGTCGCCCAATTCGAAGCCATCCTGCAGTGCCGGCAGCTCAGGCGCATCGTTAGCATCCCCATCATCGAGCGAAGCCTGCTCGGCCAAGTCACGAGCCCACAGGCCGTAAAGAATCGAATAGAGCCACGGCAGCGGTGGCGTGTCGTTCGGCCACTGCGGCAGGCGCTCCAGGGCCAGCACGCAGGTTTGTTGAACCAGTACTTGCGCGCCTTCGCGATGCTGGCTCAAGCGCAGCGCAAAGCGCCACAACTCGGGCAGCAGGAGCGTCAGGGAAGAACACGGCGATGTCATGCGGAAATCAAGAACCCGGAGGTGGAACAGAAAAATCAAAAGACAGAACCGAAAGACAGAACGACCCAAGTCAGCGGTGAATCGCCGGCAGTATTGATTTCTTTGGCACGGCTTCGATGCGCGGGTTTATTCCTATATTTTTTCCAAAAAAACAATGCAGCCGTAATTTTCAGGGGCATGTCACTGACGGCGAAGTCCCTACCGGCAAGGGAACACAGGCATTGACGCAGCCTCGACCGATCCAGCGTGGCTGTGATCCACGCGATGGCGGGCTCGCCAGCACGGCCCTGACGCGGCCCGATTCACCCCAAGCCCAGTCACACGAACGGCCCGCTGAGCTCGGGCATCATGACGGCGATGCACGCACGAACCGATTCCTCATCCGCCATCCAAACGGCTCTCCATCCTGCGGCAGCCAGCATCCACTGGATTTCCTATCTTTGCCTTGCCGCAAGCATGTCACTCGTCGGCGTCTACGTCGGTTTCTCCAAGCTGCTGGTCGCGATCTTTCCGGTGTTCCTGCTAGCGTGGCTGCGCTTCGGCATGGCGGCGGTTGCCATGGTCGGCTGGTTCAAGCGGGCCGAGGGCGAAGCGTCGCTGACACCCCAAACCCGCAAGCTGCTGTTCTTCGAATCCTTCTTCGGCAACTTCCTGTTCTCGATCTGCATGCTGTTTGGCGTGTCGATGACTTCGGCGCTCGCCGCTGGCGTCATCATGGCCGCCATCCCGGCGGTGGTCGCGTTGATGTCGTGGGTCACGCTGCGCGAGCGCATCACGCCGCGCGTCGTCGTCGGCATCGTCTGCGCCGTGGGAGGCATCGGCCTCGTCTCTTTCGTCAAGCACACCGGCGATATCGCCGCGCCCCCCTCGCTGCTCGGCAACCTGCTGTTGTTCGGCGCGGTGCTGTGCGAAGGCATTTATGTCGTGATCGGAAAGAAGCTCGCCGGCAGCATCTCTGCGAAGCGCATCAGCGCGATGGTCAATCTGTGGGGGCTGGTGCTGGTCACGCCCTTGGGCATCTGGCAGGCCCTGAGCTTTGACTTCAGCGCCGTCGGCGCGCTGCCCTGGGCATTGCTGGTCTTTTATGCGCTGGCAGCCAGCATGATCACCGTGTGGCTGTGGATGAGCGGCCTGAAGCATGTGCCGGCGTCATCGGCAGGGGTCTTTACCGTGCTGCTGCCGATCAGCGCGGCGCTGACCGGCGTGGTCTTTCTCGGTGAGCAAGTCTCGCCGGTGCAGGCCGCCGCTTTCGGGCTGGCCCTCGCGGGCCTGGTGTTGGCCACTTGGCCAGGACGGCGGCGCAACGCGTCTGAACTGGCGACTTTGTCAAAACTCGGCTGATCGGCCTGCGCGCTGCAGTTCGCCTAACCTTGTGAATACGTGAGTTGAATCTGTGCAGCAGCCCGGCTCAACTGAATACAGCCAGCTCATCCATCAACTCACCATGCGCCAGGCGGCTGACCACCGCGGCTGGCTCGCCTTTCAGTCGATGGTCTGACCACACTTGGCGCCAACGGCGAGCCCCCGGCAACCCATGGCGCAGGCCGAGCATGTGGCGCGCCACACGCGACCAGGGCTCACCACCGGCGCCGACACGCTGCATGTAATCGACCATCTGCGCCTCGACCGCACGGCGGTCGGTCTCGCGCGGCACATCACCGAAGAAGCGCTCATCCCAATCGGCCATCAGCCACGGGTTGTGATAGGCCTCGCGGCCCAGCATCACGCCGTCCACATGGCGCAGGTGCTCGGCCACCTCCTGGCGGGTCGTCACACCGCCATTGAGCAGGATCGTCAGCGCAGGGAAATCGCGCTTGAGGCGATAGACCGTGTCGTAGCGCAGCGGCGGCACTTCGCGGTTCTCCTTCGGGCTCAGG
>CAXTCD010000308.1:0-2781 GCA_964242145.1 uncultured Rhizobacter sp.
TCCACTCCAGGTAGCTCACCAGGTGAGCCTGCTGAAGTTTGTCGCTAATCAAGACCCAAGAAGACAAATAACGGCGGTGACACGCGGCATGTGTCGCTTATTCATGAAAGCGCTGGCAAGCTGGCCGGCGTGGTGGTTTTCATCGCGGCATGTGGCGTAGCACTCGTGCTCGCCTTTCTGTTGCCGGCCATTCGATAGCACGGAAAAAGCGCAATGGCGATGTGGGTGGCAACCCCATGACGTCACCCGGATTGGCGGCCGATCAGGTCCAATAAGCCGATATGACAAAAGTCGGTTTCGCCGCGGGCGGGTGCGCCTTACATTGAACCCATCGTTCCGTTCACTTCCTGCCCAGGCCCGCCCATCGCGGCGCCGGCCAACCTCCACTGAAGAGCTATCATGAACATCGCACCACGTCGTCCCTCATTCCCCGCTCTGCTGCGTCTGGCGTTGACCGCCGCCGTGTCGGCCCTGCTGCTGGCCCATGGCAGCCTGCTGCACGCGCAAGTTATCGCCAAGAAGATCGCCGTCTACACCGACTCCATCGGGGACGGCGGCAACATCGGTGGCTCCACCACTACCGCTGCGGGCAACCCAAATGGCCCTGTGTCCCAGTTCACCAGCTATCCTGCCTACGGCGCCAGCTCAAGCCTGTACGATCTGGCTTGGCGCATCTTCGGCGCTTGTGGTGCTTCGTCCTACGATGCACAGCAGTTCGGTGGTTCCTCGCTGGTCGGCATAGTCAACGGCTACCGCATGAGCTTCGACTCTTCGCCACCCGCCAACGTGGTTGCCTGGGGCGGTCTGACGCTGGTGCAGCACGCCGCAGCCATCCAAGCTGATACCGTCATCATCCACCTGGGTGGTAACGACGGCCCGGCAGAAGGTGTGCATACTCCGACCGACAAGCACAACATCGTGGCCTACCTGATCGGCACGATTGGCAAGCAACTGGCCGCCGATGGTCGCCGCCTCGTGGTGATCGAAGCACCCTACACGGTGCCCGAAGACGCCTACGCTGCTGGTCTGCCCACGCCGCCCGGCCTGTCCGCAGCCGACATTGCTGCGAGGGTTTCAAGCTGGCAGACGTACTTCGCTGCGACCAACACCGGCATCAGCGCTGGCGTGGCCGAAGTGAACGCCCATTACCCCGGCTTCGCCATCCGCTCCAACTACTGGAGCGACGGCGCCGTTGCGATGAACCCCGGCACGACCCACGAGGGTCTGCACCCAACGCTGGCAACGCACTCGGCTATCGCTGCGGCGGTGGCTGAGGACGTGAAGGCGTTCCGGGGCTGGTAAGCATGAGGGCTTGGGCCCTGGTTGAGTGAACTATGGATCAGCTTCTCACTAGGCTGATCTGTAAGGCCTGGTTTGCATTGCCTGCTGAAGCAGGCGATAAAACAGCAAGCCGCAAGAGTTCGAAGTTCGCCGATTGACGCGGAAAACAACTGCACCAAAAGGAGACTGGAATGGGAGCGCAGATCCATCGTATCCGCGTGAAAGACGGGCAACCTGTCGGCGGCCTGGCCGACAGCGGACAGCGCTTGCGTGTTATGCCCGGCATCTATGACGCACAGTGGCTTTCGCGGCCCAAGCCGGGTAATAACGAGTTCGAAGGAGTCCTTCGTTTTCTCGATGCTGATGAACGTCGTGGCTTCCTGGATGGTTTCCGCTCTGACTGGCCCGAGCTTGCACTGTGGCCAAACCTTTCCGAAAACAGTCGCTTCGAGATCATGCAACTCGGTTGACCGGAAAGCAGCAGCATGCGAACGCTACACCTGAACCTCAAGGCCGAGTATTTCGACGCCATCGCTGCCGGTGAGAAGGTTGAAGAATTTCGCCTGCTCACTCCATTCTGGCGGCGCAGGCTGGAAGGCAAGGCCTTCGCCGGTATCGAGCTGAAGAAGGGCTATCCGAAGCGCGGCGACAAGAGCCGCACGCTGGCCAGGCCGTCGGCCGGGCTGACGCTCAAGACGGTCACGCATCCTCACTTCGGCTCGGCGCCGGTTGAGGTTTTTGCGATCAAGGTCAACTGATCACGGCAAGAGCCTCCTCCCAGGACGGAGGCGGCCTTTACCACGAACACGCGAGACGAGAAGCTCACCATGCCTGACACCATCGCACATCACTCGATGCACTTGCTGCAAACATATGCCCGTGCCAAATGTGCCGCTGAGAAAATTGCAAGTGCGCATCAACTAGTAAACCTCGCGCTTCAGGATGCGTCGATGCTGCTCAGCCACCGAAAGCATCTGCTCAAGCTTGCACAGTGGTGGGTGACGGAGGCAGATGGCAAGTGGAGAACGCGCTTCCGCTCGCAGAAGGTCGTTGAGCTCGCAAGGACAGCGTCGAATTCGCAAATGCGCATCAACCATGAGCACGTATTTGGCAGAGCTGCCCTCGCAGATTTGATGTTGACAGATCCCAAACAAGCGATCGCCACGATGGAGCTGTGTGTTGGCTGCATCGTGACCGTCGAAGAGCACGCCCATCTCACTGCGCAGCGCGGAGCGAGTGGGTGGGAACGCTACCGGAGGGCGAAGGTTGTCGTACTCGATGCTGTTGATTGGGAGGTCTGTCCCCAATGCCGAAACGTCGAGGACAGCACACCTTCTGCTTGATCGGAAAAAGCAGCATGCGAACGCTACACCTGAACCTCAAGGCAGAGTATTTCGACGCCATCGCTGCCGGTGAGAAGGTTGAGGAATTCCGCCTGCTCACTTCATTCTGGCGGCGCAGGCTGGAAGGCAAGGCCTTCGCCGGTATCGAGCTGAAGAA
>CAXTCD010000309.1:0-2764 GCA_964242145.1 uncultured Rhizobacter sp.
TGGCGGGCGTTCAACAACCAGTACTGGCCCGCACACTATTTCATCGACGCCGAAGGCCGCATGCGCCATCACCACTTCGGTGAAGGCGGTTACGACTGATCAGAGCGTGTGATCCAGCAATTGCTCGCCGAGGCCGGCCATCAGAATCTTCATGCCGACCTCGTCTCCGTGACCGCCGCTGGCGCACAAAATGACCGACCGCTGCCAGCTTGCGGTGATCCAGCCGGCCGGCAATGGCCGGCACCCGTGCCTCGATCTCGGCGAGCCGGTCGACGATGAATTTCATTTCTTCCACCCGGATGCGCCAAACCAGTGGCGCACCGGGCGCGTTCGGGCCCAGACCAGCCACCGAATTAGCATGGGTGGGTTGGATGACGACGAAACTATGCTCTGCATAGAAATTCGCGAGCGGCCCGTAGCCATCTTTCGACGGTATGTAAAGCGATGGCCCATGGCCGTGCGACAACAGCACGATCGCCAACTGGCTGCCGTTCACTGGGGCGGTGATGCGCATTTCCGGCGGTTTGCCAAGCGCAGGTGCGGTCAAGGTGACCGGGCTGATGGAGATGGTTTGCACCGCCTCGTTGATCGGGAGGTGGCGGGCTTTGTCGATCAGGTTATTCATTCGTTTCCTTCCAAGTGAAGGCCGACGATAGACGGGGTCGGTCGGACTTAATTCAATCAAAAGTCCGTAAGACGTCTTCAGGAGTCCGATCATGGTGGACCGGCTTGCCGAGGTCGTCGCGCTGCTTCGGCCGCGTGCGCCGTTCACGAAGGTCGTCAGCGGGGCAGGGCGTTGGGGCGTTCGGCGTACCGAATACGGCCATCCTTTTTACTGTGTCATTCTTGAAGGCTTGGCCAGGTTGTCGATCGACGGGCAGGAGTTGACGGCGCTGGAAGCGGGCGATTTCGTTCTGATTCCGTCCACCCCGGGTTTTGCGATGACCAGTTCGGAGCCACCGCCGCCCGAGGCTTTCAGTGCCATGCCCTTGTTGTTGCCCAACGGGGAATACCGGCATGGCGACTCGGCCGCGGCCGCCGACATCCGCTTCCTGGTCGGGCATTGGGTCTTCGATTCGCCCGACACTGCGCTGCTGGTGTCGCTGCTGCCGAGGTGGGTTCACGTGCGTGCAGAGCCACGGCTGTCGATGATCGTGCAGCTTGTCGGCGATGAATCGCGCGCGCAGCGGCCCGCCCGTGACGTCATCATGGAGCACCTGCTCGAGGTGCTGATGATCGAGGCGCTGCGCTCAAGCAGCGGGTCAGCAGCACCGCCAGATCTGCTTCGCGGGCTCGCGGATGAACGGCTCGCCGTGGCCCTGCGGCGGATGCATCAGAGCCCGAGCGAGCCATGGACGGTCGCGCAACTGGCCAAGGAATCGGCGCTGTCGCGCTCCACCTTTTTTGGACCGCTTCCAGCGCGCCTTGGGTGTGGCGCCGATGGAAGACCTGCTGGCTTGGCGAATGGCGCTGGCCAAACGGTACCTGCGAGACCGGCAAGGTGGTGTTGCCGACGTGGCGGCCAGCGTTGGCTACAGCTCGGCGAGCACCTTCACCGTTGCGTTCACACGCCACGCCGGGTTGTCGCCAGCGCAATACGCGCGCGCGACAGCCGAACCTGCCAGCGCTTGAAGCGTGGCCTCTTTGGCGGCGTTGAGTGGGTGTTGTCTGGTACGAATCGTCAGACACACCTGGCGGCTACCACGCGCGGAGTTCCTCAGGAGATGACGTTTGGTTTCAAACTATTCGCATTGCTGAACCCATGGGTTTTTCCAAGCTCCATCGCTGGACGATTGCGGTGGGAGTGAGAGCAACCTGACTCCTGCCGTCGCCCCTTATTAACGACAGGATGGAGAACCCGATGTTTCTGAAAAACAAACTTTTGGCTTTGCTGCTTCCGATCCTTTTGCTGCCCGCCTTGGCATCGGCTTAAAGGTCTTGAGGAATTCCGAGCACCAGTCGCTGGGAGGCATGCGAACCCAGTTTTTGAAGGACATGCTGTATCCGGACATCGAGAAGGGAATCGAATGGCCGCCTGAAGATTGAAGATCACTCGGACAGCACCGTGTCCACCGGCTAAGACGCCTTTGGCGTGGTCGGCAAGCGGCAAGGGCGAAGCGGCCGACCACGCGAACGTCGTGCCGGAGTACACCGCCGCCTAAGCGTTTGAACGAGGCACGCTGAACATGATGCTCATCCGCCGCATGCCTCCAAAGCCGGCTTGCGGGCGCGGCCAGATGCCGCGTCAGATGGCTGGCTCTTGGCCGTCAGTTTGGGCCATCAGATCGGCAAGCCGCCGATGCCTGTCGCATCAAGCTCGCCGAGCGGCTTCGATCGCAGCGATATCGATCTTTCCCATCTTCATCATCGCTTCGAACACCCGCTTGGCGGCGGCGCGATCCGGGTCGACCAACGCATCGGTCAGCGCGCGTGGCGTGATCTGCCACGACAAGCCCCATTTATCTTTGCACCAGCCACATGCGCTTTCCTGCCCGCCGTCGCTGGTGAGGGCCTTCCACAGGCGATCGGTTTCAGCTTGATCGTCGGTCGCCACCTGGAACGAGAAAGCTTCGCTGTGTTTGAACTCGGCGCCACCATTCAGGCCGAGGCAGGGAATGCCGATCACCGTGAACTCGACCGTCAGCACATCACCCTGCTTTCCGGAGGGATAGTCGCTCGGTGCGTGGAAAACTGCGCCCACGGCGCTGTTCGGAAAGGTCTTGGCGTAGAACTGCGCAGCGTCGAGCGCAGTGTCTTCATACCA
>CAXTCD010000310.1:0-2650 GCA_964242145.1 uncultured Rhizobacter sp.
CGATAGATTCCAAAGCCAGCCAACAAGGCGATCAACGCACCTCCCGCCGCAAGAATCAGCGGATTGTCTTCAATCAGCGAACTGATGGGCCCTGCAGGCTCCACCACAGGAACGACAACCGGTGCGGGTGGCGGTACCGGCGGCGCAACAGGTGCTGCACTTGCTGCTTCCAACGGCGCACTGGCAGGCTCCGGCACGGCGACTACCTGCGGCGCTGAAGCGGGCTCAGGCTCAACAGGAGGAGGTGGTGGTGGTGGCGGGGCAACTGGCGGGGGCGGCGCCGGAACAACAGGCGCTTCGACCACAGGCGGCTTGGCAGGCACCACGGGCGGAGCAATCACAGGTGGAGGAGCCACCGGGGCCGGAACCACCGCTGGAGCTTTGCTCGATGCAGCACCCGATGCACCAGACAGCTTCTTCAGTTCATCGACATTCTTTGAAAGCTCAGCCACGCGGGCCGTCGCATCCTTTTTCTCACGATCCTTCGAAATGCGCTCTTCTGGCGCCGAAGCCTTGGTGCTCGCGCTCTTGCTCAACGTCAACTTGTCGGGCGCCGGTGCAGCGCTGGCCTTGCGATCATCGACTGCAGTCTGCACTTTGCCACTGGCTTGGCGATCGGTGCCGTCAGCCACCTTCGCGGAAGGCACCGCCCCTGCCAAGCGCTGACGGTAGGTACCGAAATCGGCGCTTTGGGCTTGAATCAATTGACGCGCTTCTGCCGGCGTGATGGCCTTGGCGGCGTCGGTAGAAGGGACTGACAACACCACACCCGATTTCAGGCGGTTCATGTTGTTTTCTAGGAATGCGTCTGTGTTGCCTTGGTAGAGCGAAGCGAGCATCTGATCCAGCGAAACACCGGGCCGCTGCGTACGACCGGCAATGCGCGAGAGCGTATCGCCAGGGCGTACGGTGTACTCGTTGGCTCCATTGCCTTCCACTGTTGCCGGTGCGGCCGGACGAGAGGCTGACTTGCGTGGTTCGGCGGAAGCTGTCGCCGGTGTCTCAGTCACAGGCGTCCGGGCAGACCTTGGCGCACGAGTAGGCGCTGCTTCGACAGGGGCAGACGACATCGACGGCGATGTACTGGTCGCCGGTGCGCTCGCTGCAACACGGGTTGAAGGCGGATCAAACAGCAGGGTGTATTCACGTACCAAGCGGCCGGTTGACCACGACAGTTCGAGAATCACATCGACAAAAGGCTCCTGGACAGCGCGGTCGCTGGTCACGCGGAGATAGGCGCGGCCATCGGTACGGCGCTGAAGCTCGACTTGTGTCGCAGGCAAGACCGAGTTGTAGTCGACACCTGCTGCGCGATAAGACTCTGGAGGAGCGATGCGAACGTTGAGGTTTGACGCCTCGTCAGGTGTCAGGCTGGTAATGTCGATTTCAGCCCGCAGCGTTTCGCCCAAGGCCGATTGCACGGCCAAGCGGCCCAAGCCAAGTGCCCAGGTGTTCGACACGGACAGACACATGGCGGCCACGGCCACCCCTGTCAGAGCAAAACGCCCTGCGTACAGCGAGTTTCTTTTCAAGGCGTCTCCCAGATGGACGAGGGTGGAAGCGAGCGAGCCCCACTGCTTTCGGAATTTTTGTTGACGCTGGCCACACGGATTCCTAGGCGTAACAAGAGAAAACACAATAACATCAAGTAGATACGCTGACAAGCTCATGCATTGCCTGACATTCGCGAGCAGGCGTATTCAAGCTTGATAAGACAGACGCCGTTGCCGCCCGGCAACATATTGGACCAAAGCGTCTGTTTATGTCTAAACGTTCACGCTTTTAGCAGGATACGCAGCATTCGGCGAAGTGGCTCAGCAGCCCCCCACAGCAACTGGTCACCAATCGTGAATGCGCCCAGGTATTCCGGGCCCATCGCCATCTTCCGAAGGCGGCCGACCGGAATCCTCATCGTGCCAGTGACACTCACCGGCGTCAGGTCACGCAATGTCGCTTCGCGGGTGTTGGGCACCACTTTGACCCAAGCATTGTCGTTGGCAATCAATGACTCGATATCTGCCAGCGGCACATCTTTCTTGAGCTTCAAGGTCAGTGCTTGACTGTGGCAGCGCATCGCACCGACGCGAACACAGAACCCATCGACCGGAACTGCGGGTGTACCAAAACCCTCACCTTGCCCGAGGATTTTGTTGGTTTCTGCTTCACCCTTCCATTCTTCCTTGCTCACGCCGTTACCGAGATCACGGTCGATCCACGGAATCAGGCTGCCCGCCAGAGGCACGCCAAAATTGGCCGTTTCCGCTTCCGACAAGCTGCGCTGCTTGGCAGCGACTTTGCGATCGATTTCCAAAATCGCACTTTTCGGGTCATCAAGCAATGACTTTACTTCGGTGTTGAGGGTACCGAACTGCGTCAGCAGCTCACGCATGTGCTGAGCACCGCCACCCGAAGCGGCCTGGTAGGTCTGCGTGCTCATCCACTCCACCAACCCTGCCTTGTACAGCGCCCCTACGCCCATCAACATGCAACTCACCGTGCAGTTGCCACCAACCCAGTTGCGCCCGCCTTCGGCCAGCGCCTTTTTGATAACAGGCATATTGACCGGATCAAGAACGATGACTGCGTCGTCCTTCATGCGCAACGTAGATGCTGCATCGATCCAATGGCCGTTCCACCCGGCGGATCTCAG
>CAXTCD010000311.1:0-2618 GCA_964242145.1 uncultured Rhizobacter sp.
TCACGCCGGAAAGTGAGCGTTCATGCGGGATACAGGCGTATTGCAGGGCTGACTACAAACCAACTTCACTAGCACCTATGACGTGATGACAGCGGCCAACACCTGGGGCCGCAAGAAGTCGATCGATCTGATCTGGGACGTGGTGAAGTCGGCGAAGGCCCGCGGCGTTGCGGTGTGCTGGACTATCAGACCTGCAAATCCACATTGATCAGCGAGAACCTGCTGGCCCTTCCCAATGGCGGCCCGTGCAGCACCAACCGCAACGGCTGGCTGGCCGACTTGCGCAAGCTCGCCGACATCGCGGCCGCCAACAACAGCGTGATTCTGTGCACTCACGGGCTTGTCGGGCACCGGCGTGTCGCTGGAGGCCAAGTCCATCAGCGGCGCCTACATCCGCCACTTCCAGAACCAAGTCTGGCTGGCCCGGGTTGGCGGCGGCAAAGCATCGGACACCATTGGCAACTTCAATCAAGACACCGGCTGGAACATTGCCGGCCCATGGGCACCTTGAGTTGAGGCCTGAACTCAGGCGTTCACGATCGCTCCATCGTTCATCGGCGTCGAGTCTTATTTCAGTGGTCTGCTTCTTTGACGGGTGCAGGGCTCGCCAGCACAGGTCACTGTGGCAAAGCGCCCTGAGATGCGATGGAGCGCCAAGCTCTTGCTCTGATTAAAAAGTCGCCCGAGGGCCATCGACGACCATCGCGTCGATGGCCCCTTCCATTTTGTGTTGTCAATGGCACGCTTTGGCACAGTTAGCTTTTCAAGTGACTGATCCGCCAAATCAGGCGATTGCGCCGGGCCCAGCAGGCCATTCCAGTGCATGGCTTCGTTCAAGCTCATCCAGATGAGGTCGGCTTGATCGAGCGCACCTGCGAGCCGGCCGATCCATGCCTGGCGAGGGCTGCCCCATACTCGGCGCCCGGAGGTCAAACCTCCCAACGTGCCCGCCTCCCCTTCTCTGCAGCCCTGCTCGCTCACACGCACCGATGAACGCCCCCGCCGACTATGCCGAGATGAAAGCCTTTCTGCGCTTCTTCTCGCACCGATTCCTCGACCAACGCACCGCCACCGGCGCAGATCAACCCGTCACCGCGCTGGAAAAGCTGGAACAGGAGTCGCCAGACCGTGCGCCGGCCGGGCTGCGCATGGCGGTGAACAACTGCATGGAAATTTCTGCGCCTTGGCTGCTGTCTCAGATTGAGTCGCTCGACAAGGAAATGCATGCACAGGGGTTGATCACCTTGTCGCAAGTTCGCTATCGCGTGTGGGGTCGCTGCGCCGCGATGCTCAAGCGCCGCCAGATCCGCAATGATCAGGAGTGGGCCGTGGCGCAAGGGGTTTTGAGCGACGCATCAATGGCCGAGAGCCTGCCTGCGCCCGTTCGCGAAAGCCTGCTCGCCATGAGCGCCAGCTACAACAACACAGCACGGCCTCGTGCTTCACTGGCTCGCCCGGCCACGGCAACGCACACCAACCCCAGGCATCGCACGACGCGCCGCTGAAACGCACGGCTTGAATCACAAGCCACCTGCCACGAATCAAGGTCGAACGCTTTGAAAGCGCACGAACGCCAGCGTGCAAATCCAACGCGACATGCAAAAACAAAAGCGCTGGTCGCACCTCTCATCGAGGGCGACCAGCGCTTGTTCGAGCGACGGAGCCGAGGCTTGTCAGCCTGAGGGGCGGTTGCCGGCCTCAGGCCTCGTTCCGATTTACTTCAACTGCCATTGCTGGTTGGCGCCGCCATGGCACGTCCATATGGCCACCGGGCTGCCGTTGGCGACTGCGTTTGCGCTGACGTCCAGGCACAAGCCGGATTCTGCGCTCACCAGGGTGCTGCCCTTGACTTGCCATTGCTGATTGCGACCGCCATTGCAAGCCCAAATGCCCACCGGCGAGCCGGGGGTTGTGGCGTGCCCCAGCACATCCAGGCACTTGCCGCCATACACCTGCAGGCCACCATTGGCCAGCTGCGTCCAGCGCTGATTGGTGGCACCCGAGCAATCCCAGATCAGCACGCCCGTGCCGTCGGCCTGGCTGCCGCCCTTGACGTCAAGGCAGCGCTTGGATTGCGCACCCACGATGGTCTTGGTGGCGGAGCCGCCGCCATCCTTGACCCATCCTGCCGCCAGCACCTTCTTGATGCCATCGTTCCAGGCATTGGCCATCTTCTGGAAACCATTGCCATTCGGATGCAGGCCGTCAGAGAGATCGGCCGTGGTCACGCTGGTCATTTCGACCAGCTGGATGTGCTTGCCGGCATTGGCGCGCGCCTGCACAAGTTCTCGGACACGCGCGTTGTAGCTGACGATGCGAGCCTGGGTGTCTTTGTTTGACGCCGGGATGATGGTCGACACCAGCAGCGCAGTCTCGGGCGCGGCAGCATAGATCTGGTCGATCAAGGCAGACAATCGGTCGGGCGCGCTCGAGACCTGATAGTTGCCGTTGACGTCATTCGTGCCGATGTGCAGCAAGACGATGTTCGGGCGGTATTGCGAGACCACACTGGTCGCGATGCCCTGGATGTCGTTGATCTTCCAGCCGGAGTGGCCTTCGTTGTCGTTGTCACTCATGTTGCCGTAGTCGCGGCGCGAGCCGACGAAATCGAGGCTGTC
>CAXTCD010000312.1:0-2580 GCA_964242145.1 uncultured Rhizobacter sp.
GGCGCCAAGATGTGGATCAGCAACAGCCCGATCGCCGATGTGTTCGTGGTCTGGGCGAAAGATGACGCCGGCGCGATCCGTGGCTTCGTGCTGGAGAAGGGCTGGAAGGGCCTGAGCGCGCCGGAGATTCACGGCAAGGTCGGCCTGCGGGCCAGCATCACCGGCGAGATCGTGCTCGATGGTGTGTTCTGCCCCGAAGAAAACGCGTTTCCGGAAGTGCGTGGCCTGAAGGGGCCGTTCACCTGCCTCAACAGCGCGCGCTATGGCATTGCCTGGGGCGCGCTCGGTGCGGCCGAAGACTGCTGGCACCGCGCACGTCAATACGTGCTGGACCGCAAGCAGTTCGGCCGGCCGCTGGCGGCCAATCAGCTGGTGCAAAAGAAGCTGGCCGACATGCAGACCGAGATCACGCTCGGCCTGCAAGGCTGCCTGCGCCTGGGCCGCATGAAAGACGACGGCACGGCCGCGGTCGAGATCACTTCGATCATGAAGCGCAACTCTTGTGGCAAGGCACTCGACATCGCGCGCTTGAGCCGCGACATGATGGGCGCCAACGGCATCAGCGACGAGTTCGGCGTGGCCCGGCATCTGGTCAATCTGGAAGTCGTCAATACCTACGAAGGCACGCACGATGTGCATGCGTTGATCCTCGGCCGCGCACAAACAGGCATTGCGGCCTTTTCGAATTGACCATCACAACTCCACAGCACAAGGAAGCGCATGCAACGCATCGTGATCGTCGGCGGGGGCGCGGGCGGGTTGGCGCTGGCCACGCAATTGGGCAAGCGCCTGGGCCGCAAGAAGCTGGCCGAGATCACGCTGGTCGACTCGGCACGCACGCATGTGTGGAAGCCCTTGTTGCATCAGCTGGCCGCGGGCAGCTTCGATACTCACGCTGAAGAAATCGAATACTTGGCGCAGGCCCGCTGGAACCACTTCAAGTTCCGCCTCGGCACGCTGGTCGGCCTGGACCGTGAGACCAAAACGCTGCAGCTCTCGGCCAGCTTCGATGAAAGCGGCATCGAGATCACGCCGGCGCAAGCGCTGCATTACGACGCGCTGGTGATCGCGGTGGGCAGCCTGACCAATGACTTTGGCACGCCCGGGGCTGCGCAGCACACCATCAAGCTCGATACGCCGCAGGCTGCGCGGCGCTTCAACGACCGGCTGATCAACGCCTGCATCCGCGCCCAAAGCGTGCCGCGCGTGGCGGGCAGCGGGCGCCTGACGGTGACCATCGTCGGCGGCGGTGCGACCGGTGTGGAGCTGGCTGCCGAGCTGCACGCAGCGGCGCGCACGCTGGCGAATTTCGGCTTCGATTACATCCACCCGGAGAAGGATTTGCAGATCGTGCTCGTCGAGGCTTCGCCACGCTTGCTGGCCCAGCTACCCGAGCGCTTGAGCGAATCCGCGCAGCGCGAGTTGCGCAAGCTGTCGGTCGAGGTGCACACCAACGAACGGGTGGTCGAGGTGACGGCCGACAGCGTCAAGATGGCCAGTGGCAAAGTCATCAGCAGCTCGTTGACGGTCTGGGCGGCCGGCGTGAAAGCAGCGGATTTCCTGAAGGGCCTGGGCGGCGACAAACCGCTGGAGGTCAACCGTTTGAATCAGCTGACGGTCAACGGCAACCTGCAGACCACGCTCGACCCGAGCATCTTCGCGTTCGGCGATTGCGCCGCCTGCCAGCAGCCGGATGGCACCTGGGTGCCGCCGCGCGCCCAGGCCGCTTATCAGCAGGCGATGTACCTGGTGAAGGCGCTGCCGCGGCTCGTGCAGGGCGATGCGGTGTTGCCGTTCGTTTTCAACGACCAGGGCTCGCTGGTGTCCTTGTCGGAATACTCGTCGGTGGGCAGCCTGATGGGCAGCTTGACGCGCGGCAGCCTGTTCATCGAAGGCCGCTTCGCGCAGCTGATGTATTGGGCGCTGCACAAGCAGCATCAATACGCGCTGGGTGGCCTGCGCAAGACGGTGCTGATCACGATTTCTGAGATGCTGGACCGAACCTACCGCCCGCGCATCAAGCTGCATTGACGCGCAGCGCTCGGTGACTTGCCGCACCGCCTTCGTCGCAGGAAGGAAGGCGGCGCAAGCTCGATCGCCGAGGCTCGCGCGTCAGGCCATCCAGCGCCGGGTGGCGTCTTCCACCACCGCGGAAAGTGGCAGGCCGCTTGCGCGGCGCTTGCGCAGCCACTTGGCGTCATTGCCTTCGAAGACGCTCTCGCGCAGCAGGTTGCTGGCATCCAGCGCCTTCAAGTCGAGCGCGTGCTCGTCGATGCGGGCGAGGGTGCGGATGATGTCGTCGCGGATCTTCTGCCGTTGCTTGGTCTTCGGGTCGACGATCTCGCCGTCCAGCCCGAAGCGGCAGGCCTGGAAGCGGTTGAAGGTGTAGACGAGGTAATCGTCTTCGGTCGGCTCGAACGGCTTTTCTTCGCGCAGGTAACGGCAGATGCATTGCAGATAGCAAGCGAGTGCTGCGGCCTTGTCGACGGTCAACGGCGTGTCGCACACGCGCAGCTCGATCGTGCCGAACTCGGGCTTGGGCCGGATGTCCCAGTAGAAGTCTTTCATCGACTGCACGAC
>CAXTCD010000313.1:0-2452 GCA_964242145.1 uncultured Rhizobacter sp.
CACATTGCCTGTGCCGTTCTGGTTTGGATTCGGCTGACTTCCTTGGCTCGACAGATCATGACCACTGCGTATCAGCTGAAAAACAGTTTCCTTTCCGAATACCTTCGAAAGAACTTCGCAGCCCCTCCCTTCCTATGGCGTTTGCGTAAGGCCTACCTATGTTTGCTTCGATTGCTTATCTGCTTCGAGATGAATGTCAACTATCTGCATACTGCAAATGCTCGGATATGAAAATGAGATCTTTCCAATATGTTGGAGAGGCGGCCGTGCAAGGGTAATGGCTATTATTCCGAAGCAAAAGCTGATTCTTTCACCCTCGATCATGACGAGCGGTACCGTCTTTAAGATAAGGCTCGCATAGCTCCAGAAAATGCATCTTCTGGTCAGTCTCTCCTGCCGGTCCGACAAACCTATTTGTTTCAGCGCATGCAGTAAACCCATAATGCATTGAAGGCGAGGTCTGCTCCTCGCTTCGGCAATAAAAATCCAGAATGGTTCATCCAGTTCAACGGCGCAGGCATTCTGTTGCGACATGAATGTTGAGTTACCTCGAATTTCTCGATTTATTACCCAACAAACTGCCCAACACGCCACGAATGATTTCCCGCCCCACGGTCGAGCCGATCGTGCGGGCGGCGGATTTGCCCAGCGTTTGCACGATGCCGTCGTGCTTGCCGCCGCGCGGGCCGGTGCTACCGAACAGCACGTCGTTCCAGCTGCCGAACAGGCCGCCGCCCGAATCGCCCGACGCTGGGCTGGGATCGTTGGGCGTGGTTGGGGGGGCGGTCTTCGCGTTGCCGGGTGAAGCCGCGCTGGTCGATGGTGGCCGCTGCGCCGCGGCGTCTGCGCTGGCCACAGCACGGCCTTTCAGCGTTTCATAAGCCGATTCGCGGTCGATGGTTTTTTCATACACCCCGGCCACCAGCGAGTTCGCAAGCAAGGCCTGGCGCTGCGCAGGCGTGATCGGGCCGATCTGGCTGCCGGGCGGCAGCACAAACACCCGTTCGGTGGGGCAGGGCCGGCCCTTGGCATCGAGAAAGCTGATCAGCGCTTCGCCGACCGCCAGTTCGGTGATCGCGGTTTCCACATCGAGGCCGGGGTTTGCACGCATCGTGCTGGCTGCCGCTTTGACGGCTTTCTGGTCGCGCGGCGTGAAGGCGCGCAGCGCGTGCTGCACCCGGTTGCCGAGTTGGGCGAGCACGCTGTCGGGAATGTCGAGCGGGTTCTGTGTCACGAAATAGACGCCGACGCCCTTGCTGCGCACCAGCCGCACGACGAGTTCGATGCGCTCGACCAGCGCGGTAGGTGCATCCTTGAACAGCAGGTGGGCTTCGTCGAAGAAAAACACCAGCTTGGGCTGATCGAGGTCACCGACTTCGGGCAGTTGTTCGAACAGCTCCGACAGCATCCACAGCAGGAAGGTCGCGTAAAGCCGTGGCGCATTCATCAGCTTGTCGGCGCTCAAGATGTTGACGATGCCCTGGCCGGCCTCGGCCTGCAGGAAATCCTGGATGTTGAGCATCGGCTCGCCGAAGAACTGGTCGCCTCCTTGCTCGCCGATCTGCAGCAAGCCGCGCTGGATCGCGCCGATGCTGGCCGCGCTGACGTTGCCGTATTCGGTCGTGAAGCTGCTGGCGTTCTCGCCCACGTGTTGCAGCAGTGCGCGCAAGTCTTTCAGGTCGAGCAGCAGCAGGCCGCTGTCGTCGGCGATCTTGAAGACGAGGTTGAGCACACCGGCCTGGGTCTCGTTGAGCGCCAGCATGCGGGCCAGCAGCAGCGGGCCCATGTCGCTGACGGTGGCGCGCACCGGGTGGCCTTGCTGGCCGAACACGTCCCACAGCGTGGCCGGGCAGGCGGTGAAGGCCGGCGCATCGAGACTCCGCTCTTTCAGCACGGCAGACAGCTTTTCGCTGAGCTGGCCGGCCTGGGTGATGCCGGTCAGGTCACCTTTCACATCGGCCATGAACACCGGCACGCCGATGCGGCTGAATTGCTCGGCCAGCGTTTGCAAGGTGATGGTCTTGCCTGTCCCGGTGGCACCGGTGATCAGGCCGTGGCGGTTGGCCAGCGCGGGCAAGAGCTGGCATTCGGTCTTGTCGTGCCTGGCAATCAGAAAGGGCTCGGCCATGGGAACTCCGCGGTAGGGATCGAGGCTTCAGTCTAGGAGCCTGTCGGACTTTCATTATGCGAAGAACAATTGCTCAAAATTTGAGCAAAATCCGCGCACTACAAGGCAAAAGTTATCTTGTAGATGACGTGAGCACATCAACTTTTGCCTTGTAGCGCGCCTTGTTGATTCAAGTCCGACAGGCTCCTAGCGGCCTCGATCCTGCTGCGGCGCGGGCTTCGCGGCAGGGCAGGTGCCTGCCACGGCGCCCGCCGCCATCGCTGCTCAAGCCTTCGGGTTCCTCTTTTCGAATCGGCTTGCTGCGGGCCTGAATCCACCGGCGGG
>CAXTCD010000314.1:0-2339 GCA_964242145.1 uncultured Rhizobacter sp.
CGGAATCGGTCGTCTTGGGCAAGCGCCCCAGCAGCAGCATCACCATGCCCGCCAGGGTGTTGTAGCGGCCACGGTCTTCCTCAGGCAATTCCTTCAGCGTCAGGCGATCCTTGAGTTCCGGAACGGGAATCAGCCCGTCAAAAAGCCAGCTGCCATCGGTGCGCTGAATCGCCCAAGCATCGCCATCGGCTGGCGTCGTGAATTCTCCGGTGATGGCCTCCAGCACATCGCGCACCGTGATGACGCCCTGCACTTCGCCATACTCGTCGACGACAAACACCAGCTGCGCACTCGACGCGCGAAACTGCTCCAGCAGTTCCATGCCCGAGAGCGTCTCTGGCACAAACACCGGCGGCTGCAGCTTCTCGCTCAATGAAAGCTGTTGGTCCTGGAGCAATTGCTGCAGTAATGTCTGCGCAGACACCACGCCGACCACGTCGGTCAAACCACCTCGACAGACGGGGTAGCGGGAGTGCTCCTGGTGCGCCATCGCTCGGCGCACATCTTCATGAGACGCCTCGACATCCAGCCACATGATTTCCGTGCGCGGGATCATCATCGATCCCACTTGCCGGTCATCCAGGCGGAACACGTTGCGCACCATCTGATGCTCCTGTGCCTCGATGATGCCGGCGTCCAGGCCTTCCTCCAGGCTGGCCGCAATCTCTTCTTCGGTGACCGAGCGATTCGGCCCGCCTCGAATGCCCAGCAAGCGAAGCGTCGCCTCCGTACACCAGGAAAGCAGCTTCACGAAAGGCCGCGCGATCAGCGAAAGCCATTCCATGGGTTGAGCAACCAGGCGCGCGACCGTCTCCGGATACATCTGCCCAAGCCGCTTAGGCACCAACTCGCCAAAAATGATCGTCAAGAAGGTGATGCACAGCACCACCAGAGCGGTCGCGGTGATGCCCGACGCTTTCGCATGGACGCCAAAGGTGAGAGTCAGCCACTCGGCCAGTGGTTCAGAGAACGCGGCCTCACCGACAATGCCGTTCAACACGCCAATCGACGTGATACCGATTTGCACCGTGGATAAAAACTTGGTGGGGTTCTCATGCAGATCCATTGCCGCCTGCGCACCCGAGTCGCCGGCCTCCACCATCACTTGCAGCCGCGCTTTGCGGCTGGCGGTCAGTGCCATTTCTGACATGGCGAACAAACCGTTGAGAAGAATCAAAAAAACGAGAAGAGCGATGTCCATGCGCCGGGGCCCGCCCGGTAGCGCGAAAAAAACAAGGTTCGAAGGTTAGCAGAGTCCAGCAGGCACTCTCGTGACAACCCGCAGAATGCCGACATGAACTATCTCATCGGCGATCTTCAAGGTTGTTGTGACGCGCTGGAGCAGTTGCTGGCCCGCATCGATTTCTCACCGTCGCGCGACCACCTTTATCTCCTCGGCGATTTGGTCAACCGCGGGCCTTCATCCTTAGCCACGCTCAGGCGCTTGCATGGCCTAGGCACCGCTGCAAGCTGCTTGCTGGGCAATCATGACCTTCATCTTTTGGCTGTCGACCAAGGCATTCGACCGACAAGCCGTGGCGACACGCTCACCGAGTTGCTGCAAGCACCTGATCGCGCATCGCTGATGAACTGGCTGCGCCAGCAGCACATGGCCTTGTATGAGCAAGGCTGGCTGATGGTTCATGCGGGTGTCGTTCCGCAATGGGATCTGCCCACCACGCTTCAATTGGCCCATGAGGTTGAGCAGTGGTTGCGCGGCCCGGATCTGAATTCGTTCCTGAACATCATGTACGGCAACGAACCGGTGCGCTGGAGTCATCATCTCGAACCCGATGCGCGCTTGCGTTTCACCGTCAATGCGCTGACTCGCATCCGTTTCTGCGCAGCGGATGGAACGCTCGACATGACCACCAAAGACGGTGCAGGCGCCGCACCTGCGGGCTGTTATCCCTGGTTTGATGTGCCCGGCCGTTTGACCGCCGATGTACCGATCGCATTCGGCCACTGGAGCACGCTCGGACTCGTCAATCGCCCCAAGCTGCTCGCACTCGATACCGGTTGCGTCTGGGGCGGGCAATTGACCGCGGTCCGCCTCCACGCTTCACAGCGCGAAGTCATCCAGGTTCGTTGCGATCAAGCGCAACGTCCCGGTAAAAACTGACCGAGCGCGCAGAGACGGCTACAATCGCGCTCCGCTGGAAGCGTGGCCGAGCGGTTTAAGGCACCGGTCTTGAAAACCGGCGAAGGGGGAACCCTTCCGTGAGTTCGAATCTCACCGCTTCCGCCAGACAATTAGAAAAAACGGGCCTGTGGCCCGTTTTTCATTTCCCGCCGATAAACCTTTCGGCTCTTCGTTGATTTCAGTGTGATCGAACGCT
>CAXTCD010000315.1:0-2306 GCA_964242145.1 uncultured Rhizobacter sp.
CGAGATCGAGCAACGCCTTGCCGCGATCTGGGCCGAGGTGCTGGGTGTCGCGCAGATCGGTCGGCAGGATCACTTTTTCGAGCTGGGCGGTAACTCGATCTCGGTGCTGAAGGTGCAATCGCTGCTGCAGAAATCGCACACGGTGGCACTGGCGCTGCGCAGCTATTTCGAGCACCCGACCTTGGCCGGCATCGCGCAGATCGTGGCGGCCGAGCTGGGTCAGTCGGGGGGTGCAGAGGCCGATGAACTGGCGCAGATGGCCGCCTTGATGGCCGAATTGGAGAACTGAATGTCGATCGACAAGCGCGACCTCGCGTTGCGTTTCACGCACCTGCCGCATGACAAGCAGCGCGTCTTTCTGGACGCTTTGCGCAAGCAGGGCATCGATTTTTCGCGCCTGCCGATCGTGCCGGCGGCCACGCGCGACCGCGGCGCGCTGTCGTATGCGCAGGCGCGGCAGTGGTTCTTGCACCAGCTCGATCCGCAGAGTTCGGCTTATCACATCAGCGGCGCGCTGAAGCTCATCGGCGAGCTGGATGTCGATGCCTTGCGGCAGAGCTTTGCCGCGCTGGTGCAACGCCATGCATCGCTGCGCACGCGCTTTCAAAGCAATGGGCAGGGCCATGCGGAGCAGGTCGTGCAGGCCGAGTTGGGCTTCGAGTTGGCGTGGATTGACCTGAGCGCGCCGGCATCAAAACCGGTGGACATCGAACAAGCGCTGGCGCAGGCCGGTGATCGCCTGGTCGATACGCCTTTCGATCTGGCGCAGGGGCCGCTGTTGCGCGTCGGCCTGATCCGCTGCGATGCGCGGACCCATGTGCTGGTCGTTGTGATGCACCACATCGTGTCGGACGGCTGGTCGATGCAAATCATCGTCGACGAGGTTTCGGCGCTTTACGCGGCACATTACGCGGCGCATTGCGCGGCGCGGGTGCAGCGGCAAGCCATCGCACTTCCGCCGTTGCCGATCCAATACCTGGACTACGCGCTGTGGCAGCGCAGCTGGCTGGAGGCGGGCGAGCGCGAACGACAGCTGGCTTATTGGCGCGAACAGCTGGGCCGCGAGCACCCGGTGCTGCAGCTGTGTAGCGACCACCCGCGCCGCGCCGATGGCCGTTACCGCAGCGCCCGCCACGCGTTCAGCCTGCCGCCAGCGCTATTGCAAGGGCTGCAGCAACGCGCGCGCAGCGAAGGCGCGACGCTTTACATGCTGCTGCTGGCCGGCTTTCAAACGCTGCTGCATCGTCACAGCGGGCAGAGCGACATTCGCGTTGGCACGCCGGTCGCGAACCGCCATCGCGGCGAGATCGAAGGCGTGGTGGGCTTCTTCGTCAACACCCAGGTGCTGCGCCAGGTGATCACCGGGCGCAGCCTGCTCAGCGAGGTGCTGGCGCAGGCCAAGGAGGCGGCGCTGGGCGCGCAAGCCCATCAAGACCTGCCGTTCGAAGAGTTGGTCGATGCGCTGCAACCCGAGCGCAGCCCCGGTGTCAGCCCGCTGTTCCAGGTGGTGTTCAACCACCTGCGCGAAGATCACCGAGCGCTGGCGCAATGGCCAGGGCTGCGCCTGGAGTCGCATGTGCTGGGCTCGCAAGCAGCGCAATTCGAGCTGATGCTGGAGACGGCCGAAAGCCCGGACGGCGAGCTGCACGGCGCTTTCAGCTACGCGCAAGAACTGTTCGAGCCCGTCACGATCGAGCGCATGGCCGGGCATTACCTCGCGGTGCTGCAGGCCATCGCCGAACGGCCGCAGCAAACGGTGGGGGAACTGCCCTTGCTGGGCGCCGCCGACCAGGCGCTGCTGCGGCAATGGGGCGTCAATGACGCACGGCACCCGATTTCTGTGTCAAGCACAGGACCGCTGTGGGTGCACCACTTGTTCGAGGCGCAGGCACGCCAGAACCCGCAGGCCGAAGCCTTGTGTTTTGGCGATCAGGTGCTGAGTTATGCCGAACTGAACCGGCGGGCCAACCGCTGGGCGCACCGGCTGATCGCGCTCGGCGTGCGCCCGGAAACCCGGGTCGGCATCGCACTGGAACGCTCGATCGAGATGGTGGTGGGGCTGTTGGCGATCCTGAAGGCCGGCGGCGCTTATGTGCCGATGGACCCGGACTACCCGGCCGAGCGGCTGGCCCACATGGTGGACGACAGCGGCATTGAGTTGCTGCTGACGCAAAGCCATCTGCGCGGCCTGTTCGACGGGCGGGCGTTGACGGTGCTGGCGCTGGATGAAAACGACGGCGCAGGCGACGGCGTTCAGGGGCAATCTGCGACCGATGAACTCGATCCCGAAGTGCCGCTGCACGGCG
>CAXTCD010000316.1:0-2261 GCA_964242145.1 uncultured Rhizobacter sp.
GGCATAGTTTGGTCCTGGAACCAGTCTAGCCGAAGCGCGCCATGCTCACGCGGTGCGGCGCTTCTTCGACGCCGCACCGGCCGATTGGCTGCACCTGAGCGACGCGCTGTGGCTCGCGCGCTACGAGCCCGAGATCGACAACCTGCGTGCCGCCTTGGCCTGGGCGCACAGCCACCACGCGCCAACGCTGCTCGCACTGATCGGCAGCGCCGCGCCGCTGTGGCATCACCTGTCGCTGCATGCCGAAGCGCGCCGCTGGCATGAGCTGAGCGAGGCGCTGATCGATACGGAGCTGCCTGCGCCGGTCGCAGCAGCCTGGTGGCGCGCGGCGCAATGGGCCTGGGCCGAAGTGGCGCCCGAGCGCTCGCAGAAGGCGGCCGAGCATGCGCAGGCGCTGTACCGCGCGCTCGGCGATGCGCATGGCCTCTTTGCGCAGCTCACCGGCCAGGCCGGCTTGTGGCGCGAGCCGCATCCGCAGGCCCAGGCCGCGCTGCAGGAAGCCTTGTCATTGGAGCGGCCCGACTGGCCGGCACGCGAACGCGCCTGGGGCCAACGCGCGCAGGCCGATGTGGCCCGTGCCGAAGGCCGGCTGGCCGACAGTCGCAAAGCCCGGCAAGCCGAACTGGCGCTGCGCGTGCAGGCCGGTGACCTGCGCGGGCAACTGCGGGCCCAAGCCCACTTGGCCGATCTGGCACTGGTGCTGGGCGATGCCGAAGAAGCCGAGCGGCTGGGCCGCGACCTGGTCGCCCGTTTGCAGCATCAGCATGCGCCCGCCACGCTGGAGATCGCGCTGCGCGGTTTGGCGGCTGCCTTGCGGGCGCGGGGTCGGCATGACGAGGCCGAGGCGCTCGAACCGCCGGCTGTTCCTCGGCCGGCCAGCGCCTGACCGCGGGCGCAGTCAGGGCCTAAAGTCATCAAGCGGGTCGACCCGCTTCGCCGCTCAGCAGGGGTCACAGCGAACCGGCGCGCCACTGACTTATTGCGGCGGAACTTGCACGCCCGGGTCGAGGAAGATGCGTTCCTTTGTCTTGTCGTCGACCACACAGATCGTATAAGCGAAGGCCAACCCATTGCGCCTGATCACATTTTTCTGAAAGGTCGGGAAACCGCTTTCGGTTTCCAGCAGCCGGCCCTCGTCGAAGGTTCTTTCTGCCTCCGGCGATGTCACGATGACCGCGTCTTTCGGGAAGCTGTACCCCTTGGTCTTTAGCACCCAGGTGATCGGGATCACTTTTTCCGTGCAATCGGACAGATCCAGAATTTCCGGCGAAACACTCAACTGGACGGGCAGCTTATCTGCCTTGCGAAACGCGAAAACACTCACTTGGTTGGGACAGTTGACGGCATTGCTCATGGTTTGCTTTCGGTGTTGTTGATCGACCTGCCGCCGCCCCGCACGGCTTGCAGTTGTTGGACGAGATCGACATAAGCGGGGTGTCGGTAAGCGGTTCGTTCGATGCGTGACACCAGCGCTTGCGCTCGCGGCAGGTCACCGAGGTGGTAGCTGGCCTGCGCAAGCGGTGTCAGCACGGCGCCGTCCGACACGTCGGCAAACGGCGACAGCAGCGCATCAGCCCGGCGCCAGGCCGTGCGGGCGGCTTCGGGGTTCGACGGCGCCTGCAGCGCCCCCAAAGCGATCGCGGCCTGCGCGATGTCTACCGACAACGGAATGCGGCCGACCGCATCGGCTGCCAGTTGCGGAATCGCCTCATTCAGAAACTGCTCGCCGTCGCGCGTCAGCGTGGCGTATTGCGAGCGGTCGGCCAGCGCGGCGGCAAGCACCGTCGATCGCGCGCGCACCTGGATCGACAGCGCCACGCCGACCGAGGCCGACGCCGTCAGCTGCGCCACGCAAGGTGAAGCCTGGTCGAAGGCCTGCGCCGCCGCGTCGCGCCGCGACAGCGCGAGCAGGATCTCCGCCTCCCGCAGCCGCGCAATGCAGGCGTGGCCGCGCCAGAACAGGTTCTTCGGATCGACCGCCACCAGTTCGTCGGCAATCTTCAGCGCCGCCTGGCTACTGTCTTCCGCATCCGAAGCATGGCCCAGAGCCAATTGGTACATGCTGACCTGGGCCAGCGACTGCAGCACGCCGCGTTGCGCCGAGCGGTTCTTGTCGACATCGGGCATGCCTTGCAACAACGCGAGCTGGCGCTGCTGTTCGACCAGCGCGCTCGCATAGTCACCGAGCCGTGCATGCGCGATCGCCAGCCAGCCCCAGGTGTTGGCCTGCTCGAGCCGCAGTTCCGGCAATTGGGTCGCCA
>CAXTCD010000317.1:0-2127 GCA_964242145.1 uncultured Rhizobacter sp.
CCAAGGTGTAGGACTTGCCGGCATCCAGTGCGGTGTTGGAGAGCGTCTGAACCGACTTCCAGCCGACGTTCATCGCCTTGCCGCCGCTGCGAAGCTGGCTGTTCACGAGTGCGACGTCTTCGGTGTACCAGCCGGTCAGCGCATTGGTGAACGTGCCATTGCTCAGCAATTCATCCGGCGACACCACATAGGACAGCGCTGCGCTCTTTGCGGCTACAGACTCGACGGCCAATGCCGATGAAGAAGGAATTTGGGCGCTGGAGGTGAGATCCGATCCGCCACCACAGCCGACTTGAAGGAAGCAGCTGGCCAAGGCAGAAGCGAGTACAGCCACACGGGCCGATGTGAAGTTATGCATCGTCGTTCCTAGAGTGTTTGAAAGGAAGGACAACCTCCAACACGACATCGTGCGGAGGTGTGCTCGACGCTGCGTTAGTGCAGCGCGACTTCGATGCAACCCGTTGCCTGTAAGCCTTGGGTGGCAGCTGCTGGTGCAGCGTGCCGATCGGTTCTTATTCGAGACACTGAGGACCTGGCTGCTACTTCGGCCCCGCCCTTGGCGCGCTGAGCAGGCAACCGTAAGCAAGTCCGCGCATTGCAACGAATGGTTGAGTTCGAACCATCAAGAATCGGCGAAATAAGCCATGATTCGGCAGCGGCTCAGGCTGATCTCGACCTCAAAAAACGCCCGCCAATCCTCGCTGTCAGACCTTTGTTGCTTAGTCAGGCCTAGACAAGTCAAAACATCGGCCCAATATGCGTTTGCTCACAAAGTCAACCCTCAAGTCAGAATTTTTCTGACACGCGTATTAGCCGCCACATCGGACCAAAAACAGCTCAAGAAAATTGCGCAGCAGCCGACGCAGCGGGCTAAGCGCAAGCGGCCACGAGCTACACTGGCGCCCCGTCAGGAGAGAGCCTCTTCGAGAGGCCGCCGAAGGCGAGTCGAACAGACGTAACGCTCAGGCAAAAGGACTGATGGGCGCTTCGATTGCGAAGCGTTCCTCACTGGAGAGAGGTCGGTGATCTGCGCAGCAGATGAGCCGGCCCACCGAAGGGGCAAGCGGCCCGTGCCTGAAAAGGCACCCCGTCAATCTCTCAGGTAAAGCGGACAGCGAGGGCACTCCCCACCTTCAAAGCGTAAGGTGGACACCCGATTGCCCTTTGGAGACGCCATGTCCGCCACCGATGCCTTGCTGAAAACTCCATTGCATGCGCTGCACCTCAAACTCGGCGCGAAGATGGTTCCGTTCGCGGGTTACGACATGCCGGTGAGCTACCCCGGCGGCATCCTGGCCGAGCACAAGCATTGCCGTGAAGCAGCCGCGCTGTTCGATGTGTCGCACATGGGCCAGTTGCGCCTGCTCGGCGATGACGCGGCGCTGGCACTGGAATCGCTGGTACCGGTGGACATCGCGGGGCTGACCGTGGGCAAGCAGCGCTACGGCTTTTTTACCAATGCCAGCGGCGGCATCCTCGATGACCTGATGATCACGAAGCGCGAGAACGACTTGTTCGTGATCGTCAATGCCGGCTGCAAGTCGGCCGACCTCCAGCACCTGGTCACCCACATCAGCCACCGCTGCACCGTACTGCCCTTGCCCGATCACGCGCTGCTCGCGCTGCAAGGCCCGCTGGCCGTGCGTGCGCTGACCGGCCTGAACCCGGCCGTTGCCCAACTCACCTTCATGACCGGTGCGCAGCTGTCGCTTGCTGGCGCCGATTGCTTCGTCACCCGCTCGGGCTACACCGGCGAAGACGGCTTCGAAATCTCGGTGCAGGCCGCCGATGCTGAAGCATTGGCGCGCACGCTGCTCGCCTTGCCCGAAGTCAAGCCCGCCGGGCTGGGCGCACGCGACACGCTGCGCCTCGAAGCCGGCCTGTGCCTTTATGGCCATGACATCAACGACACCACGACGCCGGTTGAAGCCGGCCTCACTTGGGCGATCCAGAAGGTGCGCCGCGCCGGCGGGGCACGCGCTGGCGGCTACCCCGGATCAAACGTGATCGACGGTCAATTGACCACCGGCGCCAGCCACAAGCGTGTTGGCTTGCTGGGTCTGGAGCGCGTGCCGGTGCGCGAAGGCGCGGTGATCGTCGATGCGCAGGGCCACAAGCTCGGGCATG
>CAXTCD010000318.1:0-2112 GCA_964242145.1 uncultured Rhizobacter sp.
GCTGACGCGCAGCCACCGGTTGCTGCGCAGCGGCACGTGCGGCGATCGACGAAGCCGACAAGCGCTCGATCTGCTGCACGCTTTCAGGCGCCATGGCCAGCACTTCGACGCCTTCCGGGCAGGGCTTGGTCGACAACACGACCGCGTCTTCGCCGAACGCCTGGCGAACCAGGGTCAGCGCGTCGCGCGATGTGCGTGCTGTGAAGCGTTTGACATTCATGGGGTGCTCCGGAGGGTCGAGCCGCTGCAAGAGACGGGCAATTGCAGCCAGTGTGAAAGAACAAGGGGTGAAGCAGTCTCGGGATCAGCCGTCCTAAATCCCTTCATTTGGCCGGATGCTGACCGATGGATCGACGCAGCCGGATGACGCGCAACGCGCCATCTGCAGCCAAGCTGCGAAGGGTGGGAAGAGGCGGAATTGAAGTGGGGCTGATTCATGGCGAGGCGATACAGAGCGCCTTGCAATTGTTCCGAAGTGACGCAGGAACTTGAGCCGAATCAGCGGTGAAGATCGGGTGCTTATCTGGGGTTGGACGGTGAGCGGCTCGGCTGCACAACGAAACATTCCAAGGGAACCTGCACGACTTCGACTGTGCGCACCCGAACGCATTCAGCGCTCTCGGGTTTACCCTCACAAATACGCTGACAATCGCAGAAGGTACTCGATACAGCCTTGTTCTAACCCTATTGCTGAGCGTCATCTGAAATCTGATTTTCAGAATGCTAAACCGCCTCGCAAGCGAGGCGGTTGCAGCGGCTGCGTCGCGAAGCCTTACGGGTTGCCGCCGATGATCGCGCCGATGCGGATCGAATGCGTCTCGGGAATCTCGCTGTGGCCCAGCACTCGCAGGCGGGGTGCTGCGCGGCGCAGCAGCCGGGCCATCGGCGCGCGGATCAGGTCCGGCACCAGCAGGCAGGCCGGGTGGCCGAGATCTTCCTGCCGCTTGGCCGATTCGGCGGCGCTGCGTGTCAGCGTATCGGCGACGCCAGGGTCGAGCGCCGCGCCATGCGGCGAGTTCAGCGCCTGGGTCACGATGCGTTCGAGTTCGGGCTCCAGCGCGATCACTTCCAGCTCCTGCAGCGGGCCGTAGATCTGCTGCACGATCGCTGGCGCCAAATGGATGCGGATGCGACGGGCCAGCTCGGCCGGGTCGCTGACCGTCGACGAATGCTCGGCCAGACACTCGACGATCGAGCGCATGTCGCGAATATGCACGCCTTCTTCCAGCAGCAGCTGCAGCACCTTTTGCAGCGCAGGGATGCTGACCATCTTCGGCACCACGTCTTCGATCATCTTCGGCGCCAGCTTGGTGACATGGTCGACCAGCTGCTGCACTTCGACGCGGCCGAGCAGCTTGGCCGCATGCATCTGCATCAGGTGCGACAAGTGCGTGGCGACCACCGTCGAGCAATCGACAACGGTAAAGCCGTTCATCTGCGCCGATTCACGCTGGCGCTCTTCGATCCATACCGCCGGCAGGCCGAAGGCCGGGTCGGTGGTGGCGGTGCCGATCAGCTTGGTCGTGGCCCCGCCCGGGTTGATTGCCAGCAGCATGCCGGGGAAGGCCTCGCCTTCACCGACCACCGCGCCGCGCAGCGTCAGCCGGTACATGCTGGGTTTCAGTTCGAGGTTGTCGCGGATGTGCACCGGCGGCGGCAGGAAGCCGACGTCTTGTGCAAACTTGCGCCGCACGCCCTTGATGCGTTGCAGCAGGTCGCCCTGACGGGCCTTGTCGACCAAGGCGATCAGGCGGTAGCCGACTTCGAGGCCGAGGGTGTCGACCGGCTGCAGGTCATCCCACGTTGCCTCGGCGTTAGGTTCGGCCACCGGCGGCGGCGGTGGCGGCTCGGCCTTGACCCGCTTGTTGCGCTCGTTCATCCACCAGGCGCCATAGCCCATGCCGCCGGCGATCATCAGGAACACCAGGTGCGGCATGCCGGGAATCAGCCCGAGCAGGCCGATCACGCCGGAGGTGATCGCCAGGATGCGCGGCGAGCTGAAGACCTGCGCCGAGATCTGCGTGCCAACGTCTTCTTCCTTGCCGACGCGCGACACCACCATCGCTGCCGCCACCGAGATCAGTAAGGCCGGGATCTGCGCCACCAGCGCAT
>CAXTCD010000319.1:0-2038 GCA_964242145.1 uncultured Rhizobacter sp.
ACGCCTAACGGCAAGGTCGATCGCAAGGCGCTGCCGGACCCGCAGGCGCTGGTGAATGCCTCCGGCCGACGTGAAGGTGGCGTCGTGGAGGCACCGCAAGGCGAGGCCGAACAGGCGCTGGCGTTGATCTGGGCGGAGCTGCTGGGCGTGGCCCGGGTCGGCCGCCATGACCACTTCTTCGAGCGGGGCGGGCATTCGCTGCTCGCGGTGCAGGTGGTGTCGCGCCTGCAGGCACTGCAATGCGAGCTGACGATCCAGGACATTTTCATGCACCCCACGCTGGCCGCATTGGCGCTGCGGGTCGCGGGCGCCGGCTTGAACCGATCGGCGCAGGCGCTTTCAGAAATCGATTCATTTCTTGACCGTTTGGAGACTGCTTGATGGACAGCACGGCGACTCGCCGCATTGCAGAACGCTTTGCCCGACTGACTTCCGAACAACGCCGCACGGTCTATCAAAAGATCCGCTCCGAAGGGCTGAGCATCGGCCAGTTCCCGATCCTCGCAAGCGTCGCGCCGGCCGATCAGCCCCGCCCTTTGGCCTTTGCGCAATTGCGGCAGTGGTTTTTGTGGCAGCTCGATGCGCGCAGCACGGCTTACAACATCAGCGGCGCGTTGAAGCTGGAGGGCGCACTCGACCGCGCCGCGCTGCAGTCGAGCTTCGAGGCGCTGGTGGCACGCCACGATGCGCTGCGCACGGTGTTTCGCGCTGATGCCGAGGGCCTGGCGGAGCAGGTGCTGCAGCCGGTGGCCGAGCTGCCGATGGCCTTTACCGATCTGACCGATCACCCGCAGCGCGAGCGCCTGGCGCAGCAAGCGGCGCAGCAATGGGCCGAGACGGTGTTCGAACTGAGCGCCGGGCCGCTGTTCAAGATCGGCCTGATTCGGCTCGCCGAGCGCGAGCATGTGCTGGTGGTGGTGATGCACCACATCGTGTCCGATGGCTGGTCGATGCAGATCATCGTCGACGAGTTCGCGGCGCAATACCGGGCCCGCGTGCAAGGGCTGTTGCCGCCACTCGCGCCCCTGCCGATCCGCTATGCCGACTATGCGCAGTGGCAGCGCCACTGGCTGGACGCCGGCGAGCGCGAGCGTCAATTGTCTTACTGGATGGCGCAGCTTGGCAGCGAACACCCGGTGCTGCAACTGCCGACCGACCAGCCGCGCCGAAGCGACGGCCGCTACCGCGCCGCGAGCCATCGCTTCGAGCTGCCGGCGGTGCTGGTGCAAGGCCTCCAACAACGCGCGCGCGCAGAAGGCACGACCTTGTTCATGCTGCTGCTGGCAGGCTTTCAGGCGCTGCTGCACCGCTACAGCGGGCAGTCAGATGTGCGCGTTGGCGTGCCTACGGCCAACCGCAACCGTGTGGAGACCGAAGGCGTGGTTGGCTTTTTCGTCAACACCCAGGTATTGCGCAGCCAGTTGGCGCCGCAAACCACGCTGGCCGCGCTGATCGCGCAAACGCGCGAGGCTGCCTTGGGCGCGCAGGCGCACCAGGACCTGCCATTCGAGCAATTGGTCGAAGCGCTGCAGCCCGAGCGCAGCCTCGGCGTGAGCCCGCTGTTCCAGGTGGTGTTCAACCATCAGCGGCAAGAGGCGCGCGGCCCGCTGGCGCTGCCCGGCCTGACCCTGAGCGAGCAGGCGCTGGTGGCGCCGGCTGCGCAGTTCGAGCTGACGCTCGACACCATCGAAAGCTCGGATGGCCGCGTGCACGCGAGCTTCACCCATGCGCAGGAGCTGTTCGCACCGGCCACCATCGAGCGCCTGGCCGGCCACTACCTCGCGATGCTGCAGGCGCTGGCCGACCGGCCGCAGGACTTGGTGGTCGGGGTGGCCTGGTTGAGCGAAGCGGAACGGCGGCAATTGCTGGCCTGGGGCTCGCCGAACGCGCAAATTTCTGTGTCAGGCGCGAGCGGCGAGTTGAACCCAGCCATCCACGCACAATTCGAGCAGCAGGTGCGTGATCAGCCGAACGCGATCGCGCTGGTGTTCGAGCAGACTGAACTCAGCTACGGCGAACTGAACCGGCGAGCGAACCG
>CAXTCD010000320.1:0-2005 GCA_964242145.1 uncultured Rhizobacter sp.
CGCCCAACGCTCCTCCATCACCTGGCGTTGACAGGCTTTTGTTAGCCGCTCTTAATGATCAAAACAAAACGGCTGCAACAGAGAGCGAATGCATATGCAAACGTGGATCTCATCGTTGCCGCTCGCAAGACCCCTCTGCAGAATCCGATGTTCATTCGTGCGATAACCCGCCAAGCTTTGCCTTAGCCCCTCGCACCACCCACCCCACGGAGAACACGCATGACCCAGGAAATTCGCCAAGATCTGAATGTCATCGGCCTGCAGCGGCTGGACGGCAGCGCCGCGACCTTGCAAGAGCATGCAGGCAAGGTGCTGTTGATCGTCAACGTCGCCAGCGCTTGCGGGCTAACGCCTCAGTACAGCGGCCTCGAAGCCTTATGGCGCAAGTACCGCGATCAAGGCCTGGTGGTGCTGGGTTTTCCGAGCAACCAATTCGGCGCACAGGAGCCGGGCAGTGCCGAAGAGATTGCTACCTTTTGCAGCACGAAATACGACGTCAGCTTCCCGCTCTATGCGAAAGCCGATGTCAATGGCGAACACACGCAACCGCTCTACCGCTGGCTGAAGGAAAACACGCCCGGCCCCGAGGGCAGCGTCGACATTCGCTGGAACTTTGGCAAGTTCCTGATCGGCCGCGATGGCCGTGTCGCGCGACGCTACGACCCCAAAACGGCACCGGAAGCGCTTGCGGCCGACATTGAAGAGGCGCTTGCTGTGAAGGTGGCGGCTTAGCTCGCGCGTGCCCCGTCAGACGGAGCTGACCAGAGCGACGGGGCAATCTGGCAGTTCCTTCATTGCCCGACTGAACGCTTTTGCTGCCGCTTTGAATTCATCGATTGGCACGGTGGCCAGTTGATACCTGAAGCTCAACAGCGGGCTTGATTCGGTGCTTTTCTGGCAAAGCACGGATTACATCGTTCACGTACGACACTCATCAGGCAAAGCACCCAGAAAACGAGTTGCTTCAGCCTGTCGCCGCGCGCGGTACTGGCCAATATTGAAGAAGCCGCGTCGGCTCATGCTAACGATATATTTGAGCGGTAAAAGGCGCTGAAAGCCAAGACGCCATGGGGCGCTTTCGGCCACCAGATGCGCTGCAGAATATAGGCTCGCAACGGCTGCTGGCGGCTGCCCAACCAGGCCGTTAACGATCCAGCCGCCAATCAACACCCACTCGGGTGCTGGCATGGCCAGCACCATCGGGCCTCGGTTCAGCCCTCAAATGCGAAACGGCCTTCGGCGGCCAGCACCTTCAATGGAAGGCGGTCATTGGGCGCCTCGCTGGCTTGCAGTGCCTCGGGCAACGCGGACTTGTCGCCGCGCCGGCCGATCGCCACGACGGCGTGCAATTCGTAGTCGGCCGGCACGGCCAGCGTTGCACGCGCTTTTTTGCGATCGAAGCCACCGATGCCATGGGCATGCCAACCTGCCAGTTCCGCTTGCAAGGCCAGGTTCGCCCACGCAGCACCTGCGTCGAACGCATGCGAGGAGTTCGGCTGCAGTTCGGTCTTGCCCGGCGCGGCCCAGACCGTTCGCGATAAAACCAGAACAAGGGCCGATGCGCGCTGTGCCCAGCCTTGGTTGAAGGGCGCCAGGGTGTCGAAGATCGGTGCCCACGCCGGCGTGTTCGCACGGGCGTAGATGAAGCGCCAGGGCTGAACGTTATAGCCCGACGGTGCCCAGCGCGCAGCCTCCAGGAAGCGCAGCAAGGTCGCCTCGTCAAGCGTCTCGCCGGTGAAGGAACGCGGCGACCAGCGACGGGTGAACAAGGGATCGATCTCGTGATCGGGGAGGCGGTCAGACATGCAACAACTCCATGGGGGGGGTAAGGCGCGGCACACGAGCTGCGTGCCGCCTTGAGCCGCAGCCTATCAGCATGGGCACTTGGCGGGGAGCAAGGAAGATGCATAGCCACATGCGCCGAACGCAGTAGCTCGGCCGCCAACGCCTCACCTGATTAGCGACAAACCTCAGTTGCACGAATGAGGTGAGCAGGAGTGGGAGG